>NZ_JBEYTS010000016.1:56744-152300 GCF_040643155.1 Streptomyces sp. NPDC047453 | reverse complement strand
TGCCACGGACAGCCGACGATCCCACCCTGTACGCTCGCTCACCAGAAAGGTGTCCTGACTTCTGCACCGGATACGATCTAGACACTCGCATCCTCACAGGTCAGCGGCACCTTTCTGCTGTCAGGGCGTCAGCCCGACCAATTCCGCTGAATAACCGGGGTTAGGGCAAGCCCTCGCCACCGTCGTCCCCCAGCCGAAGCGCGTTGTCAGACCGTCCACCTGCCTCGCGCTGTCGGCCCGCACGGCATCCACCATGGGCTGGTACCGCGCGGCCATGGCCGTGGTCGACCACCCCATGAGGCCCATTGGAAGAGCCTTCCACTCAACCCAGTCCCGGCGGTACGACGGGCTTCGGCCGCGCTCATCCGGGAAGACCAAGCCGTTCTCCTCTCAGCGCTTCCCGGCCTCGGTTCGCTCCGCTACCTGCGCCTTGAGATGCGCCCGAAGTAGGTCAACGAGCGGTTCGGGGATACCGACCGCGCGACGGCTGGCGCGCGACTTGGGTGTGGACAACTCAGGGTTGGTTCGCCGCCTCTGCGGGCAGTACCCGGCGGCCACCCTCCCACCAGACCCGTTCTCACCTCAGATCGTCGCGCACGACATCGAAGAACACCCGTCGGCTTGGACGGATGTGGGCCCAGACCTTCTCGTCCTGGGGCTCTCCCGGATCGTCGGGGCCCTTTCTGATCACGTCCTGAACGGCGAACGCGAGAGCCCCGGGCCGCCGCGTTGACCTCGGATGCGCACAGAACGTGGATCGTCTTCTGCGCTACCCACGCCCTTGAGGAGACACTGCGCATCCGCATGGCCCTGTTCAGCGTCAACCTCGCCTTCTTCGCGGCCCAGGGCCTGGAGGCGAGCAATGGGCAGGTCGTCGCCGTCCGCGACATCGCCCAACTGCTGAGCCCGCCGGCCGAGTGCGACGCAGAGCCTGCTCCGGACACCTTGAGGCGGACGTAGCGTCGCAACGGACCGGCCCCATCCGGCAATCGTGCCGCTGCTCTCAACACTCATCGCGCTGACACCTGAGTTCCCCCGCACCCCTCCCGCCACACCACACCTGATCTGCACCTTCCCGCCTTACGGCCTTGCGCGGAGGCGATCGTGGCGCGAACCTGGAACCCACCTGTTGGGGGCTGGGGCAACGGGCGTGGGGGGACCATGGCTGGCTGTGTCGAGCTGTCGAATTTCGGGGTGGGGCATGCCGGGGAAAGGGCATGCGTCCGCTCGGAGTTGATGGGCCGGACGTCTGCGTAGGACGTTCCGAGGAGCAGCACAGCGGGTTGAGTCGGCCGGCGTGATGACCGCGGCCGGCCGGGGGCCAGTACAGACAGTTCCAAGGGGGGAGTGGCCATGCCGGCTTCGATCACCGGGCGTGTGGGGCCCCTGGCCGGGCGGCGGTTCTCTGTCGGCGCCACTCCGGTCACCTTCGGCCGCAGCGGTGACAGCAGTGTCGTGATCGCCAGCGGGCGGGCCTCGCGTCTGCATGCGGAGGTGCTGCGGGAGGCCGACCGCTACGTCCTGTACGACCGGGGAAGCCGCAACGGGACGCTGGTCAACGGGAGGCAGGTGACGTCCCACGTCCTCGCGTCCGGGGACGAGATCACGATCGGCGACGAGGTCTTCTGCTTCGAGATCCCCGAGGCGATGGAGACGATCACGGATGTCCCGAACCCGCTCGCGGCCGCCGCGCCGGGCCCGGCCCTGAACGTCACCGTGTCGGGCGGCGGTCCCGTGGGGCTGAGCTTCGCCCTGCTGCTGGAGCAGCTGATGGGGCGGCGCGTGGCCATCACCGTCTACGACGGCCGCTGGACCCAGGACGGCTCGCGGGTCGTCTGGAAGAACGAGACGCAGGGCAATGTCCGGCGGCAGCAGGTCGTGACGGTCCAGAGCCGCCAGTACCTGAATCTCCCCGAGAAGGTCCAGGAACGCTTGTTCGGCGCCGATGCGTACACCGAGATGTGGCCGGCCGGGCCGGACTCCGTGCAGGGCTACGGCCCGCGGAACGTCCGGATCGCCTACGTCGAGGACGTCCTCCTGGAGATGGCCAACGAGAAATCCGACCGGATCCGGCTCGTTCCCACCCGCTTCGACGCGACCGAGCAGCGTGAGTCGGTGGTCAAGGACCATGTGCTCGCCATCTGCGAGGGCGGTCGCTCACGGACCCGGGACCACCTCAGCGACAAGTTCGGCGCCCCCGACGCGTCGATCTACTCCCTGAAGGGGCAGCACGTCCAGGACGTCGTGCTGGGGCTGCGGGTGAAGTCCGACCTGCCGGACCCCATGGCCGTCCTGCTGACGGTGGCCCAGAACCGCTTCCTCCTGAACTCCCTGCGTGGCGAGGGCTTCCTGAACATGCGCCTCACCGACGCCGAGGCGCAGGAGGTGATCGGGGTCGACCCTGTCCGGCACGTGTTCGAGCAGTGTGTCGCCTCGCGGCCCTGTCTCATGGGCCGCAACGAGGAAGGGGACTTCCGCTGCTCGACCCACGGCACGCTGTTCCTGCCTGCCCTGGTCAAGGGTTCGGCCCTGTGGAAGCGCGTACTGGAGGGCCTGGTCCTCTTCGGCGTCACCGAGAAGAACCTGAGCGCCGTCACCGGGTTCCGCCTGGACATGGTGCAGCGGCCGCGCTTCACCGCCCGGCTCCACTCCACGACGTCCAACACCCTGGGAACGTACGGCTTCCTGCTCGGGGACGCCGCCAACGCGATCCACTTCTGGCCGGGGCGCGGGCTCAACAGCGGACTCGCGTCGGCCATTTCGCTCGCACGCTCCCTCAGCAACGCCTGGCGGGGGAAGGCCTTCCGCGACGCCGACTTCGTCCGTCACGAGGCGGCGATGTCGATGCTCCAGTACCGGCACAAGAGCCGTGCCTGGAACGCGATGGTGACCACCGACGAACACGGCGACACCTGCGCGATCAAGGACACGATCGCGCAGAGCATCGAGGCGGCGTCGTCGGAGGCTTCGGACGGCGCGGCGGACAAGGGGAACGAGGCGGACATCGACGCCTTCATGGACCGGCTGCGGGAGATCCGCGGCCGCCTCTCACCGCGGGTCCCGGGTATGCCGGACGACGCGACCCTCCGCGACCACCTGCGGAAACTGAAGCCCGAAACCGTCCGCACCCTGCTCGCGAGCGGAGCCTGGGACACCCTGACCGTCGGCGGCGAAGAGGTGGACATCGACATCTTCTACCGACAGGACCCCTCACCGACGCCCATCACCAGCGCCACAAGGACAAGGCAGTCCGATCCGCGTCTGAAGAGCTGACACCCTGACAACCGCACACGGCCCGGCCGTCGCTCAAGGCTCGCCCGGACCGTGCGGCCACCGTCCCTATCCCCGCTCCTCCGGCCCCGTCGGCCAGACCACCGCCTGGGCGACGACGACGTTCTCGCCGTCGAAGGTGAGGGCCGGGCCTTCGTGGAGTCGGTACCCAAGGTCGAGCGCCTCGCTCACGCGCCGGCAGAACGAGGCGTCGTCCGGGCCGGTCAGGACCCGGTAACGGGGCAGTCCGTCTGGTGGTGTGGTCATGGGGAAAGGATCTCAGGCCGGCTCGACGGGTCCTCGGGCGGCCGTTGAGGTCGACGAGAGGGCCGTCGCGGTCGACGGGGTGCCAGGTCCCGGGTCAGCCGAACATGCCCGGTTCGTAGTCGCCCGCGGGCTGCTGGACGATGACGTTCAGGCGGTTGTAGGCGTTGATCATGGCGATGAGGGTGACCAGGGCCGCCAGTTGGTCCTCGTCGTAGTGCTTGGCGGCGTTGGCCCAGGCCTCGTCGGTGACGCCGCCCGCGGCGTCGGCGATGCGGGTGCCCTGCTCCGCCAGTTCCAGGGCGGCGCGCTCGGCCTCGGTGAAGACCTTGGCCTCGCGCCAGGCGGCGATCATGTTGAGGCGTACGGCCGTCTCGCCGGCGTGGGCGGCGTCCTTGGTGTGCATGTCGAGGCAGAAGCCGCAGCCGTTGATCTGGCTGGCGCGGATCTTCACCAGTTCCTGGGTCGAGGCCGGGAGAGGCGAGTCCGACACGGTCTTGCCCGCGGCGTTGATCTGGCGGAGGAACTTGGCCGCGAGGGCGTTGCCGAAGAGGTTGAGACGGGCTTCCATCCTGGACTCCTTGTAGTGGTTCGTTCTGCTTCGTGCTGCTTCGCTTGGTTTCGCTTCCATACCTACGACGAAGCCGGTCCGCGATGTGTGACGGACCCGCCGGGGCAATTGATGTGACCTGCGTCTCACCCCTCGACGGGGACGGCAGACCCCGTCGGTCCGCCGCCTGACGTGCGGGTTAGCCTGGTTTGTCCTACGAGTGCGGGAGGCAGCGATGGTCAGGGTTCCTGCGGCAGTGGTCGCCGCGAGTGGGCTCGTCGGTGGGTACGGCGTGGCCCGGTGGACCGGGAAGCGGGAGTTGGGCGGGGCCGTGCTGGCGGTCGCCGGGGCCGCGTCCGCGTGGCAGTGGCAGCAGCGGGCCGGCGGGAAGGCGGCAGGCGCGCTCACCGCCGCCTTCGCCGGGTCGCATCCGCTGGCCAAGAAGGTGGGCGCCTGGCCGTCCGTGTTCACCGTCGCGGGCGCGGTCGCCCTCGCCTCCTGGGCCGTCGCCGACCGGCGGGACGCCCGCTAGTCCCCGGCCCCGGAGGGGTGGGCAGGGCCGCCGATCGTCCGCGTCGGGGGTGGTGGCGGGAATCCGTTGATCCCTGTCACTCTCGCCACTTCTTCAAGATCGGAGCGGTGTCTAGCGTCGGGGCGTGACCAAGTTCCTTCTCGCCGTGCACGTCCTGGCCGCGATCGTCGCCATCGGGCCCGTCACCGTCGCCGCCAGCATGTTCCCGCCCGCCGCGCGCAGGGCGCTGACCGCGCCCGAGGACCCGCGGGCGGTGGAGACCGTGCGGCTGCTGCTGCGCATCTGCCGGGTCTACGCCGTCGTCGGGGTCGCCGTCCCGGTGTTCGGGTTCGCCACGGCCAAGAACATGGGCGTGCTCGGCGACACCTGGCTGATCGTGTCGATCGTCCTCACCGCGCTCGCCGCCGTCGTCCTCGTCGCGCTGGTGCTGCCCCGGCAGACCGCCATAGCCGAGGCCTTGGAGGAACGGCAGGTGGCAGAGAGCACCGTCGGTGGGGGCGGTGACGCCGCCACGACCACCACCGCCGTCACCACCGCTACGGCCGCCGCCCCCACCCTCACCCCCAGGGCCACCGTTCGGCTCGCCATGTTCACCGGCCAGTTCAACCTGCTGTGGGCCGCCGTGACGGTGCTGATGATCGTCAGGCCGGGCTCCACGACGGGAGCCTGACGGGCGGCGTCACGGCGGGCATAGGATCCCGCTCATGTATGAACAGGGGTTCGGGCAGCAGCAGTCGGGGGCGGGAGCCTACCTCGCCGCCCTGGAGAGCCAGCTGCGGGCCGACGGTTGCGGCACCCGGTGGGAGGACTGGCAGGGGATGCCCGTGCTCGTGGGACGCCGTTCCGACTTCCGGATGCGCTGGATGGCCACGAATCTGCATCTGTTCACGGTGGCCGCGGCGGTCCCCGAGATCACCGTGGAGGCCATCAGGGGCTTCACCTACGGAGTCCTGAAGTACGCCAAGGACACCAAGGGCGGGCTGCCCGTGGGCCTCCAGACCGGGGTCGCCGCCTTCCCGGTCCTGGTCAGCGAGAACGTCGACCCGGCCGCCGTGCGGTGGGCGGAGGAGCAGCAGCGCAACGAGTTCGCCTGCATGGCGCGGCCGGTGGTGGTCGACAGCGGGCAGCGCTACGTGGGCATGTACCGCGGCAAGCCCGTCCTCGGCCGGGCCTACGCCTCCCACTTCATCGAGAAGGGCACGCGGTACTTCTACGGCGACTGACCCTCGGCGGCTGGTCCGCGGCAGCCACCCGTGCGGCTGGTCCTCGGCAGCCGCACGGCTAGGGCAACGCCTCCGGTGTCTTCACCGCCGTCAGCGGTGTGGCGATGTCCTCCAGGGAGCGGCGTTCGGCCTTGACCGCGAGGAAGGCGGCGACCAGGCCCGCCGCGCACATCAGGGCGGCGCCGATCCGGAACGCGAGGACCGTGTCACCGACCCTGCCGGTGCTGGTGAGGTCGGCGAAGAGGAGCGGGCCGCTGATGCCGCCGGCCGCGGTGCCGAGGGCGTAGAAGAAGGCGATGGACATCGCCCGGGTCTCCATCGGGAAGATCTCGGAGACCGTCAGGTAGGCGCTGGAGGCGCCCGCCGAGGCGAAGAACAGCACCACGCACCAGCAGGCCGTGAGCGTGCCGGCGCTCAGCGTGCCGCGGCCGAACAGCCAGGCCGTGCCGAACAGGAGCAGGCCGGACAGCAGGTAGGTGGAGGAGATCATCACCCGGCGGCCGACCGTGTCGAAGAGGCGGCCCAGCAGCAGCGGGCCCAGGAAGTTGCCCGCCGCGATGACAGCGAAGTAGTAGCCGGTGTGGTCCGAGGGGACGTGGAAGAACCTGGTCAGGATCGCGCCGAAGCCGAAGGTGATGGCGTTGTAGAGGAAGGCCTGGCCGATGAAGAGGGAGAAGCCGAGGACGGCGCGCCTGCGGTAGTCGGCGAAGACCGTGCGGGCGATCTCGACGAAGCTCACGCTGCGGCGCTGGTGGATGGTGATCCGGCCGTGCGGCTCGGGCAGCGGCTCGTCCCGCTCGGATTCGATCCGGCGTTCGATATCGGTCACCACCTCCTCCGCCTCCCGGTCCCTGCCGTGGATCAGCAGCCAGCGCGGGCTCTCCGGGACGTGCCTGCGGACGAGGAGGATCACCAGGGCGAGGACCGCGCCGAGCGCGAACGTCAGCCGCCAGCCCAGGTCGGCGGCCAGGATGCCGGTGTTCAGGGCGAGGATCGACAGCAGGGAGCCGCCGACGGCGCCCAACCAGAAGCTGCCGTTGATGATCAGGTCGACGCGCCCGCGGTAGGCGGCGGGGATCAGTTCGTCGATCGCGGAGTTGATGGCCGCGTACTCGCCGCCGATGCCGAAACCGGTCAGGAAACGGAAGAGGAAGAACCACCAGGCCTCGAAGGAGACCGCGGTCAGGGCGGTGGCCGCCAGATACACCGCGAGGGTGATCATGAAGAGCTTCTTGCGGCCGTAGCGGTCGGTCAGACGGCCCCAGAAGAGGGCGCCGACGCAGGCGCCCGCCACATAGAGGGCGGCCGCGGTGCCCGTGACCTGTGCGGAGCTGATCGACAGGCCGCTGCCGGGCTCGGACAGGCGGCTGGCGATGTTGCCGACGACCGTGACCTCCAGACCGTCGAGGATCCACACGGTGCCGAGACCGACGACGATCGTCCAGTGCCAGCGCGACCACGGAAGGCGGTCCAGGCGGGCGGGGATGTCGGTGGTCACGGTACGGCCGGTCTCGGCCTCGGCGGTGGCCATGGGCTCCCTCCACGACGAGCGGAACGTCATGCGGGTTCCCCCGAACCGCGTGGATCACGCTCGGCGGACGGCCGACCGGCCCAAGGGCCCGCCCCGCCAAGGACCCGCCCCAGCCAAAAGCCCGTCCCGCCCGCAGGCCCCGCCCGGCCCATGGACCCGTCCCATCCCAAGAGCCCGGCCCCACCCAAATGCCCGTCCTGCCCAAGGACACCCCGCCCCAAAGCCCGCCCCGTCCGCCAGCCACGACAGGGCCGGGGGTCCCCCGGACACGCCAGGCCCCGGCATCCCGTCCGACCGCCGGAGGCCTACGCCCCCATCGCCCGTGTCACCGCGTAGATCACCACTCCCGCCATGGAGCCCACCACCGTGCCGTTGATGCGGATGAACTGGAGGTCGCGGCCGATGTGGGCCTCGATCTTGCGGGTGGTGTGCTCGGCGTCCCAGCCGGCGACGGTGTCGGTGATCAGGGAGGTGATCTCCTTGCGGTAGGTCGTCACCACGTAGACCGCCGCGCCCTCGACCCAGGAGTCGACCTTGCCCTGCGCCTTGGAGTCCTCGGCCATCCGGGCGCCAAGGGACAGCAGCGAGGCGCGGACCCGCAGGCGCAGCTCGCTGCGCTCGTCCTCGGCCGCCGCCACGATCATGGATCGTACGGCCGTCCAGGCGGAGGCGATCAGATCCTGGACCTCGCCGCGACGCAGCACCTCGCCCTTGAGCCGCTCGATACGCGCGCGTGTGTCGGTGTCGGACTGGAGGTCGGTGGCGAAGTCGGTGAGGAAGCGGTCGAGCGCGCCGCGCGCCGGGTGCGAGGGCATGTCCCGCATCTCGGTGATGAAGCGCAGCAGCTCCTTGTAGACCCGCTCGCCGACCTTCCTGTCGACGAACCTCGGCGTCCAGCCGGGCGCGCCGCCCTGCACGGCGTCCATCACGGAGTCGCTGTGCAGCACCAGCCAGTCGTGCGCGCGGGAGACGACCAGGTCGACGACCCGCTTGTGGCCGCCGTCGGCGACGACCTTCTCCAGCAGCTTGCCGATGCCGGGCGCGATCTCCTGCGTGTTGGCTCTGCGGGTGATCGCCTCGCCGACGACGGCCTGGACGTCGGAGTCGCGCAGCACGGTCAGGGCGCCGCGCAGCGCGGTGGCCAGTTCCGCGGTCACCCGGTCCGCGTGCTCCGGCTGGGCGAGCCAGGCGCCGAGGCGGCTGCCGATGCCGACGGCGCGCAGCCGCTGCCGTACGACGTCCTCGGAGAGGAAGTTCTCGCCGACGAACTCGCCCAGCGAGATGCCGAGCTGGTCCTTCTTGGTCGGGATGATCGCGGTGTGCGGGATGGGCAGGCCGAGGGGGTGGCGGAAGAGGGCGGTGACCGCGAACCAGTCGGCGAGCGCGCCGACCATGCCGGCCTCGGCGGCCGCGGCGACGTACGCCGTCCAGGTACCGGCGCCCGCATGCTCGCCCCACTTGGCGAGCACGTACACCACGGCGACGAACAGCAGCATCCCGGTGGCGGTCAGCTTCATGCGGCGCACCCCGCGGCGCCGCTCCTCGTCGGCGGGGCTGAACACGGTCATCGCGCGCTGGGAGACGGCGTCCGCCGTTCCCCGGCCCGCCTGTGTCGTCTGTTCCATCCACTCCACCCGTTCGGTGATCCCGCGCACAATTGTCCCTTCCTGACCGACTCCCGGAACGGAACAAGAGTTCCCGGCGTCTGTCCGGAGGGGGGTTCGGCAGGATCCAGCCAATTCTCCCCGGGCTCATGACCCACCATGTGCCCATCGGATCGGAGTGCCGGGGCTCCGGCCGGCGTCGCCCGAGGAGAGCATCACCCCCATGACCAGACGCCACGGTTACGCCCTGCTGACCGCGATCGTCGCACTGATCGTCGTCGTTTCCGCCGCCATCTACGCCGGGATCGCCTCCGGCACCGGCCGCCTGGCCGACGCGCCGGCCACCGGCCGTGCGTCGGGCCATTCCGCCGCCCCGGCCTCCTCCGGCACCTGGGTCGCCACCTGGGCCACCTCTCCGGCCGCCGCCGAACCCGGCACGGCGCTCAACGGCATGGCGGGCCGCTCGGTGCGCAACGTCGTGCACACGAGCGTCGCCGGGACGAGTGCCCGGATCACGCTGTCCAATCTCTACGGTCAGGCGCCGCTGTACGTCACCCACGCCTCGATCGCCGTCGCCGCCGGTGACGCCACCGCGGCCGCCGCCACGCGCACCATGCGACGGCTCACCTTCGCCGGCGCCCCCTCGGTCGTCGTACCGGCCGGCGGGCACGTGATGAGCGACTCCGTGCGCATCGCCGTACCGCGGGGCGGCGACGTCCTGGTCACCACCTACTCCCCCACTCCGTCGGGCCCGGTCACCTACCACCCGTACGCCCGCCAGATCTCCTACGTCGCCCGGGGCGACCGCACCGAGGACGTGACCGGAGCGCCGTACACGGAGCGGACGACGGTCTGGCGCTATCTGACCGCGCTGGACGTGCTGAGCGACGAGGCCGAGGGGACGGTCGTGGTCCTCGGCGACTCGATCACCGACGGCGTCACCTCCACCGTCGGCGCCGACCGCCGCTGGACCGACGTCCTGTCCGGCCGGCTGTGGGCGGCGGTCGAGGAGGACCGGGACGTGCCGCGCTACAGCGTCGTCAACGAGGGCATCAGCGGCAACCAGGTGCTGGCCGACCGGCTCGGGCGGCCCGCGGACAACCCCAGCGGGCTGAGCCGGTTCGAGCGGGACGTGCTGGAGCGGACCGGTGCCAAGGTCGTCGTCATCGAGCTCGGCGTCAACGACATCCTGCGCAATCCGCGGCTCGCCGACCCGCAGCAGATCGCCCGCGGGCTGCGCACGCTGGTGACGCGGGCGCACGCGCGCGGGCTGAAGGTCGTCGGGGCGACGCTGATGCCGTTCGAGGGGCACCGCGGGTACACGCCCGCGCGGGACGCGGTACGGCAGCAGGTCAACGCGGAGATCCGCAGCGGGCGGGTGTTCGACGCGGTGGTCGACTTCGACAGGGCGCTGCGGGACCCCTACGCTCCCCGGCGACTGCGGGGCGGGTACGACTCCGGGGACCATCTGCATCCCAGTGACCTGGGGTACCAGGAGATGGCCGAGGTGTTCGAGCTGAGGCTGCTGAAGAAGGCGGGGCAGGCACAGCTGTAGGCCGCGCCGTGGCAGGGGGTGCCGCGGCTACTCGAGCCTGCGGCGTTCCGCCTTGCGCTCCAGCTTCTCCTGGCGGCGCTGCTCCTTCAGGCGGCGCCGTTCCGCTTCGGTGGGCTTCCGCCTGACCCCCACGCCGCCCCAGAAGGCCAGACCGGTCACGATCACGCGCGGGGCGCCCGGCTCGCTGTGCGCGCCGTCCTCGCGGTGGTCGAAGCCGCCCATGATGCCGATGCCGCGCACCACCACCTCGACGCCGGGCGGCACGATCACGTCCACACCGCCCATGATCGCCACACAGTTGATCACGACCTCGTGGTCGGCGAAGTTGGCGTCGCGCAGGTCGATGCCGCCGCCGCCCCAGAAGGTGAAGCAGTCGAACCGCTTGGGCACGGTCCAGCGCCCCTTGCGCTCGAACCCGCCCATGATGGCGACGGCCCACGACGAGGACCCCTCGCCGCCGACCACCCGCGACGCCCAACTTCCGTCCTGCACAGGCTGCTTGACCATGTTCACCGCCGGGGCGACCACCCCGGGCACGGGCAGGTCCCGGGTGAGCGGCGCGAGTTCGCCGTACGTGCGCGCCTGGTACGCCGCCTCCAGCCGCTCCTCGAACTCGGTCATGTCGAGCCGCCCCTCGGCGAGGGCGTCCCGCAGATGTTCGACGACTCGTTCACGATCGGCGTCGGAAGCGCGAAGCTCCGGCAGGTCCTCCGTCATGGCAGCAGCCTACGAGACCGCTTTCTCGGCGTACATCCTCGCGATGACCGCCTCGATGTCGGGCTCCCGCACCGACAGGTCCACCAGCGGGTACTCCGCCGCGATCCGCGCCACCAGGGGCGCCGCCGACTCGGCCGCCGGGAAGGCCAGCCACTGCCGGGGCCCCTCGACCCGCACCACGCGCGCGGACGGCAGCTCGATCGGTGGCAGCTCGCGCTCCAGGTCGACCACGAGGGTGCGTTCGCTCTCGCCCGCCTCATGCAGGCCGGTGAGGGGGCCGTCGTACATCAGGCGCCCGTGGTCGATGACCATCACCCGCGAGCACAGCTGCTCGATGTCCTGAAGGTCGTGCGTGGTCAGCAGCACCGTCGTACCGCGTTCGGCGTTCAGGTCGCGCAGGAACTCACGGACCCTGGCCTTGCTGATGACGTCCAGGCCGATGGTCGGCTCGTCCAGGTAGAGGACCTCCGGGTCGTGCAGCAGGGCCGCCGCGATGTCGCCGCGCATCCGCTGGCCCAGGGAGAGTTGCCGTACGGGCACGTCCAACAGCTCGCCGAGTTCGAGGAGTTCGACGCAGCGGTCGAGGTTCTCGCGGTAACGGGCGTCGGGAATCCGGTACATGCGGTGCATCAGCCGGTAGGAGTCGATCAGCGGCAGGTCCCACCACAGGGTCGTACGCTGCCCGAACACCACCCCGATGCGCCGGGCGAGCCGGGTCCGCTCGCGGGAGGGGTCGATGCCGGCGACCCGCAGCCGGCCGCCGCTGGGCGTCAGGATGCCGGTGAGCATCTTGATCGTCGTCGACTTGCCCGCGCCGTTCGGGCCGATGTAGCCGACCATCTCCCCGCGCGCCACGCTGAAGGAGATCGAGTCGACCGCCCGCACCTGCCGCCGCTCGCGCCTCAGGAACCCGGTCTTCTTCCGCACGTCGAAGACCTTCTCGACCCGGTCGAGTTCGATGAGACCACCGCCCGCGCCGTCCCCACTGTCCACGCCGTCCCTGCCCTCCACACCGTCCACCGCCGTCGCCATACGCCTGTACGTCCCTTCTCCCCTTCGCCCCTTCAAGTTCCCGTCAGTTCCCGTCAGTTCCCGGTACTCCGATACGACCGCAGCCCCACCCGCCAGGCCGCCCCCGCCAGCGCGCAGCACGCCACCGCGACCAGCGGCGGCGCGAACGCGGTCCACCGGGGCAGGTCGAGCGGATACGGCCGCCCCAGCACGTACAGCGCGGGCAGCCAGTTGACGAAGGCCAGCGGCAGCACGAACGTCACCCCGCGCACCAGCTCCTTGGCGAACACCGTCGGCGGGTACTGGAGCAGCGTGGTGCCGCCGTAGGTGAACGCGTTCTGCACCTCCGAGGCGTCCTGCGCCACGAACTGGAAGGCCGCCCCGGCCACGAACACCGCGCAGAAGATCCCGCAGCCGCTGACCAGCATCACCGGCATCAGCAGCAGCTTCAGCGGCGTCCAGTCGACGTCGAGCCGTGACATCGCCCAGCCCAGCACCAGCGCCCCCTGCGTCACCCGGCCCATCCGGCGCAGCGCGAACCGGTCGGCGGCCACCTGCGCGAGCACCGGCGCCGGCCGGACCAGCAGCGTGTCGAGGGTGCCGTCGCGCACCCGCCGCCCCAGCCGGTCCATGGAGCCGATCACCAGGTCGGCGAGACCGAAAGCGGTGGCGGACAGCCCGTACAGGAAGGCGATCTCGGGCAGCGCGTAGCCGCCGAGCGCGTCGACGCGGGAGAACATCAGCAGGATCGCCACGAAGTCCAGTCCGGTCGCGACGAAGCTCCCGGCCGTGGTCATGACGAAGGAGGCGCGGTAGGCCATCGTGGAGCGGATCCACATCGCGGCGATCAGGCGGTAAGCGCGCAGACCCTCCACCAGCCGGTTGCCGGCCGGGTCCGCGGTGGGCTCAGCCACCCTGCACCACCACCCGCCGCGTCGCCGCCGACTGCACCAGCCGCCCCGCCGCCAGCAGCGCCACCGCCCACGCTCCCTGGAAGACGTAGGTGCCGAGCGGGTCCGCGTGCCCCAGCAGGATGTCGGCGGGGGCCTGGAGCAGCGAGGACCAGGGCAGCACCCGGACCACCTCGCCCAGCGCGCCCGGGAAGACGTTCAGCGGCAGCAGCATCCCCGAGCAGAAGTACCCGGCCAGCCAGGCCATCTGCACCACGCCCGCGCCGTCCAGCAGCCAGAACGCGCTCAGCGCCACCAGGAAGCGGATCCCGAAGCCCACCAGCAGCGCCAGCGGCACCGCCCCGAGGAACGCCGCCCAGGTCAGCGGGTCCGACGGCAGGGCCACCGGGAAGAGCAGCGCCCCGAACACGAAGGGCAGCACCCCGCGGCCCAGCAGCTGGAACATCGCCCGGCCCGCGTCGGCCGACAGCCACCACAGCTGGAGGTCGGCCGGCCGGTAAAGGTCGACGGCGATGTCACCCGTTCGGATGCGTTCCATCAACTCGTCCTCGACGCCGCCCCCGCCGATCGCGAGCGCCGCCAGGAACGCCTGCCCCAGCCACACGTACGTCACGGCCTGCGCCTGGTCGTAACCGCCCAGGTGCGGCCGGACGTCCCACAGGGCGAGGTACGTGTACACCAGGATCAGCCCGAATGCCGTATTGGTGAACACCCCGGCCGCCGTCGCCGCCCGATACGTCGCGTACCGTCTGAATCCCCCCGCCGCGACGGCCGCGTACAACCGTCCTGCGCCCACGTGCACCGCCTCCCAGGCCACGACACCGAAAGCGCGGGAGCTTAATGCGTGCCGGGCGTGACATGCCACGCGTTTTCCGGCCCCGGCAAGTGCCCGGGACCGGGAACGGAACGGTTGCCGCGAGAGTCTTCATCTGGGGGGCGCCGCAGGAGCATGACGGCGTACGGGGACGTACGGCCGTGACACGTACGGGGACGTACGACGGGAAACAGGAGTCCGAGCACGACATGAGTGACGAGCCGCAGCAGCCGAACCAGGGCGTGGCCGACCACCAGCCACCGGCGGCACCCGAGAGCGGGGGCGAAGCGGAGAGCGGGGCAGGGAGCGGGGCGGAGGGCGAGACGGGCGGCGGCGGAAAGGCCGGACGGCCCCGGCGCACCGGCTGGCGCCGCGCCGTACCGACCTGGCGGATGGTGCTCGGCGGCTTCCTCACCGCCATGCTGCTGGTCATCGGGGCGTTCTTCATCGGTTACTCGCTGGTGAAGATCCCGCCTGCCAACGCCATGGCCGTCAAGCAGGCCAACGTCTACCTGTACGCCGACGGCTCCGAGATCGCCCGGGACGGCGAGATCAACCGGGAGAACGTCACGCTCGCCCAGGTCTCCAAGGACGCCCAGCACGCCGTGCTCGCCGCCGAGGACCGCGACTTCTACACCGAGTCCGCCATCGACCCCAAGGCGATGCTGCGCGCCGGCTGGAACACCGCCCTCGGCAAGGGCAAGCAGTCCGGTTCGACGATCACCCAGCAGTACGTGAAGAACTACTACCTGGGCCAGGAGCAGACCGTCACCCGCAAGGTGAAGGAGTTCTTCATCGCGATCAAGCTGGATCGCACCGCGTCCAAGAAGGACATCCTCGAGGGCTACCTCAACACCAGCTACTTCGGCCGCAACGCCTACGGCATCCAGGCCGCCGCCCAGGCGTACTACGGCGTCAAGGCCCAGAACCTCGACCCGGCCCGCGCCGCCTATCTGGCCGCGCTGGTCAACGCGCCCAGCGAGTTCGACGTCGTCGCCCACCCGGAGAACAAGTCCGCCGCCCTGGCCCGCTGGAACTACGTCCTGAACGGCATGGTCAAGAAGGGCTGGCTGAGCGCCTCGCAGCGGGCCGGGACGAAGTTCCCGATGCCGAAGGAGGCCACCGCCCCCACGGGCATGTCCGGGCAGCGCGGCTACATCGTCCGCACGGTGAAGGACTACCTGGCCCAAAACAAGATCCTGGACGAGGACCAGCTCTCCGCGGGCGGCTACCAGATCACCACGACCCTGGAGAAGAACAAGCAGGACGCCCTGGTCAAGGCCGTGGACGACCAGGTGATGAGCAAGCTCGACCGGAAGAACCGGAAGGTCGACACCTACGTCCGGGCCGGCGCCGCCTCCATCGACCCGAAGACCGGCGAGCTCGTCGCCATGTACGGCGGCATCGACTACGTCAAGCAGTACACGAACAACGCCACCCGCCGGGACTTCCAGGTGGGCTCCACCTTCAAGCCGTTCGTGTTCACCTCCGCCGTCCAGAACGGCTCCGCGACCCAGGACGGCCGCCCGATCACCCCGAACACCTACTACGACGGCACCAACAAGCGCCCCGTCCAGGGCTGGAGCGGCTCCTACGCCCCCGAGAACGAGGACCAGCGGTCCTACGGCGACATCACCGTCAGCGAGGCCACGGACAAGTCCGTCAACGCGGTGTACGCGCAGATGGCCGTCGACGTCGGCTCCGACAAGGTCAAGGACACCGCCGTCGCCCTCGGCCTGTCGGCCGACACCCCGTCCCTGACCCCCACCCCGTCCATCGCGCTCGGAGTGGCCACCGCCAGCGTCGTCGACATGGCCGACGCCTACGCCACACTCGCCAACCACGGCAAGCACGCCCCGTACACGATGATCAAGAAGATCACCAAGGACGGCACCGACACCGTCGAGCTGCCCCAGCGCACCGAGACCCAGGCGATCACCCGCGAGGCCGCCGACACCACCACCGCGATACTGCGCAGCGTCGTGCAGAACGGCACCGCCACCGCCGCCCAGGCCGCCGGCCGGCCCGCCGCCGGCAAGACCGGCACCGCCGAGGAGGACACCGCGGCCCTGTTCGCCGGCTACACGCCCGAACTCGCCACCGTCGTCTCGGTCATGGGCCAGGACCCGGTCACCGCCCATCACAAGCCGCTCTACGCCGCCATGGGGCTGGCCCGTGTCAACGGCGGCGGGCCGCCCGCCCAGATCTGGGCGCAGTACACCGGGGCGGCCCTGAAGAACACCCCGGTCACCGACTTCGACCTCCAGCTCCAGCCGGGCGCCGACCAGATCCAGCCGCCGCCCTCGGTGCCCGACGAGAACCCGGGCGACGGCGGTCAGGACGGCGGCGGCACGGCCGACCCCGGCGGCCAGGACCCGGGGCAGGACCAGGGCCAGGACCAGGGGCAGGGCCAGGGCGACGGCGCCACACCCGAAACCGGCGGCGACCCCACCACCGGCGGGACCGACGCCGGCACCCCGCCGGGCGGTCCCACCGACCCGGGCACCGGGGACGTCGGGGGCACCCCGCCGGACGGCGCGGGAGGCGCGCCCGGCGGAGGCGGCCCCAGCACCCCGGGCAGCGCGGGCGGGAACGCCGGGGCCGGTACCCCCGGCGACGGCGGCACGAACACCGGCCTGCAAGGCATGTTCAGTGACCGGACGTGACCTTGAGCCCTACCACGGCCACCAGCAGCAGACACACGAAGAAGATCCGGGCGGCGGTCGCCGGCTCCCCCAGCACCGCCATGCCGATCACCGCCGCACCGGCCGCCCCGATGCCCACCCACACGCCGTAGGCGGTGCCGATGGGCAGGGAGCGGGCGGCGTACGACAGCAGGACCATGCTGGTCACGATCCCGGCGCCGGTGAGCACGCTGGGCAGGGGGCGGGTGAAGCCGTCGGTGAACTTCATTCCGATCGACCAGCCCACCTCCAGCAGACCGGCGAGAATGAGCAGGACCCAGGCCATGACGGGCACCTCCGGGACGACGTAAGGACATGAACGGGGGTGCGTCGTCTTTGCGTTCGTCCCGGTACGGCGCGTCTCGTCGGGTTGGACCCGAGGCTAGCAAAGGAACGACAAAAGGGGCTGGTGACCATGGTCACCAGCCCCTCGGCGGTCGGTCTGCGAAGCCGTCGTACGGCGTCGTGGAGGTCGTCCCAGGACGTCCCGTACCGCTACAGATACAGGCCGGTGGAGTCTTCCGAACCCTCGAACCGGTCCGCGGCCACCGCGTGCAGATCACGCTCGCGCATGAGCACGTACGCGACCCCGCGCACCTCGACCTCGGCACGGTCCTCCGGATCGAACAACACCCGGTCCCCCGGCTCGACGGTCCGCACGTTCTGCCCCACCGCGACGACCTCGGCCCAGGCCAGCCGGCGTCCCACCGCCGCTGTCGCGGGAATCAGGATGCCACCGCCCGAACGCCGCTCGCCCTCGCTCGTGTCCTGCCGGACGAGCACCCGGTCGTGCAGCATCCGGATGGGCAGCTTGTCGTGGTGGCTGCTGTGCTCATGTCTGTTGGCGCTCACGCCTCGAACCTACCTGCCTTCGGCACGTCTGCACGCGGTGGGGCGTCGTGCCGCTCAGCGACGGCGCCGGCGGGCGCCCAGAGCGAGCAGTCCGACCAGGCCGACGGCGACGAGCGCGACCGGTACGACCCGCTCCAGGCGCGGGGCGCCCTCCTCGTCCACGAACTGCGCCCGCACATCGCTCACCACCCGGTTGACCTGCACGTAGGCCCGTCCGAGCGTGTGGTCGACATGGGAGGCGACCTTGGCCTTGGCATCCCCGACGATGGTCTTCGGGTGTACGCGCACCCCGATCTCGTCGAGCGTCTCGGCCAGCACCTCACGGCGGCGTTTGATGTCCGCCTCGATCTCAGCCGGGGTTCTGGTGTCCGCGGTGTCCGCCACCGTGCCGCCTCCGAAGTCAACTGATGCCTGTTCGGGACAGTCTGTCAGTTCCCGCTCCGACCGCACTGTCGGCACCCCCGGTTACCCTCGGAGCGACACGGTATCCGCACGCACGAGGAGACGAGCTTCGATGACCGAGCGACTCCAGCCCGGGGACGTGGCCCCCGCCTTCGCCCTCCCCGACGCCGACGGCAAGGAGGTGTCGCTGGCCGACCACAAGGGCCGGAAGGTCATCGTCTACTTCTACCCGGCCGCCCTCACCCCCGGCTGCACCAAGCAGGCCTGCGACTTCACCGACAACCTGGACCTGCTGGCGGGCGCGGGGTACGACGTGATCGGCATCTCCCCCGACAAGCCGGAGAAGCTGGCGAAGTTCCGCGACAAGGAGTCCCTCAAGGTCACGTTGCTCGGCGACCCGGACAAGAAGGTCCTGGAGTCCTACGGCGCCTTCGGCGAGAAGAAGCTCTACGGCAAGACCGTCGTCGGCGTCATCCGCTCCACGATCGTCGTCGACGAGGAGGGCAAGGTCGAACGAGCCCTCTACAACGTGAAGGCGACGGGCCACGTGGCCAAGATCATCAAGGATTTGGGGATCTGAGGGCGCTGCCCGGCCAGTAGCATGGCCGGGCAGCACCAGGCGGCCGTGGTGGAATTGGCAGTCACGCTGGGTTTAGGTCCCAGTGGGGTAACTCCCGTGAGGGTTCGAGTCCCTCCGGCCGCACCAGCTCCTGCTCGCGCTATCCGAGCAACTCCCGCACCACCGGCACCAGGGCGCGAAACGCCTTGCCGCGGTGGCTGATCGCGTTCTTCTCCTCGGGAGTCAGTTCAGCGCAGGTGCGGGTGTCCCCGTCGGGCTGGAGGATCGGGTCGTAGCCGAAGCCGTTGGTGCCCGCGGGCTCGTGGCGCAGGGTGCCGCGCAGTTGCCCCTCCACCACGCGTTCCGTGCCGTCCGGCAGGGCGAGGGCCGCGGCGCAGGCGAAGTGGGCGGCGCGGTGGTCGTCGGCGATGTCCGAGAGCTGGGCCAGGAGCAGGTCGAGGTTGGCCTTGTCGTCGCCGTGGCGGCCGACCCAGCGGGCCGAGAAGATGCCGGGGGCGCCGCCGAGGACGTCGACGCAGAGGCCGGAGTCGTCCGCGACCGCGGGGAGGCCGGTGGCCTGGGCCAGGGCGTGGGCCTTCAGCAGGGCGTTCTCGGCGAAGGTGACGCCGGTCTCCTTGACGTCGGGGACGTCCGGGTAGGCGTCGGTGCCGACGAGTTCGTGGGGCAGGCCGGCGTCGGCCAGGATCGCCCTGAGCTCGACGATCTTGCCGGAGTTGCGGGTGGCGAGGATCAAGCGGGTCATGCGGGGCTGCTCCTCTACTTCGCCAGGGCCGTCTCGAGTGCCGTGCGCTGGATCGCCGTGAGTTCGGCGCAGCCGGCCACGGCGAGGTCGAGGAGGCTGTTGAGTTCCTCGCGGGCGAAGGGTTCGGCCTCCGCGGTGCCCTGGACCTCGACGAAGCGGCCGTCGCCGGTGCAGACGACGTTCATGTCGGTCTCGGCACGGACGTCCTCCTCGTAGCAGAGGTCGAGCAGCGGCACACCGCCGACGATGCCGACCGAGACGGCGCTGACGGTGCCGGTGAGCGGCTGGCGGCCGGCCTTGATCAGCTTCTTGCCGCGGGCCCAGGTGACGGCGTCGGCCAGGGCCACGTAGGCACCCGTGATGGCCGCGGTCCGGGTGCCGCCGTCGGCCTGGAGGACGTCGCAGTCCAGGACGATGGTGTTCTCGCCGAGTGCCTTGTAGTCGACGACCGAGCGCAGGGAGCGGCCGATGAGGCGGGAGATCTCATGGGTGCGGCCGCCGATCCTGCCCTTGACCGATTCGCGGTCACCGCGGGTGTTGGTGGCGCGGGGCAGCATGGAGTACTCGGCGGTGACCCAGCCCTCGCCGCTGCCCTTGCGCCAGCGCGGGACGCCTTCGGTGACGGAGGCGGTGCAGAAGACCTTGGTGTCGCCGAAGGAGACGAGGACGGAGCCCTCGGCGTGCTTGCTCCACCCGCGTTCGATGGTGACCGGGCGGAGTTGTTCGGGGGTGCGGCCGTCGATACGAGACATGGCGTCGAGCGTAGTCCCCCATGGACAAGGGGCTCCTCCCGCATCGGGAAGAGCCCCTTGAAGGTGAACCGCGGTGGTCCGCCGGGTTCACATCATGTCTTCGATCTCCGCGGCGATCGGGTCGGCGTCGGTGCCGATGACGACCTGGATGGCGGTGCCCATCTTGACGACGCCGTGCGCGCCGGCGGCCTTGAGGGCGGTCTCGTCGACCAGGGAGGCGTCGTGCACTTCGGTGCGGAGCCGGGTGATGCAGCCCTCGATCTCGTCGATGTTCTGGATGCCGCCCAGCCCGGCGACGATCTTCTCAGCCTTGGTGGCCATGTTCCTTCTCCCTGATCCGATCCGCTTTGTCGCAGTAACCCACAGTTGGCCCATCTTTGCGAGCGGCCGTGCCATGGGTGCAGAATGGTGCGCTCACGGCAGCGGAACCGTCCGCCGACTGGTCTACACCAGCGTAGGCACGGGGACCAAACGAGGCTCGATGCCCACCGCTTGCCCTTCATCACCGACTCAGACCCCACATCCACACGGTGCGTAGTGGTTCGGTCGCGGGAATCACGGGTTCCTTACGCCCCCTTCATCGTGTTACAAAAGGTCTACACCACTGAGTGGTGTAGACCACCACCCGATGGAGGATGTATGAGCACCGCCACCGAGACGGCGGCCCCGGCGAAGAAATGGGGATCCGGCCTGTTCCAGGGCCTGCAGAAGGTCGGCCGCAGCCTGCAACTCCCGATCGCCGTACTGCCGGCGGCCGGCATCCTGCTGCGTCTGGGACAGCCGGACGTGTTCGGCGCGGACGGACTCGGCTGGGACCAGGTCGCCAAGGTGTTCGCCGGCGCCGGTGGCGCGCTGCTGGATGCCTCGCTCGGCCTGCCGCTGCTGTTCTGCATCGGCGTCGCCATCGGCTTCGCCAAGAAGGCCGACGGCTCGACCGCGCTCGCCGCGGTGGTCGGGTTCCTCACCTATTACACGGTGATCCACCAGTTCCCGATCGAGGACGGTGTGCCGAAGGGCGCCGAGTTCGTCTCAACCGGTCTCGGCGGCGTGTGGAAGCACGGCTCCGAGGTCACCGCGGCGTCCTACCAGAACCCGGGCGTGCTGGGCGGCATCATCCTCGGTCTGCTCTCCGCCGTGATCTGGCAGCGGTTCCACCGCACCAGGCTCGTCGACTGGCTGGGCTTCTTCAACGGCCGCCGCCTGGTCCCGATCATCATGGCTTTCGTCGGTACCGCGCTGGGCGTTCTGGTCGTGGTGGGCTGGCAGCCCATCGGTGACGTGATCACCGACCTCGGCAAGTGGATCACCGGGTTGGGCGCCGCAGGCGCGGGCCTGTTCGGTCTGGTCAACCGTGCGCTGATCCCGGTCGGCATGCACCAGTTCGTCAACACCGTCTCGTGGTTCCAGATCGGCGACTTCACCAACTCCGCCGGCCAGGTCGTCCACGGCGACCTGAACCGCTTCTTCGCGGGTGACCCGCACGCCGGCCAGTTCATGTCGGGCTTCTTCCCGATCATGATGTTCGGTCTGCCGGCTGCCGCCCTGGCCATCGCGCACTCGGCCCGGCCGGAGCGCCGCAAGGCCGTCCTGGGCATGATGGTGTCGCTCGCACTGACCTCCTTCGTGACCGGTGTGACCGAGCCGATCGAGTTCACGTTCATGTTCATCGCCCCCGTGCTGTACGTGATCCACGCGGTGCTGACCGCCCTGTCCATGGCGATAACCTGGGCGCTCGGCGTGCACGCCGGCTTCACCTTCTCCGCCGGCTTCATCGACTACGCCCTCAACTGGAACCTGGCGACCAAGCCATGGCTGATCATCCCGATCGGCCTGGTGTTCGCGGCGATCTACTACACCGTGTTCCGCTTCGCCATCACCAAGTTCAACCTCCCCACCCCGGGCCGCGAGCCCGAGGAGGAGACCGAGGACCTCACGAAGGCGTAAGCCCGGCCACGACGTGAGAGGGCCCCCGGAGTTCCGTGACTCCGGGGGCCTTTCGTCTCCTGGACGGACCTGCTGTCCTGGACCTGCTGCTGTCCTGGACCTAGATGTCGTACGACGCTCCGGGCGCCGCGAGCTCCACCGGGCCCGCGTAGGCCTCGCGGGCGTCGGCAAGGTTGATCTGCGGGTCGGTCCACGGGGGGATGTGGGTGAGGACCAGGCGGCGGACTCCGGCGCGCGCGGCGGCCTCACCTGCCTCGCGGCCGTTGAGGTGCAGATCGGGGATGTTCTCCTTGCCGTCCGTGAAGGCGGCCTCGCACAGGAAGAGGTCGCTGTCCCGGGCGAGTTCCTCCAGCGCCTCGCTCACTCCGGTGTCCCCGGAGTACGTCAGCGCCCGCCCGCCGTGCTCGACGCGGATGGCGTAGGCCTCCACGGGGTGGGCCATCCGCTCGGTGTGCACGGTGAAGGGGCCGATCTCGAAGGTGCCGGGCTTGACCGTGTGGAAGTCGAAGACCTCGCTCATCGAGGAGGCCGTGGGGGTGTCGGCGTAGGCGGTGGTCAGCCGGTGCTCGGTGCCCTCGGGCCCGTACACCGGGATGGGGTCGCAGCGGCCTCCGTCGTACCGGTAGTAGCGCGCGACGAAGTAGCCGAGCATGTCGATGCAGTGGTCGGCGTGCAGATGACTCAGGAAGATGGCGTCGAGGTCGTAGAGACCGCAGTGGCGCTGCAGCTCGCCCAGGGCGCCGTTGCCCAGGTCGAGAAGCAGCCGGAAGCCGTCGGCCTCGACGAGGTAGCTCGAGCAGGCCGATTCCGCGGACGGGAACGACCCCGAGCAGCCGACGACGGTGAGCTTCATGAAGCAGAAACCTCCGCTGGCGGGAAGACTTCGGAGAGGAAGGTGACGGGGGTCGTGCGGTCCGTCGAGCGTAAGGCGGGATACGTCCGGTCGCTCCTCCGGTAAGGGCTGTTGTGGGCGAACTCACCTGTGGTGTCACCGGTTCGGCTGGACCTGGGGCGCATGGGGAGCGTTGAAGGGCGCGCACCGAGGGTCGCACGCCGGTAACGTCATGGCTGTGGACACGTCCTGGTGGCTGGCGCTCGCGGCGGTGGTGCTGCTCGCGCTCGTCGCCACGCTCGTCGACGGCTGGGGACGGGGCCGCAGGCCCCCGAGGAGGTCGCGTCCCGGCCGCCTGGCCGGCCGCCGTGCCGCGGCGCGTCCGCAGCCCGCGGAGATCTGGTGGGCCAGCGTGCCCCACGGCGACGGGCCGGGGGCGAAGGACCGGCCCTGTCTGGTCCTGGCGGTGCACGGCAAGCGCGCCAAGGTCGCGGAGATCACCAGCAGGTACCACGACGAGCGGTCCGGAGTGATCCCGCTGCCGCCGGGCTCGGTCGGGGACGCGCAGGGCCGGACCAGCTTCCTGGAGACCGACGAGGTCCGGGAGGTACCGGTGTGGGACTTCCGCCGCCGGGTGGGGGTCGTGGACCCGGTCCTCTGGGACCAGGTCCGATACCTGGCGGGCTGAACGGGGCCGGCACGACCCGACCGAACGGAACGGGCACGACCCGGCTGAACGGGACGGGCACCGCCCAGCCGAACTGGACAGGCACGGCCCAGCCGAACGGAGCGAGCGCCGCCCGGCCGAGCGAAACGAACGCGGCCCGACCGAACGGCACGAGCACCGCCCAGCCAAACGGGACAGACGCGGCCCAGCCGAACGGAGCGAGCGCCGCCCGGCCGAGCGAAACGAACGCGGCCCGACCGAACGGCACGAGCACCGCCCAGCCAAACGGGACGGACACGGCCCGACCGAACGGAGCGAGTGCCGCCCGGCTGAACCGAGCGGGTGCGGCCCGGCGCGCTGCGCTGCCGTGTCCGTGTGCCGTGGCCCGTCGGGCTCATGGCCCTGTCACCCGCACGGTGACCGTCCACTGTTGGATGCCCTGGCACGCGATCCGGCCGGGGCCCGTCGCGCACAGCGGGCGGGCCGAGGTCAGCCGGGCCGTTCCGGGCGTGACGGCGTCGAAGGCGGCGACGGCGTCGCCCGGCAGGATCACGATGCCGGCGTTGGCGGCCCGCAGGGCGGTGCCGCTGGACCTGACCGGTGCCCAGGGGCGGTCCTTGGTGCCGTCCAGGGTGAGCCGCACCTGCCCGCCGACGGTCAGGCAGAGGGTGCGCCCGGAGTCGGCGGCGGTGAGTTCGGCGCGGTCCGTGCAGCCGGGGGCGGTCCCAGTGGGAGAGGCGGGCCCGGACGGGGAAGCGGGCGCGGTCGTCGGTCGGGTGGGGGTGCCGTCCTTGCCGGAGCCCGCGCCGTCGTGCTGTGCGCCGCAGCCGACGAGGAGCAGGGTCACCGCCGCGGCGGTGACGGTGGTGCCGTGAAGCGTCGAACGGCGCATGGGGCGGCCGCCTTTCTGCTGTGCGCGGGGTGCCGTGCCCTGTCCTTCTGCCGGTATGACGTTTCTCCAGCACATCAGGATCCAGTCCCCCACGCACGCCAGGGCCCCGGCCGATACGACGGCCGGGGCCCCGCGCATGGAGATCGCGCATGCAGTTGCGGACGGACCGCCGGTGGGCGCCGGGCCCTACGCCCAGAGCTGGCCCTGGAGGGTCCCGATGGCCTCCTCGGTGGTGGCCGCGGTGTAGACGCCGGTGGAGAGGTACTTCCAGCCGCCGTCGGCGACGATGAACACGATGTCGGCGCTCTCGCCCGCCGTCAGCGCCTTCTTCCCGACGCCGATCGCCGCGTGCAGCGCGGCGCCGGTGGAGACGCCCGCGAAGATGCCCTCCTGCTGGAGGAGTTCACGGGTGCGGGTGACCGCGTCGGCCGAGCCGACCGAGTAGCGGGTGGTGAGGACGGAGGCGTCGTAGAGCTCGGGGACGAAGCCCTCGTCGAGGTTGCGCAGGCCGTACACCAGGTCGTCGTAGCGCGGCTCGGCGGCGACGATCTTCACGTCCGGCTTGTGCTCGCGCAGGTAGCGGCCGACGCCCATGAGCGTGCCCGTGGTGCCGAGGCCCGCGACGAAGTGCGTGATCGAGGGCAGGTCGGCGAGGATCTCGGGGCCGGTGGTGGCGTAGTGGGCACCGGCGTTGTCCGGGTTGCCGTACTGGTAGAGCATCACCCAGTCCGGGTGCTCGGCGGCCAGCTCCTTGGCGACGCGCACGGCGGTGTTGGAACCGCCCGCGGCCGGGGAGGGGATGATCTCCGCTCCCCACATGCCGAGCAGGTCCCGGCGCTCCTGCGAGGTGTTCTCGGGCATCACGCACACCATGCGGTAGCCCTTGAGCTTGGCCGCCATGGCCAGCGAGATGCCGGTGTTGCCGGAGGTGGGTTCGAGGATCGTGCAGCCCGGGGTGAGCCGGCCGTCCTTCTCCGCCTGCTCGATCATGTGCAGGGCGGGGCGGTCCTTGATCGAGCCGGTCGGGTTGCGGTCCTCCAGCTTCGCCCAGATGCGGACGTCGGCCGACGGCGACAGCCGCGGCAGGCACACCAGGGGGGTGTTGCCCACCGCGGCCAGCGGGGAGTCGTAACGCATCGCTGATCAGCGACCGATCAGCGCATGCCGCCGGCGACGGCCGGCAGGATCGTCACGTTGTCGCCGTCGGCGAGCTTGGTGGAGATACCGTCCAGGAAGCGCACGTCCTCGTCGTTCAGGTAGACGTTGACGAAGCGGCGCAGTTGCTCGCCGTTCGCCTCGTCGACGATCCGGGCCTGGATGCCGGGGTGCCGGGTCTCGAGGTCGGCGAAGAGCTCGGCGAGGGTCTCCCCGTTGCCGTCCACGGCCTTCTGGCCGTCTGTGTACTGGCGGAGGATGGTGGGGATGCGGACCTCGATGGCCATGGTTGCGGGCTCCTGTCGGTAAGGATGTCGTCGGGATGGATCCCCCGGCTCGGACGCGGCCGGGCGCACCGTAGGGGTGCCCCCAGGTTTTCGGCACTGGGGAGCGCCGCAGCCCTCACGGCCGTGCGGCGGCGCGGAACGTCAACAGATGGCGCTGTTCAGCCTGCACAGGTCGACGTGCAGCCGCGCCACGAGCAGCATGCCCGGCGTCTTGTCGCTCACGTCGTGGAAAACCATGCGGTCATCGTATCGATTCCCGGTCCCGGACCCGGAGTGTGATCTCGCCACGCGGACATTTTCCATCCACGTCACGAGACGTTCCCCGATCAGTACGCCTCCACCACCTTGACCTCCTCCTCCGTGACCTCGCCCTCGACGATGCGGAACGAGCGGAACTGGAACTCGCCGAGCCCGTCGGTGTCGGCGGTGGAGACCAGGACGTAGTGCGCGCCGGGCTCGTTGGCGTAGCCGATGTCGGTGCGGGAGGGATAGGCCTCGGTCGCGGTGTGCGAGTGGTAGACGATCACCGGCTCCTCGTCCCGGTCGTCCATCTCCCGGTAGAGCTTGAGCAGGTCCTGCGAGCCGAACTCGTAGAAGGTGGGCGAGCGGGCCGCGTTCACCATGGGGATGAACCGCTCGGGCCGGCCGGAGCCCGCGGGCCCGGCCACGACGCCGCACGCCTCGTCGGGGTGGTCCTTGCGGGCGTGGGCGACGATCTGGTCGTAGAGGGCCTGGGTAAGGGTCAGCATGGCGGCCAGCATAGACAGGCGGGCCGTTCCGTACCGGAGTTCGGTACGGAACGGCCCACATTGCGGACGTCCTGAGCGGCCGCGGGAGCGGGTTGGGGGCCCGCTCCCGCCGCGACGTCCGGTCCTGGAGCGCCGCGGGTCAGCCGACCTTCTCGAGCTGCGGCTCGTCGCGCTCGGCGACCTGCGGGTTGCGGTTCTTGAGGACCGCCCAGCCGACGGCCAGGGCGGCGGCCCACCCGGCCATCACGTACAGGCAGACGCGGGAGTCGGCGTCGTACGCGATCAGGCCGGTGACGAAGAGCAGGAACGCGATGGCGACGTAGGAGCACTTGGAGCCGCCGGGGGCCGGGAAGGAGGAGGCGCGCAGCCGGCCCGACTCGACGCCCCGGCGGTACAGGACGTGGCTGATCAGGATCATCAGCCAGGTCCAGATGCCGGCCGCGGTGGCGACGGAGGTGACGTAGCCGAAGGCCTTCTCCGGGACGATGTAGTTCAGCACCACGCCGATGCCCATGAAGGCGACGGAGACGGTGATGCCCAGCGCCGGGGTCTTGGAGCTCGACAGGCGGCTGAAGAACCCGGGGGCCTCGCCGTTGTCCGCGAGGGTGCGCAGCATGCGGCCGGTGGAGTACATGCCGGAGTTGCAGGAGGACAGGGCCGCGGTGAGCACCACGAAGTTCACGATGCCCGCGCCGGCCGGGATACCGATGACCGCGAACGCCTTCACGAAGGGGCTGACGCCCGGGGCGAACTCGGTCCACTTCACCACGCACAGGATGACGGTGAGGGCGCCGACGTAGAACAGGGCGATCCGCCAGGGCAGGGTGTTGATCGCCTTGGGGAGGGTCTTCTCCGGGTCCTCGGACTCGCCCGCGGTGACGCCGACCAGTTCGACGGCGAGGTAGGCGAACATCACGCCCTGGAGGGTCATCAGGGAGGAGCCGACGCCCTTGGGGAAGAAGCCGTCGAACTCCCAGAGGTTGCTGACGGTGGCGGTGTCACCGGCGGCGCTGAAGCCGAAGGTGAGGACGCCGAGACCGATCACGATCATGCCGATGAGGGCGGTGACCTTGACCATCGAGAACCAGAACTCGATCTCGCCGAAGACCTTCACGGAGATCAGGTTGGCCACGAACAGGACCACCAGGAACACCAGCGCGGTCACCCACTGCGGGACGGCGGGGAACCAGTAGTGGACGTAGATCGCGGCGGCCGTCAGCTCGGCCATTCCGGTCACCACCCACATCAGCCAGTACGTCCAGCCGGTGAAGAAGCCGAAGAACGGGCCGAGGAACTCGCGGGAGTACTCCGCGAAGGAGCCCGAGACGGGGCGGTAGAGCAGAAGCTCGCCCAGTGCCCGCATGATGAAGAAGATGATCAGGCCCGCGAGGGCGTACATGACGATGAGGCTGGGTCCGGCCTTGGCGATGTTCGCCCCTGCACCCAGGAAGAGGCCGACGCCGATGGCGCCGCCGATGGCGATCATCTGGACCTGGCGGCTGCCGAGCCCTCGCTCGTACCCCTCTTCGGGGGCTTCCGTGACCTGCGGTGAGGTCATGTGGTGTGCGCCTTTCTCCATGCCGACCCCGGGCCCTCGGTCGGCCCCGGATCGGGTTTCGATCCCCCCGGATTGATGGAGTGCGTGCCCGAGTCTCCCCGGATCCGCTGTGCCTGGCCGGCTGTTGCCGGCTCGGTGGCGCACCCGGCCGGACATGGGTGGTGTCCGCCGGGCGGTCGTGAAGATTTATCACGGCCGCAACACTGATCGACGGGGAGCTGTGTGATGCATCCCACGGGAAGAAGCGGACGAAGCGCGCAGAGCGCACCCATACCCGGCCGTCGCAGTGACGCGATCGTTATCCGGATTTGAGCGTCCCCTGAGCGAACGCGAAATCCGGATATACCGGGTGGATCACGGCATGAGCCGGGTGGATCACGGCATGGAACCAGGGCGTGCGAGGCACGGGACCACAGCGTGAGAGGCGCGGGACTACGGCATGAGGGGCGGACCTACGGCATGAGAGTGGAGACAAGGGTCTCCTGGAGCCCGCCCAGCCAGAGGTAGGCCATCACCATCGGCTTGCGCGGATCCTCGTCCGGCAGACGGTAGAAGTCGTCCGTGTCGTCCTCGTCGGTGATCTCCAGCCGGGAGCCGATGGCGAGGCGCAGATCGTTGAGCGCGCCGAGCCACCGCCGGGACTCGGCCGGCGTCAGCTCCAGCACCGCAAGGCCGCCTTCTTCCGCGGTGAGCGCGTTGAGCGCGTTGATCACCGCGAGGGCGTTCTCGCGCTTGCCGGCCCGCAGGTCGTTCTCGGTGTAGCGGCGGAACTCGGCGGAGTGGGCGCGCTGCTCGGCGGCCTCGTGCGGGTTGCCGGGAGTCTGCTCGGGGTCGCTGTAGGCGTCCGGGAAGAGCCGCTTGAGGACGGGGTCGGACGGCGGTTCGCTCGGGCCCTCGGCGAACAGCTCGGCGAGCGGGTCGGCGGGGGTGTCCTCGGCCGGGCCGGGACCGATGAGCTCGAGGAGCTGCACGGCCAGCGAGCGGATGATGGAGATCTCGACGTCGTCGAGGGCGACGGACGCGCCGCCGCCGGGGAGCGGTTCGAAGGTTCCTGGCATGGAGGGAGTTCGCTACTTCCGGTCCTGCTGGAGGGTGGCCCACAGACCATAGCCGTGCATGGCCTGGACGTCGCGTTCCATCTCCTCACGGGTCCCGCTGGAGACGATCGCCCGGCCTTTGTGGTGGACGTCGAGCATGAGCTTGGTGGCCTTGTCCTTGGAGTAGCCGAAGTACGTCTGGAAGACGTACGTCACATAGCTCATGAGATTGACGGGGTCGTTGTGGACGATCGTCACCCAGGGCATGTCGGGTTCGGGTACGGCAAAGACCTCCTCCGCCGACTCGGTCTTCTCGATCTCGATGGGTGCGGCTGCCGTCACACGGCCCATGCTGCCACCCCGAGGGGGTACTCGCATAAACGGAGGGCAAAATCGTCAGTCTGACGAAATGGGAGTACGATTCTTCGCCAGGCATCATCCGGGGGCGGTCCCCGGACCCCCGGCCGGCGCCGGGGGCACCCGCACGACATGTCTAGGAGAGCTTCGGTGGGCGTTGCGGACCTTGGGCTGCCGGTGGACGTTCCCTCGACGGCTCTGTTCACCGATCACTACGAGCTGACGATGCTCCAGGCCGCTCTGAGGGCCGGGACAGCCGGGCGGCGCAGCGTCTTCGAGGTCTTCACCAGGCGACTGCCCGACGGGCGCCGCTACGGGGTCGTGGGCGGCACCGGGCGAGTGCTGGACGCGGTGGAGAACTTCCGCTTCGACGCGGGCGTCCTCGGCTTCCTGCGCGAGCGCCGGGTGGTGGACGAGCCGACCCTGGAATGGCTCGCCGGCTACCGGTTCGGCGGGGACGTCTGGGGCTACCCCGAGGGCGAGGTGTACTTCCCGGGCTCGCCGATCATGCGGGTGGAGGGGTCGTTCGGCGAGTGCGTCCTGCTGGAGACCGTGATCCTGTCGATCCTCAACCACGACTCGGCGATCGCGGCCGCAGCCTCCCGGATGGCCTCGGCCGCCGGCGGCCGCCCGCTGATCGAGATGGGCGCCCGCCGCACCCACGAGCTGGCCGCGGTCGCCGCCTCCCGGGCCGCCTACCTCGGCGGCTTCACCTCCACCTCCGACCTGGCCGCCGGCTTCCGCTATAACATCCCGACGGTGGGCACCTCCGCCCACGCCTTCACCCTGCTGCACGACAGCGAGCGGGACGCCTTCCAGGCGCAGGTGGACTCGCTCGGCCGGGACACCACGCTGCTGGTGGACACCTACGACGTGTCCGAGGCGGTCCGTACGGCCGTCGAGATCGCCGGGCCCGAGCTGGGCTCGGTGCGCATCGACTCCGGCGACCTGCTGCTGGTCGCGCACCGGGTACGCCAGCAGCTCGACGAGCTGGGCGCCCGGGACACGAAGATCATCGTCACCTCGGACCTGGACGAGTACGCCATCGCCTCGCTGGCGGCGGCGCCCGTGGACGCCTACGGCGTCGGCACCCAGCTGGTCACCGGCTCCGGCCACCCGACGGCGTCCATGGTCTACAAGCTGGTCGCGCGCGCCGAGACCGGCGACGCCGGGGCGCCACTGGTGCCGGTGGCGAAGAAGTCCACCGGCGGCAAGACCTCCATCGGCGGCCGCAAGTGGGCGGCGCGCCGGCTGGACGCGCACGGGGTCGCGGAGGCGGAGGTCGTGGGCACCGGTCCGGTGCCGGACCGGCTGGCCGGACGGCAGCTCCTGGTGGAGCTGGTCAAGGGCGGCGAGGTGGTCGCCCGCGAGCCGCTGGACGCCGCCCGGGACCGGCACGCGGCCGCCCGCGCCAACCTGCCGGTGTCGGCGACCCAGCTCTCCCGAGGGGAACCCGTCCTTCCGACGGAGTACGTCCACACCGGCTCGGGTAGCTAAAGCGCGTGCCCCCGCTTCGGTACGCCCCCGAAAGTCCCCTCCCGTCCGAGTGGCGGAGCCGCCGGGACCGTGGCCTCACGACCGGAACCGCGCCCCCTCCGCCCGCCGATCCGACAACCGAAGGACACCGACCATGCGCCGCGCCTTGATCGTCGTCGATGTTCAGAACGACTTCTGCGAGGGGGGCAGCCTCGCGGTGGCCGGGGGCGCCGACGTCGCCGCCGCGATCACCGAGCTCATCGGGCAGGCTCCCGCGGGCTACCGGCACGTGGTGGCGACCCGGGACCACCACATCGCGCCCGGCGGCCATTTCGCCGACAACCCCGACTTCGTCCGTTCCTGGCCCGCGCACTGCGTCGCGGGCACGGAGGGCGTGGGCTTCCACCCGAACTTCGCCCCCGTCGTCGCCTCCGGAGCCGTCGACGCGGTCTTCGACAAGGGCGCCTACTCGGCGGCCTACAGCGGCTTCGAGGGCACCGACGTGAACGGCGAGCCGCTGGCCGACTGGCTCAGGGCCCGGCACATCGACGAGGTGGACGTGGTCGGGATCGCCACGGACCACTGCGTGCGCGCCACCGCCCTGGACGCCGTGCGGGAGGGCTTCCGCACCCAGGTGCTGCTGGACCTCACCGCCGGGGTGGCCCAGGCGACCACCGAACGGGCACTGGAGGAACTGCGGCAGGCGGGCGTGGAACTCCTGGGCAAGCCGGTCGTCGCCTAGCCAGTGCTGTGACCGGAAAGGATCACCGGCTCGCGGGCCCGGGCCCGGGGGAGCCGGTCCGCGTCCGACCGCGCCTCTCCAGGTCCCGTCCGGGCCCTGTCCGGGACGGGCTGTCGCGGCGCCTGCCGGTGACTGTCACGACGCCTGCCGGTGTGCGGCCGGTCTGCGCAGCAGGGCTCTGATCGGGTGCCACAGCTCCGGGGCGCCCACGGTGTCACCCGGTGACGTGCGCCATATCAGGCCGTCGGGGTGGTGCAGGACCGCGGTGACCTCGTCCGGGGTCGGCGGGGCCGCGTTGCCCCGCAGGTAGACCGCGCGCAGGCCCAGGTTGCGCAGCCGGGTCAGGGCCCGGGCGCGGTTGTGCGCGTGGACGAGGACGCGCACGCCGCCGGAGCCGTCGAGAGTGGGGCTGGGCAGGTTCAGCGCCACCACCACGGTGCCGTTCGGCAGCTTGCAGAAACCTCCTGCGGCCATGCGGTCACTCCCCCGTTCCGGTCGGTGTCAATAAGCGGGTCACAGGACGCACCTAAACACGATCGGCGACAACCCGCCAGGGGGTTGCCGCCGATGTGCGCTTGACCTGCGTAAACGCTGATTATTTCAACGCGCTGCCGATCTCGATCTCGATCGTGGAGCCGTCCTTGGCCTCCTTGGTGATCTTGATCTTGGTGTTGGTGTCAGTGATCTTGACACCGCCGGCCGGGTTCGCCGGGTCGTAGTAGGTGTTGGCGCGGTCATTGAAGACCGACACCCCCTTCGACGACTTGATCTTGGTCGGGACGCCCGCCTTGTGCAGCGTGATGCCGTCCGTGCCGTACAGGCTGAACGTCGAGTCGTAGGTCTGGATGCGGTTGCGCATCAGCGTGCCGTCGGACCAGCGCAGCGCGTCCGGGTGCGAGTCGACCGGGAGGATCCGGCCGACACCCGGGTGCTTGCTGGTGTTGTTGTCGGCCTGGGAGGTGTCCCACTTCCAGATCAGCAGGCCGTTCTGGTACGGGAAGTGCTCCACCCAGTCCGGACGGTCGGCGAAGCCGAAGTTGTACGGGCCGGTCTCCAGGGTGGTGTCGTACGACACGTACTGGCGGTTCTCGGCGATGTAGTACTGCTTGTAGTCCTTGGTGAAGGACGCGCCGATGCGGGAGAAGCCGTTCGCCGTCCACGCCGGGTCCGCGCTCTCGGCGTCGTCCGCGAAGACCGCCGAGCCGTCCGCGGTCAGCGTGATCTGGTCGGCCGTGAAGCCCTTCAACGCCACTCCGCCGTCGGTCTGGTAGCGGAAGCGGAGCTGGATCTTCTGGCCCGCGTAGGCGTCCAGGGAGTACGACAGCTTCTTCCAGCCGTCGACCGAGCCGTGCAGGGCCGGGTTGCCGCTGCCGTCGCGCGGGATCGGCTGCCCGTTCGCCGTGCCGTCCAGGGCGGTGTAGTTGGCGCCGCCGTCGGTGGAGACCTCGGTGTAGAGGAAGTCGTAGTTGGCCTCGATGTCGTACCAGCCGTCAAGGGTGAGGGCGGCCGACTTCTTGCCGGTGAGGTCCACGGACCGGGTCAGGGTGTTCTTCAGGTTGTTGGCGCTGCCGCTCCACCACTGCATGGCACCCTGGGCCGGGGCGACGATCGTCGTGGTGACCGCCTTGTCGGGCAGGGAGACCACCACGGCCTGCCGGTGCTTGGTGTTGTACTCGGACAGGCCCAGCTTGTGCGCGGAGCTCACACCGGCCTTGGCGGTGTCGTAGTTGAGCCAGCCGAGCTGGAGCTTGTCCCAGGCGTTCATGTCGCCGGGCAGGTCGCCGATGGCTTCCTTGCCGCGGCCGAGCCAGGAACCGGAGGACATCAACGTCCAGAAGCCGGTGGAGTTCTCGCCGCCGGCGGTGTCGTACTCGTCCGGCAGGCCGAGGTCGTGGCCGTACTCGTGGGCGTAGACGCCGAGGCCGCCGTTCTCCGGCTGGATGGTGTAGTCGCCGACCCAGATGCCGGTGTCGCCGATCTGCGCGCCGCCGAGCTTGTTGTACTCGGGGCCGGTGGCACCGGCGTCGGTGCCGAAGGCGTACCAGCGGTGCGCCCAGATCGCGTCGGTGCCCTGGGCGCCGCCGCCGGCGGACTCGTCCTCACCGGCGTGCACGATCTGGAAGTGGTCGATGTAGCCGTCGGGCTCGTTGAAGTTGCCGTCGCCGTTGTAGTCGTAGCGGTCCCACTGGTCGTACTGGGCCAGGTCCGCCTTGATCTGGGCGTCGGTCCGGCCGGCCGCCTTCTGCTGGGCTACCCAGGCGTTCACACCGTCACTGACGATGTTCCACACGCTCGGGCAGTTGGTGGAGCCGCACTCGTTGTTGCCGTAACGGGCTTCGTTCCAGGGCACCTTGACCCAGTCGGAGACCTCGCCGTCGACCGAGTAGCGGCCCGAGGACTGGGTCTCGTAGTACTTCTTCACCGACTCGGTGTTCTTGCCGGTGCCGAAGTACAGGTCCTGGAAGTGCTGCTGGTTGTAGTCCTTCTGCCAGGCCGTGGAGTTGTCCTTCTTGCGGTCCGGCGCGGCGATCTCGTTGTGCAGCGGTCCGGGGGTACCGCCGTACTTCGGGTCCGTCTTGTCGCCGAACTCGACCAGGATGGTGAAGATCCTGTCGGTCTTCTCCCGGCCCAGCTCGACGTACTTGGTGTCGCCCTTCTTGCCCTTGAGCTCCACGACCTTGGAGCCCTGGCGGTCCTGGACCTTGGTCTCGCCGGCGATGACCTGGCTCAGGGCCTCCTGGCGCTGGGCCTTCTGGGTCTTGCTCAGCGGGCCGTCCAGGTCGTGCGAGTGCTGCTCCACCGGCTGCGGGTCGTGCCGGGTCACGGAAGCGGGGTCGGCCGTGGTCGCGGCCTCCGCCATGGCGAACGTCGAGAACGTGGCGGTGGCCGCCGCGAGCGCGACACCGATCGCGGTCGTTCTGAACGTCCAGCGTCTACTGGTCACTTGTGGTCCTCCCCTGCCGCGTCCGTGCGCGCGGAAGGGGGGTCATGGGCCATGGAAAGGTCCGCGCACGATGAACGCGTGTAGTCAAGTGACGTCATTCGACTAGACGTTCGCAAGAAAAAACAGACCTTGACTTGAACCCGTCAAGTGCATTACGCGGAGCGGGTGTTCGGTTTACGGACACGGGTGTACCAGGGCCGAACGGCCCCGACGGGCGCGTGCGCCGGTCCACTCCGTGGACCGCATGACTCCGTGCGCCCCCCGTGCACCGGCACCACGGGTTAGGTCGTGCTTACCAGCGGTTCCACTCGGGCAAACAGGCGAATAGAGTCGATTGGCGGACCACCGGGAAACCGGTGGAATGCCAGGCCGACACCCGTGTCACACCTACAGATCCCTGTCCGCACCCTCCCCCGCAGCGAGAGGCACGGGGGGAGACCGCCACTTCCGAGGACCGATTGCCATGCCTCGTCCCACCGCCGCACAGCTCGCCTACGGTTCCTGCACCGTGATCTTCTCGACGTTCGCCATGCTGCTGCTGTCCCGGACGACTTCGGGCCTGGGGATCGTGATCATCGCCCTCGCGGCCCTCGCGCTGGGGCTCCTGGTCGCCATGACGGTCCCGATGCCGAAGGCACGCACGGCCGAGCCGGCCGGCGCCCGGACGGCACGGGCCCAGACGCGGGTGCGGGCGCGGGCACACCGGGAGCCCGTCACCGCCGGAATCGAGCCCGTACGGGGGCCGACGGCCTCCTGACCTCCTCCGGCTTTCGCCGGCTTCTCGGCCTCCTGGCCGCCCGGGCCGGGGTCAACCGGTGCTGACCACCACCGTCTTGGCCGCCTTGTCGTGCAGGCCCTGCTTGTAGGGGCGGTCGAAGAAGCTCCAGCCGCCGCTGATCGCCAGCCACAGGCAGGCGCAGCAGAACCAGAAGGGCACCCAGAGCACCGCCGCGCGTGCCAGCGCGGTCGGGACGGACGGAGTGGAGCCGTCGTCGAGGTTGGCCACCCGCATGCCCAGCCACTTCTTGCCCAGGGTCTGCCCGTATTTGGAGATCATGAAGGTGTCGTAGGCCATGTAGAGCACCACGCCGACCACCGACTGCGCCACGGACTTGCCGACCTGCACGTTCTCGGCGTTGACCGCGTACTCGTTGACCCGCAGGCCCCAGGTGACCAGGGTGACGACGATGCCGACCAGGACCAGGTCGACGATCCGGGCGAGGGTGCGTTTGCCGCTGTCGGCGAGCGGGGGCATGCCGGCGAGCGGGTCACCGCCGTAGGGGCCGCCGCCCTGCCCGGCTCCGCCGTAGGGACCGCCGCCGTAGCCGCCGCCCTGCGGACCGTAAGGCCCCCCGCCGCCCTGCGGACCACCGCCGTACGGCCCACCGCCCGGGGGCCCGCCGCCGGGCGGTGGTTGCTCTCCGGGCGGCGGAGGCTGCTCGCCGGGGGGCGGGGGCACGCCTGCTGACGGGTCGTCGGAGTACGGGGAGCCGCCGGACCGTCCGCCTTCCTGGCCGCCGCCCCACGCTCCGCTGCCCTGCCCGCCGTCGCCCCGCGCGTTCTCGCCCCACAGACCCTCGCCGTGGGGTGGTCGCCGTCCCCCGGGGGAAGGGGGCCGCGGTCCGGAGCCGGGGGGCGGTTCGGTACTCATGCGCCGAGTGGATCGCGAGCCCGGCCGCCTCGCACCCGGTGCGCGGCCGTACGGATGAGACCGGCACGGACCGGGCCGACGTGGATGAGACCCGCGCGGATAAGACCGGTGCGGGCGTGGGGCCGCCCCGCCGGCCTCGTCAGCCCGCCACGAACGTGTGCGCCGCCTTGTCGTGCCAGCACTGGCGCCACGGCCGGTCGAACAGGCACCACGCCATGCCCACCAGACCGATGCCGAGGAGTCCCGGGACACCCCAGACGAGCCAGCGGCGCAGGGCCGGGCCGAACGACGGGGGCTCGTGGCCCTCGATGTCCCGCACTTCCAGGCCGCACAGCTTCTTGCCCAGGGTGCGGCCCCACTTGGCGGTGGGCAGTACCTCGTAGACCACGCCGAAGAGCAGCAGGACGGCGAGGACGACGCCGAGGTACGTCCCCGTCGTGCCGTCCAGGAGCCAGACCGTCACCGTGCGGCCGGAGAGCCGGGCCTCTTCGATCTTGCCGTTGACGTGGTCGATCGCCTTGGTGCCGAGCGGTACGGCGGCCACGGCGGTGACGCACCCGAGGACGGCCGTGTCGACGAGCCGGGCGGCCAGCCGCTTGCCGAGGCCGGCGGGCCGGGCCGCCGCCTGCCGCCGCGCCGCCGCCTGGAACGGGTCCTCGACCGGCGGCTTCCAGGGCGCTACGGGCTGCTGCTCACCCGACCCGGCGAGCCGGTGCACCTGCTGCGCCCAGGAGGACTGCCCACCGCCGGCACCACTGGTCAGCGGCGCCGCGGCGGGCGCGCCGTGGCCCTGCGGTCCACCCGGCTGAGGGGGCGCGGCCGACGGGGAGGACATCGGAGGCGCGGCCGGGGCGGAAGCCTGTGCGGCGGCACCACCGGCCCGGGATGCGGCCTGGCCCGGCGCCTGCGCGGCTGCCGCCCGCGCGGCGGCGGCCTTTCCGGCCCCGAAACCGGGCCCGCCGGCGGCGGGGGCTCCGGCCGCCCCGGCGCCGCCCGGGGAGCCGGCGCCACCGGACAGGCCCGGCCCGCCGGAGCCGGGCGCGGCCTCGGAGCCGGGCGAGCCTTGCCCGGGAAGGCCCGGCACGCCTGCCCCCGGAGTCCTGGGAGGCACCGCGCGGAAGGTCATCGTGCCCTCGTCGACGGGCGTGCCCGGTCCCGGAACGCCGGGGACGGCGTCACCCGGGGTTCCGGGAGCGCCGCCCGTCGTGGGACGGCGGAAGACGAACGTGCCGTCGGAGCGGCCCCCGTCCAGGGCCTGATCCGCGCCGGCCGGTGCGGGGTCCGCCGTGTGGGCCACCCTCGGGTCGGCCGGGGCCGGGGCGCCCCAGGAGACGCGGCGGTCCTGCTCGCCGCCGAAGCCGGACTGCCGGTTGCGGTCGGCGCCCCACGCCGACGCCGGTTCGGGCCGGCCGCCCTGCGGTGCCGCGGCGGGATTCGGGTCGGCGACGGGGTCCTCGTCGAAGAAGTGCGGTCCCGTCTCCTCCACCGCCGGGACCGCCGCGGTGTGCACGCCGGGCGGCGGTCCGAGCGGCTCGCCGTCGGTCGGTGCCGGGCGGCTGGTGCCCGGCACCCAGGCGGCGCCGTTCCAGTACCGGACGTAGCCAGGGATGGACGGGTCCGGGTAGTAGCCTTCGCGGGGCCTGTCGTCACCGGGTGCCGGGGTTGGGGCGCTCATGTCCGTCGTCCCGTATCTGCTCGGAGGTCGTCTTGAGGGCCTCCACATCTATCAGACCGGGGCAGCCGACACCGCCGGTCCGGCCGGACCCACTCCTTTCCGGGCAACCTCGTACACATACTTCACGATCGCGCGAGATCCGGATCGAAAAAGTTCGGACAACCCGCGTAATGCCCGGCGTCCACCGCCCTCTCCCTTCCCACGGGCCCACCGAGGGGCCCGTGGGAGAGGGGAGAGAACCATGCGGCACATTGTGGTGGTGGAGCGCGAACTGGAGCTGAGACTGATCCTCTCGCCCGAGTGCGGCATCCCCGTCCCGGCACGGCTCGCCTACCGCACCGACGACCCGTACGCCGTGCACGTCGTCTTCCACGTCGACTCCGAGCACCCCGTGCACTGGACGTTCGCCCGGGAACTGCTCGTGGAGGGGGTGTTCCGGCCGTGCGGGGAAGGGGACGTGCGGGTGTGGCCGTCGAAGGCGTTCGGCCGCAGCGTGGTCCTGCTGGCGCTGAGCGCGCCCGCCGGCGAGGCCCTTCTGGAGGTGTCCGCCGCGCAGGTGTCGGCGTGGCTGGAGCGCACGCTGCGCCTGGTGCCGCCGGGCAGCGAGGGCGAGCAGCTCGGCATCGACGACGAGTTGGCCGGGCTGCTCGCCCAGTGAGCGCGGGGGCGTCAGAACAGCTTGCCGGGGTTGAGGATGCCCAGCGGGTCGAAGGCCTGTTTGATCGCCCGCTGCATCTCGACCCCCACCGGGCCGATCTCACGCGCCAGCCACTCCTTCTTCAGCACGCCCACGCCGTGCTCGCCGGTGATGGTGCCGCCGAGTTCGAGGCCGAGGGCCATGATCTCGTCGAAGGACTCGCGGGCGCGCCGCGACTCGTCGGGGTCCTGCGCGTCGAAGCAGACGGTCGGATGAGTGTTGCCGTCGCCCGCGTGCGCGCAGACCCCGATGGTGAGCTGGTACTTCTCGGCGATGCGTTCGATGCCGTCGAGCATCTCGCCGAGCCGGGAGCGGGGCACGCACACGTCGTCGATCATCGTCGTGCCCTTGACCGCCTCCAGCGCGGTGAGCGACAGCCGCCGCGCCTGCAACAGCATCTCGGACTCGGCGGCGTCGTCGGCGGGGACCACCTGGGTGGCGCCGGCCGCCTCGCACAGCGCGCCGACCGCGGCGAGGTCGGCGGCCGGGTCCGGCGTGTCGAACGCGGCCAGCAGCAGCGCCTCGGTGGTCTCCGGCAGGCCCATGCGGGCGAGGTCGTTGACGGCCTTCACCGTCGTACGGTCCATGAGTTCGAGCAGGGAGGGCACATGTCCGCCCGCCATGATCCGGCACACGGCGTCGCAGGCGGTGGCCGCGGAGTCGAACTCGGCGGCCAGCACCAGTTGTTGCGGCGGCTGCGGCCTGAGCGCCAGAACGGCCCGCACGACGATGCCGAGCGAGCCCTCGGAGCCGACGAACAGGCGCGTCAGGTCGTATCCGGCAACGCCCTTGGCGGTGCGGCGGCCGGTGGACATCAGCCGCCCGTCGGCCAGCACGACGTCCAGGCCGAGCACGTACTCGGCGGTGACCCCGTACTTCACGCAGCACAGACCGCCGGAGGCGGTGCCGATGTTGCCGCCGATGGTGCACATCTCCCAACTGGAGGGATCCGGCGGGTAGTACAGGCCGTGCTCGTTGACCGCGCGGGAGAGCGCGGCGTTGACGACGCCCGGCTCGACGACCGCGACCCGGTCGACCGGGCTGATCTCCAGGATGCGGTCCATCTTGGTCAGGGACAGCACGATGCAGCCGTCGGATGCGTTGGCCGCGCCGGACAGGCCGGTGCGGGCGCCCTGCGGCACGACCGGGACACGTAGTTCGGTGGCGGTGCGCATGACGTGCTGGACCTGTTCCACCGTGCGCGGCAGGACGACGACGGCCGGGGCGCCGGACGGGCAGAAGCTGGCCATGTCGTTGGCGTAGGAGGCCGTGACGTCGGGATCGATGAGGACAGCCTCGGCCGGCAGGCCCGCGAGGAGCCGATCGGTGAGGTTGCCCTGGGCTTCGTCGGGTGCGGCTTCAATGCGGCTCACGATCACAGCCTCGCACCCGGGGCCAACGGTGTGAACCCCGCCGGACCCGCCCCTCAACCTGCCGGGTGACGGTCGCCGCCCTGACGCCCCGGTCCGGTGAGCGGCGCGGCGGCGGCCCGCCCGCCGCGCGGGTGTCGCGGCGGGCGGGGTGCCCGTGGGCGCGGGGCCCGTGGGCGGCAGGCGGGTTCAGAGGTTCCCGCGGCGCTCCTGCTCGCGCTCGATCGCCTCGAACAGGGCCTTGAAGTTGCCCTTCCCGAAGCCCATCGAGCCGTGCCGTTCGATGAGCTCGAAGAAGACGGTCGGGCGGTCCTGGACCGGCTTGGTGAAGATCTGCAGCAGGTAGCCGTCCTCGTCGCGGTCGGCGAGGATCTTCAGCTCGCGCAGGGTCTCCACGGGCACGCGGGTGTCGCCGACCCACTCGCCGAGGGTGTCGTAGTAGGAGTCGGGCGTGTCCAGGAACTCGACACCGGCCGCGCGCATCGTGCGTACGGTCTGCACGATGTCGTTGGTGTTGAGCGCGATGTGCTGGACGCCGGCGCCGCCGTAGAACTCCAGGTACTCGTCGATCTGGGACTTCTTCTTGGCGACGGCGGGCTCGTTGATCGGGAACTTGACCTTGAGCGTGCCGTCGGCCACGACCTTCGACATCAGCGCGCTGTACTCGGTGGCGATGTCGTCGCCCACGAACTCCTTCATGTTCGTGAAGCCCATGACCTTGTTGTAGAACTCCACCCACTCGTTCATGCGGCCGAGTTCGACGTTGCCGACGCAGTGGTCGACGGCCTGGAACACGCGTTGGGCGGGCGGCTCGACGATGGGCTTCGCGGCCACGTAGCCGGGCAGGTACGGACCCTCGTAGCCGGTCCGCTCGACCAGGGTGTGGCGGGTCTGGCCGTAGGTGGCGATCGCGGCGAGGACGACGGTGCCGTGCTCGTCCTTCAGCTCGTACGGCTCGGTCACCGAGCGGGCACCGTGCTCGATGGCGTACGTGTACGCGGCGCGCGCGTCCGGGACCTCGATGGCGAGGTCGATGACGCCGTCGCCGTGCTCGGCCACGTGCCGGGCGAGGAAGGTGCCCCAGTCGGTGGCGGGCTTGACCACCGAGGTGAGCACGAACCGGGCGGAGCCGCTCTCCAGGACGTAGCTCGCGGTCTCGCGGCTGCCGTTCTCCGGTCCGGAGTAGGCGACCAGCTTCATGCCGAAGGCGGTGGAGTAGTAGTGCGCCGCCTGCTTGGCGTTGCCCACGGCGAAGACGACCGCGTCCATTCCCTTGACCGGGAAGGGGTCGGCCTGCCGGGCGGTCGCGTCGGGAGTGAGGTGTGTGGTCTGCGTCATAGCGGAAGCGTCACCCGGACTCGCAAGGTGCGCAATAGTTCGCACATTCACTGGGCAATGTGCTCGGTGAAGGCGGTAAGCGATCGGACTTTCTGTACAGGATGACCATTGGGGAGGCGGGACGCGTGGCGATCGATCATCTGGACGGCCGCATCATCGTGCTGCTGGCGCGCGAGCCGCGCATCGGCGTGCTGGAGATGTCACGGCGGCTGGGGGTGGCGCGGGGGACGGTCCAGGCGCGCCTGGACCGCCTTCAGGCGCGCGGGGTGATCCGCGGCTTCGGCCCGGAGGTGGACCCGGCGGCGCTCGGCTATCCGGTCACGGCGTTCGCGACGCTCCAGATCCGGCAGGGGCAGGGCCCGGACGTACGGGCCCATCTGGCGACCGTGCCCGAGGTGCTGGAGCTGCACACCACGACCGGCACCGGCGACATGCTGTGCCGCCTGGTCGCCCGCTCCAACGCCGATCTCCAGCGCGTGATCGACCGCGTGGTGGGGTTCGAGGGCATCGACCGGGCGTCGACGGCGATCGTCATGGAGAACCCGGTGCCGCTGCGGATCATCCCGCTGGTGGAGCAGGCGGCGGAGGAGGTGTGACCGGGGCGGCGGCTGGGCGACCGGCCTGGGGGTGAGCTACAAAGAAGCTGTTGCAAAGGCCTCTTTGCAACGCTATCTTTGTACGCATGAACGAGCCCAGGGAATGGCCGGTCCGCCCTCTCGACGCCCGCTCACTGCGGGGCCTCGCCCATCCGCTGCGCATGCGCCTGCTGACCGCGCTGCGGCACGGCGGGCCGGCCACCGCCTCCCAACTGGCCGCGAAACTCGGCGAGTCCAGCGGAGCCACCAGTTACCACCTGCGCCAGCTCGCCGCGCACGGGTTCGTCGAGGACGCGCCCGAGCACGGCAAGGGGCGGGAGCGCTGGTGGCGGGCGGCCCACGGAGGAGTGAGCTTCGACGAGACGCTGCTGAAGGACCCCGATCCCGAGGTGCGCGGTGCCGCGGACCTGTTCCTGCACGAGATCGCGAACCAGCGCACCCAGGAACTGGCGACCTGGCTCGCCACCAGGAACGACTGGTCCGAGGCCTGGCGCCGCGCCTCGGACATGAGCGACTGGACCCTGCGTCTCACGCCGGCGCTCGCCCTCGACCTCGTCGAGAAGATGCACGAACTCGTGGAAAGCTACCGGGCCCTGGCCCCCGAGGACGGCACCGCGGACACCGAGCAGGTGCGCGTCCACACGCACGTCTTCCCCACCCACACGGACTGAGAGGCCGCCCCATGCACGCCGAGACCCATCTCGTACTGCACCGCACCCGCGCCACCGAGTTCCGGGCCGAGGCCGACGCGTACCGGCTGGCCGCCCGGACCGACGGGCCCGGCGCCCTGCGCACCCGGCTGGGCTGGACCCTCGTGGAGCTCGGCCTGCGTCTGGCCGCGCCGAGGACGGCTCCCGCGCTGTAGGAGGGGGTGGAGGGCCGGGCCCAGTGCCGTGACCCCGGTCGCAGCACTAGCAGCTCGGGACCGTGTCCAGGCCCTTGTCCAGGACCAGCAGGGCGTTGACCGCGCTCTTGAGGGTGGTCACCGGGACCAGGCGCAGACCCTTGGGCAGTTCGGACTTGGCGTCGGCGCACTCGGCCTCGGGAACCAGGAAGACGGTGGCACCGTCCCGGCGGGCGGCCTGGGTCTTGAGGGCCACGCCGCCGACCGCGCCGACCGCGCCGTCGGCGTTGATGGTGCCCGTACCGGCGATGGTGCGGCCGCCCGTCAGGTCGCCGCCGTTTCCGTTGCCGTGGAGCTTGTCGACGATGCCGAGGGAGAACAGCAGGCCCGCGCTGGGGCCGCCGACGTCGGCGAGCTTCAGCGTGACCTTGACCTTCTTGTCGCTGATGCCGAGGTACTTCAGGGCGGCCTGCGTGGCCGCGTCCTGGGACTGCCGCATCTGCTCCGCGTTGTGCTGCTCGATCTCCTTGACGCTGTTGCCGCTCGGATAGACCGCGTCGCGCGGCATGACCGCTCGGTCGGTGGCGAACCAGCCGTCGATCACGTCCCCCAACGAGACGTTCGCGTCCGGGCCGGTGGCCTCGATGGTCGTCATACGGAGCTGGCCGCTCGTGCTGCGGATGGGCGCGCCGGAGATGGTGATGACCTGGGTGCCCTTGTTCTCCCCGAGCACGTTCGCCGTCATCCCGGGCTGGGCCACCGAGAACGGCAGCGGCGCGAACACCGCCGTGGCGATCAGAGCCGCGACGGGCACCGCGCAGACGGCGAGGGCCTGGGAACGTGTGAGGCGAGAGAGCACGGGATCAATCTATCCCCCGAACGACATCCGGCCACCCGACAGCCGTTCCCGCCCCCAGGCGACGGTCGCACCGCCGACGGCCGGGACGGGGGTGGGCTCGACGGCACGGCACGAGGTGCACCCGCTGCCACAGGCACAGCAAGAAGCAGCCGCCCCCACGGCATGAAGTGCGCCCGCCGCCACAGCACGACGTAGGCCGCCGCCAATGCACGCGGTACGCCCGTCGGCACGACACGAGATAAGCCGCTGCCACAACACGAAGTGCACCCGTCGGCACACCACGACGTGGGCCGCCGGCACGGCACGCGGTGCGCCCGCCGGGACAGCCCGAGGTGGGCGGCCGGGACAGCACGGGGCGAGTCGCCGGGACAGCACAGGGTGGACCGTCACCGCGCGGCACGAGACGGGCCGCCGCCAATGCACCCGGTGCGCCCGCCGGCACGGCCCGAGGTGGGCGGCCGGGACAGCACGGGGCGACCTCCCGGGACGGCACGAGGTGAGCCGCGGAACAGGACAGGGCGAGCCGCCGGGACAGCACAGGGTGGACCGTCACCGCGCGGCACGAGACGGGCCGCCGCCAATGCACCCGGTGCGCCCGCCGGCACGGCCCGAGGTGGGCGGCCGGGACAGCACGGGGCGACCTCCCGGGACGGCACGAGGTGAGCCGCCACCGCGGCACGAGGCGGGCCGCCAGCACGACACGAAGTGTGCCGCCGGCACAGCACGAGGTGGTCCGCGGAACAGGACAGGGCGAGCCGCCGGGACAGCACAGGGTGGACCGTCACCGCGCGGCACGAGACGGGCCGCCGCCAATGCACCCGGTGCGCCCGCCGGCACGGCCCGAGGTGGGCGGCCGGGACAGCACGGGGCGACCTCCCGGGACGGCACGAGGTGAGCCGCCACCGCTGCACGAGGCGGGCCGATGCCACCGCCACCACCGCACGGCGTAGGCCGCCGGCGCGGTGCCAGGCAGGTCCCGCGGTAGCGGCTAGCGGAGGGCTTCCGCCACCTCGCGGGCCGCGTGTACGACGCGTGGACCCACGCGTTCCGGTACGGAGTCCGCCAGCATGACGACCCCGACGCTGCCCTCGAGGCCCGTCACGCCGAGCAGGGGGGCCGCCGCCCCGCAGGCCCCGGCCTCCAGTTCGCCATGGGTCAGGGTGCAGCCGGGGTCAACGGCCGGCTGCCGGCGGGCCGCGAGTATCGCCTTGCCCGCGGCGCCCCGTTCCAGGGCGTGCCGGAAACCGGCCCGGTAGGCCACGTGGTAGTCGGTCCACGTCGGTTCGACCACGGCGACGGCCAGTGCCTCCGAACCGTCCACCAGCGTCAGATGCGCGGTAGCCCCGATGTCCTCGGCCAGCGACCGCAGCGCGGGCAGCGCCGCCTCCCGTACCAGCGGATGCACCTGGCGGCCCAGCCGCAGCACTCCCAGCCCGACCCGGGCGCGGCCGCCCAGATCACGGCGGACGAGCGTGTGCTGTTCCAGGGTGGCGAGCAACCGGTACACCACGGTCCGGTTGACGCCCAGTTTGTGCGACAGCTCGGTGACGGTCAGCCCGTGGTCCGTTTCGGCCAGCAGTTTGAGGACTCTCAGTCCCCGGTCGAGCGTCTGGGAGGTCTCCGCGGTCACGACGCCCACTCCTTAGTGGTGAGGTCGGCGGCCCTCTTCGCGTCGGGCACGTCACCGGGTCCCGTCGGTGACGTGCCGCAGAGGCCGCCGATCGGCCGGCGGTCCGGGCCGCCCCGGACTGAAGTCGCTTCACGGCTGCGCTCCGCGGCGGCCCTGCCACGGTGCGTCGGCGTAGCGGGACATTAGCGAAGCCGGTTCGCTGAGCGGAAGCCTCCGTCCAGAATCCGGTCACCGTCCGGTACGGAGTGCGGTGTTCATCCCGATACGTACTCCGGCGGTGCCGTCGGACCACGCATCAGGAACGCGTGGTGGCACCCCCGTGTCACTTCATCCGCGTCGCCCACTCCTGCACCTTGGCGATGCGCTGGCTCAACTGACCCGCCGTCGCCTCGGCGCTGGGCGGGCCGCCGCACACCCGGCGCAGCTCGGTGTGGACGACCCCGTGCGGCTTGCCGCTCTGGTGGACGTACGCACCGACCATCGTGTTGAGCTGCCGGCGCAGCTCCATCAGCTCCTTGTGGGACACCACCGGCCGCCGGTCGGCGGGCAGTTCGAGGAGGTCGGCCTCGGTGTCGGGCCGCTTGCGGCTGTGCGCGATCTGCCGGGCCTGGCGCTTCTGCAGCAGCATCTGCACCTGTTCGGGTTCGAGCAGGCCCGGGATGCCGAGGTAGTCCTGCTCCTCCTCGCTGCCCGGGTGGGCCTGCATGCCGAACTCGGCGCCGTCGTAGAGGACCCGGTCGAAGACGGCGTCGGACTCCAGCGCCTCGAAGGGCAGCATGTCCTGCTCGCCGGTGTCCTCGTCCTGCTCCCGGTTCGCCTCGTCCATCTCCTTCTCGGACTCGGCGTACGGGTCCTCCTCGCCGTCCTTCTTCGGCTTGTCGAGGGCGTGGTCGCGCTCGACCTCCATCTCGTTGGCGAAGGTCAGCAGGTCCGGGACGGTCGGCAGGAACACGGAGGCGGTCTCGCCGCGCCTGCGGGACCGTACGAAACGGCCCACGGCCTGGGCGAAGAAGAGCGGGGTGGAGATGGTGGTGGCGTACACCCCGACCGCGAGCCGGGGCACGTCGACGCCCTCGGACACCATGCGGACGGCGACCATCCAGCGGTCGTCGCCGCCGCTGAAGTCGTCGATCCGGTTCGAGGCGCCGGCGTCGTCGGAGAGGACGAGTGTCGCGCTGCTGCCCGTGATCTCGCGGATCAGCTTGGCGTAGGCGCGGGCGGAATCCTGGTCGGAGGCGATGACCAGGGCGCCGGCGTCCGGGATGGCCTTGCGGACCTCGGTCAGCCGCTGGTCGGCGGCGCGCAGCACAGCCGGCATCCACTCGCCGCGCGGGTCGAGCGCGGTGCGCCAGGCCTGGCTGACGGCATCCTTGGTCATCGGCTCGCCCAGCTTGGCCGCGACCTCGTCGCCCGCCTTCGTGCGCCAGCGCATGTTGCCGCTGTAGGAGAGGAAGATGACGGGCCGGACGACGCCGTCGGAGAGGGCGGAGCCGTAGCCGTAGGTGTAGTCGGCGGCCGAACGCCGGATGCCGGCCCCGTCCTCCTCGTACGTGACGAACGGGATGGGGTTGGTGTCGGAGCGGAACGGCGTACCGGTGAGGGCGAGCCGGCGGGTCGCGGGCTCGAAGGCCTCCAGGCACGCCTCGCCCCACGACTTGGAGTCGCCGGCGTGGTGGATCTCGTCGAGGATGACGAGGGTCTTGCGCTGCTCGACGCGGTTGCGGTGCAGCATGGGGCGCACGCCGACACCGGCGTACGTCACGGCGACGCCGTGGTACGACTTGCCGAGCGGGCCCGCGCTGTACTCCGGGTCGAGCTTGATCCCTATCCGTGCGGCGGCCTCCGCCCACTGCTTCTTCAGGTGCTCGGTGGGCGCGACCACGGTCACCTGCTGGACGACGTGGTGGTGCAGCAGCCAGGAGGCCAGGGTCAGCGCGAAGGTCGTCTTTCCGGCGCCGGGGGTGGCCACCGCCAGGAAGTCGCGGGGCTGGGTCTGGACGTACTTCTCCATCGCGGCCTGCTGCCAGGCGCGCAGCTTCCCGGCGGTACCCCAGGGGGCACGACCGGGGAAGGCGGGCGAGAGGTGATGCGAGTGGGACGAGCTGGCGGCGGTGGTAGTCACGGTCTCCGGTTCGCTGTGCTGGGGGGCTCGGCTACGTATGACGACCGGGCCACCCTACCGGCGGCCCGCCGGTGTCAACGCGCCGACGGCACGGCGTCACCCGGGGATGGGACTGAGGTCACATCTCTCGCTCCGCGAGCTCCCGCAGCGCCTCACCGATCAGCTTGACTTCTTCGAGAGCGCCCGTCGCCACGTCGATGACCAGGCGCTCGGCGGCGTTGATGTCCGGGCGCAGCTGCACGTTGTTCAGCGCCAGGAAGACGACGCAGGACGTCCAGGCCGTGCGCTTGTTCCCATCCACGAAGGGGTGGTTGATGGCCAGCGACTGCAGGAGTGCCGCCGCCTTGTCGTACAGGTCGGCGTACGCCTCCTGCCCGAACATCGAAGCTGACGGCCGGTGCACCGCCGACTCCAGCAGGCCCGCGTCACGCACGATGACTTTCTGATCGTCCACGGCAAGTTCGGCGATGGCCAGGACGTCCTCGGCCGACAGATAGATGCACGTCACTTCAGCCGCTCCAGGAGCTCTGCCCACTTGGCGGTCTGCTCCTTGGCCGCCTTGCGGACCAGCGCCTCGTGCGCCGTCCTGGCCAGGTAGTCGTCCACGGCCCTCAGCAGTATCGCGTGCATGCTGACGCCCTCCTCCTCGGCACGCAGCTTCAGAGCTTCCGTCTGGTCGTCACGGAGACGCAGGTTCATAGCCATACCAGAACAGTACCACGAGATGGGGTCAAAGTGGTACCACTCAAGAGGGAACCCGCAGCCGCCGCGTCACCCACACCCCCGCCAGCGCCACCGCCGCCATCGGCAGGAACACCACCGCGAACGCCGCCGGGTGGGAGGCGGCGGTCGTCGCGGTCGTGTGGGCCACCGTGCCGCCGCCGAGCGCGGCGAAGGCGGCGCCGCCCGCGGCGAGCAGGACGACGTTGGAGAGGGCGTCGGAGATCTGCAGGGCCGCGGAGTTGGTGCCGGCCTCCTCAGGGGCGGACAGCCGCAGCAGCAGCACGCTGGTGGAGGCGATGACCAGGCCCATGCCGAAGCAGCCGAAGGCCCAGGCCACGGCGACCGTCCAGACCGGGACGGCCTCGATCAGCACACTGGGCGCGGCGGCGATGGCCGCGGCCACCAGCACCATCCCGAGGGTCATCAGCCGCTCGCGGTGCTGCGCCATCCGCGGCCGCGACTGCACCCACGAGCCCAGCGCCCAGGTGACCCCGCCCGCCGCGAGGGAGAACCCGGCGAGCGTCGGGGACAGCCCCCGCTGGGTGACGAGCATCAGCGGCACGAAGGACTCGGCGGCGATGAAGGAGCCCGCCGCGACCCCGCGCAGCAGCACCACGGACGGCAGTCCGCGCGCCGCCCGGTACGTGCCGCGCGGCAGCAGCCCCCGCACGGCCGGGACCAGCAGCGCGGCCCCCGCCACTCCGGGCAGCAGCGACAGCCAGCGCAGGTCCTGGGCCGCGTACTGCAGCAGCCCGGCGCCCAGGGAGATGCCGAGGGCGAGCCGGATGCGGCGCAGGTCGAAGGAGGACCGCTCAGCGCCCTCCCCGGCACTCTCCCCCACCGGGCCGCCCGCCCGCCGCCGTATCTGCGGCAGGGCGATGGCCAGCGGGAACACCACGAGCACCGGGATGCCGACGAACACCCAGCGCCAGCCCAGGTGTTCCGTCACCGCGCCCGAGGCGAGCGGGCCGACGATCGACGGGACCACCCAGGCCGCGGCGAACGCCGCCATGATCGACGGCCGCAGCCGCTCGGGGTAGGCCCGTCCGACGACGACGTACAGGGCGACGATCACCAGGCCGCCGCCGAGTCCCTGCACGGCCCGCCCCGCGATGAACACCCACATCGTGCTCGCCGTTCCCGCCAGCAGCAGCCCGGCCACGAACGAGCCGATCCCCGCGGTCAGCGGCGCCAGGGGTCCCCGGCGGTCCGACCACTGCCCGGAGAGGACCATCCCGAACAGGCTGGTGGTGAAGAACCCGGAGAACGCGAACGCGTACAGCGACACCCCGTCCAGTTCCCGCGCCGCGACGGGCATCGCCGTACCGACGGCGGTCGCCTCGAAGGCGATCAGCAGGACGACGGAGACGATCCCGATGCTCAGCGCCCGGTGGTCGCGGCTCAGCACGGTGTCGGTCGCCAGGTCGTGGGGACCGGATCTGTCAGAGATGTCCGCGACCTCGGTGTCGCGTGGTTCCAGGGCGCTCATGGTCGCCAGCGTAAGGTGCGCAGCCCACTTTGGCCCCTGTCGGGAGTCGGCTCGCGGCCGGGACCTTGGTCGTAGGCCGTGCGACCGAGCGGTTCAGCGGCGGGCGGCCCGGCGGCGCAGGAGCCAGAGGGTGAAGGCGAGGGTGGAGACGTCCTTGGTGAGGGGGGCCGGGGCGGCTTCGGGGCCGGTCCAGGTGAGGACCGCGCCGGTGGTGCCGTCGACCAGCAGGCTGCTGCCGCCGGCGAAGCGTCCAAGACGTATCAACTGGTGGGCGCGGGCGGGGAGTTCGTCCGGCCAGAAGTCGTCGGGGCACTCGTCGGCGCAGAACTCGGCGAGCGTCGGCAGGCGTACGTCGGTGTCGGACTGGAGGAGTACGCCGTCCTCGGGCAGGCCCGTGTCACGCAGGAAGCGGCGGGTGGGCTCGTGGGTGAGCGTGGCGGGGAAGTCGACTTCCTCGTAGCGCGCGATCCGGCCGTGGCCGAACTCACGGTGCAGCAGGCGGGCGCGCAGGTCGAGGGTCAGCCCGGAGGCCGTGCCGGGCCTCACGGTCGGCACCGCCGGGCGGACACGGGCCGCCGGACGGGTGTGAGCCGCCGCCGGGCGGAACGCGAACTCGCCGTACCCGCGGCGCAGATCGCGGCCCGCCTCGGGCAGGGTGATCACTCTGACAACGGTGTCGGTCGTGCTCATCGCTCCCCCGTGCGGTTCGGTTCAGGTTCCGGAACGGACGGCGTCCCGGGCTGGGCGGGGCCGGCGCCGCGCCTCGGGCGACGGCCCTCGTCTCCACTGCCCGAAGACTACGCCCCCGCACTGACAACGCCCCAAAACGGAAGACGCCGGGCGGGCGCCCGGCGTTCCCTTCCGGCCCGGGTAACCGCGGGCGAACACCGCTCACTGCGTGGTCACGACCGCGGCCTGCGGGCGGATCGGCAGGCGGTTGACCGGACGGCCCGTGGCGGCGCGCACCGCGGAGGCGACGGCCGCCGGGGAGGTCACCACCGGTACCGCGCTGACCGCCTTCGCTCCGAAGGGGGCGACGACGTCCCGCTCCTCGACCAGTTTCACGATCCGGACGTCGGGCGCGTCCAGGGCGGTGGGCAGGGCGTAACCGGTGAGGTCGGGGTGGCGGACCAGCCCGCGCGGGGTGCGCAGGTTCTCGGTGAGGGCGATGCCCACGCCCTGGGTGACGCCCCCCTCGATCCGGGCGGCCAGCTGGGCCGGGTTGAGCACCCGGCCCACGTCCTGGGCGAGGGCCATCTCCACGACCCGTACCGAGCCCAGTTCGATGTCCACGTCCACCACCGCGCGGATGGCGCAGAAGGCCAGGCCCACGAAGGCGTCGCCCTGGCCCGACTCGTTCAGCGGCTCGGTGGGGTGCGGGCGGCACTGGGCGGTCGCCCACAGCTCCTTGCCGTCCAGCGCCTCCGTGACCGTGGTCGACAGCACGCCGTCGTACGACGTGATCTTGCCGTCGGTGATCTGGAGCAGCTCGGTGGACATGCCGAACTTGTGGGCGAGCGGCTGGAGGAGCTGGGTGCGGACCATCTTCGCCGCGCGTTCCACCGCGCCGCCCGACACCCAGGTGTGGCGGCCGCGGCAGCCGGCGCCGGCCGGCGGCTGGTCGGTGTCGACCGGGGCCACGTGCACCTCGTCGATGCCGAGCGTGTCCTGGACGATCTGCCGGGCGAGCGTCGTGAAGCCCTGGCCGGACTCCACCGCCGCGCACAGCACCGTCGCCACGCCGTCCTGGACCCGCACCGTCGCCGTGGAGACCTCGTCGGCGCCCTCCGCGCCGAGCATGTGCACCATGCCCAGGCCGTAGCCCACGCCCCGGCGCACCGCGCCCGGTTCGCCCGCTCCCTCGAGGCCGCCGGGCAGCAGCCACTCGTCCTCGGGGACGTCCTTGGGCAACGGCGGCAGCGGGTGGTCCCGTACAGCCTGGAGCAGTTCGGCGACCGGGGCCGGGCACGTCACCGTCTGGCCGGTCGGCAGTACGTCGCCGGTCGCCATGACGTTGCGCAGGCGCACCTCGGCCGGGTCCAGGCCGAGCTTCTTGGCCAGCTTGTCCATCTGCGCCTCGTAGGCGGCGCACACCTGCATCGCGCCCTCGCCGCGGACATGGCCGGAGGGCGGGTTGTTGGTGCGCACGGCCCAGCCCTCGATGAAGGCGTTCGGGACGACGTAGGGGCCGCAGGCGAAGGACACGGCGGCGGCGAGGGCGTCGGAGGAGGTGTCGGCGTAGGCGCCCGCGTCCAGCAGGATCTGCGCCTCGACCTTGACCAACGTGCCCTCGGCGTCGGCGTGGTGGCGGTAGCGCAGGAGCGTCGGGTGGCGGTGGGTGTGGCCCAGGAACGACTCCTCGCGGGTCGCCGTGAGCTTCACCGGGCAGCCGGTCCTCAGTGCCAGCAGGCCGAGCGGGAGCTGGAAGCCCTGGTCCTCGCGGTCGGCCGTGGCACCCGGCACCCCGGTGACGACGATCTTCACGCGCTCGGGTTCCAGCCCGTAGCAGGCGGCGAGCGCGTCGCGGTCGGCGTGCGGGTCGGTGGAGGCCAGGTACAGCTCCACGCCGCCGTCGGGGCGGGGCACCGCGAGACCGGCCTCGGCGCCGATGGGGGCCGGATCCTGGCGGCCGATGCGGTACAGGCCCTCGACGACGACCTCACCGGCCGCCTCCGGGTCGCCGTGGCGCAGCGGGATGTGCCGGATCAGGTTGCCGTCGGGGTGCAACGGCTCGGCCTCGAAGGCCTGTTCGGGGTCGGTCACCGGGTCGAGCACCTCGTACTCGACGATGACGGCGGCGGCGGCCATCCGCGCGGTGTCCGGGTGGTCGGCGGCGACGGCCGCGATGGGCTCGCCGTGGTGGCGTACGACCTCGGAGGCGAACACCGGCCGGTCGGGCGTGCCGCGGCCGTGCACCGGGCGGCCCGGGACGTCCTCGTGGGTGACGACGGCCCGTACGCCGGGCATCTCGCGCGCGTGTGCCGTGTCGATGGACACGATGCGCGCGTGCGGGTGCGGCGAGCGCAGTACGGCCGCCCACAGCAGGCCCTCGGCCCACAGGTCGGCCGCGTACGGGAAGGTGCCCTCCGTCTTGGCGCGGGCGTCGGCGGCCGGCAGCGAGGAGCCGAGTCCGTGCGGCAGGGGTTCGGGCGCGGGGGCGGTCTCCGCGGCGGCGGTGGCGGCTTCGTTGCTCACGCCTGGCCTCCGTCCTGGCCGTAGGGGTCGTGCGATGCCGGGGTGTCGAACGCGGAGGGGTGGACCCCGCCGGCGCCCGGACCCGCCTGGTGGGGGATGCGCGGCTCGTCGGCCTCCTGCTCGGCCTCGTCCGCCGCGGTGTGCGCCTCGCGTTCCGTGACGACCTCCTTGACGGCCTGGACGACGCCCCGGTAGCCCGTGCAGCGGCACAGGTTGCCGCACAGTGCCTGGCGGGTCTCCAGCTCGGTCGGGTCCGGATTGCCCTCCAGCAGGTCGTGCACGGTCATCGCCATGCCGGGCACGCAGAAGCCGCACTGCACCGCGCCGCACCGGGCGAGCGCCCGCTGCACGTCCGAGGGCTGCCCGTCCACGGCCAGTCCCTCGACCGTGCGCACCTCGCTGCCGGCCGCGGTGACCGCGGGCACCAGGCAGGAGGCGACCAGGCGTCCGTCGACCTGTACGTTGCAGGCGCCGCACTCGCCCTGCGAGCAGCCGTCCTTGGCGCCCGCGAGCCCGAGCCGCTCGCGCAGCACGTACAGCAGCGACTCGCCGATCCAGGCGTCGGTGACGGGCCGGTCGGCGCCGTTGACGCGCAGCACGTACGAGGCGAGCGGGTGCTCGTCCTGCGGGGGCGCGGGAGACGGGTCCTCCGCGGTGGCGGCGTCCGGCTGTCCGGCGCCCGGGCCGGCGGCCGCGCCGTCCGGGGACGCGGGGCCGGAGCCCGTGACAGGCTCTCCGGCGGCCTGGGAGTGCGGCTGGGTCTCCCGGGGCGAGCCGGGCCGCGCGGGCGGTTCGGCGGGCCCCTCGGCGGCCTCCATGACCCCTCGGGCGTCCTCGCCGGCCTCGACCGCGCCGGAGGCCGGCCGCGGGGAGTCCGCGCCGGACTCGGCCGGGGACTCGGACCGGGGCGGCGAGGCCTGGACGCCGTGTTCCGCGCGGAGTTGGGCTTGCCGCTCCGCCGGGGAACCGGTGGTGCCCTGTCCGTGCGCAGTCCCGGGTCCCTGAGCGGCGGCGGTGTCCGCGCCGGGTCCGGTCACGGTCGGCGGGAACGGCCGGGCGGGCTGCGCCGCCGGCTCCCCGCCCGCGTGCCGAACTCCCGCCGGACGGCCGTCCGCACCGCCCACGCCCGGAGCCGCCGGCTCGCCTTCACGCGCGCCGTCCGCCGAAGTCCCGGCCCTGTAAGCATCCTGGACCGCCCCGGCACCATGCACGGCCGCGCCGGGCCCTCCGGCCGGGGAACCACCACCGGCCACGCCACCCGCAGCGGGAGCCCCCGGCAACCGCACGTCCGCGCGCGAGCCGTCCGCCACCGTCCCGTACGCGGCCTCAGCCGCCCCGGCACCCTGCCCGCCCGCGCCCGGTCCTCCGGCCGGGGAACCACCACCGGCCACGCCACCCACAGCGGGAGCCCCCGGCAACCGCACATCTCCACGGGCGCCGTACGCGGCCTCAGCCGCCCCGGCACCCTGTCCGCCACCGCCCGGTCCTCCGGCCGGGAACGCGGTGCCGGTCGGTCCGTTCTCGTAGGCGTTCGCGGCCGGTGCGCTCCCGTGCGGGCCGCCCGCCGGGGGCTCGCCGGGCTGTCCGGGCGCTTCGGCTTCGGTGCGGGGGCGGCTCCAGGCCTGGCCGACCCCCTCCGTGGCCCACGGGGCGGCCGCGCCGCCGGGGAGGGTGGTCGGAGGGGTACCGCCCCACTGCTGGACCAGCGACGACGTGGTGAACTCGCCTGATTCGTCCGGGATGTCACCCCCGGCGACCGGGATCGACCACTGCCCGGTCACGTCCTGTCCGGGCGCGGGAGGGGCCTGAGCGGCCGGGCCCGCCTGGCCCGCCTGTGTCTCGTCGAAGTTCCACTGCTGGGTGGCCTCCGGACGGTACGTGAACCGGTCGTCCGCGCCCGCGTCCTGCGGCACGGCGTTCGGGTCGGGCCACTGGGCGCCCTGGGCGGGCGCGCCCGGCACGGCCCAACTTCCCGTCGGATCGTTCGCCGCCGGCGGGGCGGGCGTGACCGCTATCGGCGGCGGCACGTAGCCGTGGCCGGGCGCCGCGAGCGGGCTGTGGGCGGCCAGGAGGGCGTCGATGCCACCCTCGGGCAGTTTCACGAACGCGGTGGCGCCGTCGTCGTACTCACCCTGCGGCAGCGGGTCCCATCGGCCGCCGCTGCCCGGCGTGCCCTCCGCGTGCTGGTCGTCGGTCACGACAGCGCCCTCCCCAGTGCTCGTCGGGCCAGCGCGGCGACGGTGCGCCGCAGGTGCAGTACGGCGGGCGGAAGCTGCTGCACGGAGCCGTCCTCGGCCGGGACCGGATCGGGGATGCAGGCCGCGGCCACGTACTCGCCGAAGGCGTTCCGCGCCTCCGGGACGATCACACGGCCGTTGTCCCAGTCGATGAGCCGGGCCACCCATTGCTCGGCGTCCAGCGGTCGCAGCGGCATCGGCGCTATGGCGCCCACCGCGCACCGCACCCCGCGCCGGGCCGGGTCGAGGACCAGCGCCACGGACGCGACCGCGCGGCCCGGTCCGGTGCGGCCGGTCGCCTTGAGGAAGACCTGCGGCGCGTGCAGCAGCGGCACGCGCACGTAGCCGATGAGCTCGCCCGCGCGGAGCATCTCCACGCCGGCCAGCAGGTGCGACACCGGGATCTCCCGGCGGGATCCGCCCGGGCCCGCGATGATCAGGATCGCCTCCAGGGCGGCCAGCACCGGCAGCGCGTCCCCGGTGGGGGCGGCGGAGGCGATGTTGCCGCCCAGGGTGCCCGCGTTGCGGATGTGCGGCGGGCCCGCGGCGCGCGCCGCGGCGGCCAGCGCCGGGATCAGCGCGGCGAAGTCGGGGCGCCCCATGCGCGCGTGGGTGAGGCCGGCGCCGAGCAGCGCGTGGCCGTCCTGGTACTGCCAGCCGCGGATCTCGCTGATCCGGCCGAGGCCGACCAGCGCGGTGGGCCTGAGCTGCCCCGAGTTGACGGCGGCCATGAGGTCGGTGCCGCCCGCCACGGGCACCGCGGCCGGCATGGCGGTGAGTGCCGCCACCGCCTCGTTCAGTGTCGTGGGCAGCGTGACGGCCTGCGCCGCCTGAGGTGCGTGCGTGGTCAAAACCGGCTGCCCCTTCCCGCTGCCCCCACTGGTCCCACCTGTGCTGCCGTACGGTACGTGCCGACAAGGCGGACGTGGCAACTCTGGCACATCTTCGCAGGGCCCGAAGACAGGGGTCCGCTAGGTGGCATTCGCCCACCTCATCGGGGACATGGTCCGATTTGGCACACCATCACCGGTGCGAGCGAATTCCCACCCTTCGCTGACTCTTGCGGTCTTTTTCCGGCACCTGTTCGAGACGGCGGGCGGAGCCGGCCGTTCCGCTACCTCGGCGGCGGACCGTCGAGGGGCCGCCCGAGGATGCCGGGGCGCCGCTGCCACGGGTGCGGCCCGGTGGGCGGCCGGTAGCGGACGCCCAGGGCGTCCAGACGCCCGTAGTGGGCGGTCATGCGCCGCTCGAAATCCGCGAAGTCCCGTTCCGCCGGGGCGGGCAGGGCACTCCAGGCCACCTCGGCGAACGCGGCCAGTCTGGGGAACGCCTGGTAGTCCACGCGTGCCTGATCCTCCATCACCTCGGTCCACACGTTGGCCTGCGCGCCCAGCACATGGCGGGCCTGGGCCGCGTCCAGCTCCGGAGGGACCGGCTCGAACCGGTAGACGTCCTCCAGGGTGCGCACGAAGCCGATCGGCACGGGCTCGTCCTCGCCCGGGGCCTGGCGGTGGTCCAGGTACACCTCCTGCTCGGGGCACATGACGACGTCGTGGCCGGCCCGCGCGGCGGCGATCCCGCCCGCGTACCCGCGCCAGGACGACACCGCGGCCCCCGCCGCCAGGCCGCCCTCCAGGATCTCGTCCCAGCCGATGAGCCTGCGCCCGCGCGCGGTGAGCCAGGCGTCGAAGTGGCCGACGAACCAGGCCTGGAGCTCGTCCTCGCCGGCCAGTCCGAGTTCCGCGATCCGCGCCTGCGCGGTCGGCGAGGCCCGCCACTGGCCCTTGGGGCACTCGTCACCGCCGATGTGGACAAACCTCGAGAACCCAGCGAATCCGGTGGATGTCACGGCGTCCGCGGGGAACAGTTCGAGCAGTTCCTCGAAGACGCCCTCGTAGAAGCGCAGGGTGGCGTCGGTGGGGGCGAGGACGTTCGGGTTGACGCCCCAGTCGTCCCAGACGGTGAGGGCGGCGGTGTCGACGACGTCGGTGTTGCCGAGTTCCGGGTACGCGGCGATGGCGGCCTGCGAGTGCCCGGGCACGTCGATCTCGGGGACGACGGCGATGTGCCGCTCGGCCGCGTAGGCGACGATCTCCCGGATGTCGTCCTGGGTGTAGTGGCCGCCGTGCGGTTTGTCCTCCCACAGCGGGGACGCCCGGTGGCCGAATCTCGTCCGCGCCCGCCAGGAGCCGACCTCCGTCAGCCTCGGGTACCGCTTGATCTCGATCCGCCAGCCCTGGTCGTCCGTCAGGTGGAAGTGCAGCACGTTGAGTTTGTGCGCGGCCATCAGGTCGAGGTAGCGCAGGACGCCGTCCTTCGGCATGAAGTGGCGGGCCACGTCGAGCATCAGGCCGCGCCAGCGGAAGCGGGGGGCGTCCTCGATCACCCCCGCCGGGACCGCGTGGGCGGCGTCCGGCCGTAGGGGGGCGCGCCGGAAGGCGTCGGGGCCGAGCAGCTGGCGCAGGGTCTGCGCACCCCAGAACACCCCGGCCGGGGAGCCGCCGCGGATCTCGACGCCCCGGCCGGCGACGGCGGCGAGCCGGTACGCCTCGGGCTCCAGGGAGTCGTCCAGGCGCAGCCGTACGGAGTCCGGGTCGTCCTCGGCGCCGGGCGGGAGGGGCAGGCCGAGGGCCGCGCCGAGCGTGCCGCGCAGCCAGCGTTCGGTGCCGCCGGTGCCCTCGGCGGCCCAGAGGGTGGTGCCCCGGTCGAGCGGGACGGCGCGGTCCGGGGAGCCGGCCGCGGCGCGCGGGGCCGGAATCACGTCGGTCATGCCACCCATGGGTAGCGCCGGCCGCGACACAGTGCAACGAGCGTTGCACATCGTGCACAGGCCGTCCGACGACACAGGCCCCCGAGGCACGCCGGAGCGCGCCTCGGGGGCCCTGCGAGTCTCTGCCGAGCGGGGAGCCGGTTACTTCTTCTTGTCGTCGCCGCCTTCGCCGCCGCCGCTCATGGATTCGTAGATCTCCTTGCACAGCGGGCAGACGGGGTACTTCTTCGGGTCGCGGCCCGGCACCCACACCTTGCCGCACAGCGCCACGACGGGCGTACCGTCGAGGGCGCTCGCCATGATCTTGTCCTTCTGGACGTAGTGGGCGAAGCGCTCGTGGTCGCCGTCGCCGTGGGACACCTGCGGCGTCGGCTCGACGAGGGTACCCGTACCAGTGCCGCGCTCGGGCTCGAGAGTGCTCATACGGCAAGGGTACTGAAGGGCCCGGGCATCAGTTGAGCGACGGGTCGTCCGGATATGTGGCGACCATCGCCAGTTCGTTGCGCTGGCGGCGCAGCACCTCGCGCCACAGCCTCTCGGGGGACGGGCAGGACACGTCGCCGGGTTCCGACTCGACGACGTACCAGGCCCCTTCCGCCAGCTCGTCCTCGAGCTGGCCGGGACCCCAGCCGGCGTATCCGGCGAAGATCCGCAGCGAGCCGAGGGCGGAGGCCAGCAGCTCGGGAGGTGCCTCCAGGTCGACGAGACCGATCGCGCCGTGCACCCGGCGCCAGCCCAGCGGGGCGCCCTCGCCGGAGCCGCCGGGGATGACGGCGACGCCGAGTGCGGAGTCCAGCGACACCGGGCCGCCCTGGAAGACGACGCCGGGCTCCCCGGTGAGATCCGCCCAGCCCTCCAGGATGTCGCCCACGTCCACGGGGGTGGGACGGTTGAGGACGACACCGAGGGAGCCCTCCTCGTCGTGGTCGAGAAGGAGCACCACCGCACGGTCGAAGTTCGGGTCCGCCAGGGCGGGCGTGGCCACGAGCAGCCGCCCTGTGAGCGAGGACACCTCGGTCATGCCAGACATGATCCCGCATCTTCCCTGCGCATGGGGAGCCAATCCGGCTACGGGGGTGAGCGCAGCTCAGGGGACACGGAAGCGTCACCGGCGCACGGCGGCCGCGGTGACCGCACGTGCCCGGTGCCCAACGGGGCGTGTTGGCGCAGGGCCCTGAGCCAACCCGGGCCGTCGACGGGCTTTCTGAAGGGGGGCGCACGGCGATTACCCTGTCTGTCCGGCCCCCTCCGAAGTGATCGGCCGGACCCTGCCCACCTCATCGGAACGCGAGATACATGACCGTCAACGGCACTGATGACGTACTGCTTGTCCACGGCGGAACCCCGCTGGAGGGCGAGATCCGTGTCCGCGGTGCGAAGAACCTCGTACCGAAGGCCATGGTCGCCGCCCTGCTGGGAGGTGAACCAAGTCGCCTCCGCAACGTTCCGGACATCCGTGACGTCCGTGTCGTGCGCGGTCTGCTGCAACTGCACGGGGTGACGGTCCGTCCGGGTGACGAACCGGGTGAGCTGGTGCTCGACCCGACCCGGGTGGAGAGCGCGAACGTCGCCGACATCGATGCCCACGCGGGCTCCTCGCGCATCCCGATCCTGTTCTGCGGGCCGCTGCTGCACCGCCTGGGGCACGCGTTCATCCCCGGCCTGGGCGGCTGCGACATCGGCGGTCGGCCCATCGACTTCCACTTCGACGTGCTGCGGCAGTTCGGCGCGGTCATCGAGAAGCGGGCGGACGGGCAGTACCTGGAGGCGCCCAAGGGGCTGCGGGGTACGAAGATCCAGCTGCCGTACCCGTCCGTCGGCGCGACCGAGCAGGTGCTGCTGACGGCCGTGCTGGCCGAGGGTGTCACCGAGCTGTCCAACGCGGCCGTGGAGCCGGAGATCGAGGACCTGATCTGCGTCCTGCAGAAGATGGGCGCGATCATCGCGATCGACACCGACCGCACGATCCGGATCACGGGTGTGGAGAAGCTCGGCGGCTACACCCACCGGGCCCTTTCGGACCGGCTGGAGGCCGCGTCCTGGGCGTCGGCGGCGCTGGCGACCGAGGGCAACATCTACGTCCGCGGCGCCCAGCAGCGGTCGATGATGACCTTCCTGAACACCTACCGGAAGGTGGGCGGTGCCTTCGAGATCGACGACGAGGGCATCCGCTTCTGGCACCCGGGCGGTCAGCTGAAGTCCATCGCGCTGGAGACGGACGTGCACCCCGGTTTCCAGACCGACTGGCAGCAGCCGCTGGTGGTCGCCCTGACCCAGGCCACGGGCCTGTCGATCATCCACGAGACGGTGTACGAGTCGCGTCTGGGCTTCACCTCCGCGCTCAACCAGATGGGCGCCCACATCCAGCTCTACCGCGAGTGCCTGGGCGGCTCCGACTGCCGCTTCGGTCAGCGCAACTTCCTGCACTCCGCGGTGGTGTCCGGCCCGACCCGGCTCCAGGGCGCCGACCTGGTCATCCCCGACCTGCGCGGCGGCTTCTCCTACCTGATCGCGGCCCTGGCCGCCCAGGGCACCTCCCGTGTCCACGGCATCGACCTGATCAACCGCGGCTACGAGAACTTCATGGAGAAGCTCATGGAACTGGGCGCCAAGGTGGAACTCCCCGGCCAGGCCCTCGGCTGATCCACGATCCCCGGCCGGGGCCGGCCGACGCCGCCCCGGCTGGGGTCCGGGGGTCATCCCCCGGGCAGGCACAGCCTCCCGGCCAGGCCCTCGGCTGATCCGCGCTGCCCCGGTGGCCGCCGGGGAAGGGTGTGTACGACGTTGGGGCGGCCCCCGGTGAGGGGGACCGCCCCATGGGCGTCGTGGTGGCCTGAGGGCCGGCCTGCACCGTCTCGTACGCCGTCCCGCGGCGTACGAGACCGCGAGGTCACTTGCCCTTGGCCGCTTCCTTGAGCTTGCTGCCCGCGGAGACCTTCACGCTGTAGCCGGCCGGGATCTGGATCGGCTCGCCGGTCTGCGGGTTGCGAGCGGTGCGAGCGGCACGGTGGGTGCGCTCGAAGGTCAGGAAACCAGGGATGGTGACCTTCTCGTCCCCCTTGGAGACGATGTCGCCGACGACGTCGGCGAACGCGGCCAGCACGGCGTCGGCGTCCTTGCGGGTCACCTCGGCACGGTCGGCCAGCGCGGCCACCAGCTCACTGCGGTTCATGTTGTTACTCCCGTGTTCTTCTTGCCGTTGCGGCGAGGCCGCATGTTGGGCACAGCGAAGCCGATGCTGCCAGGTTCCTCGGTGAGTCCCCGGACCCGGGTCCGTCGCCGAACCCTCGCGCCCAGAGAGGCATCCTGCCCCCACCTGCGGCGCGAATGCCAATCCGGCACCCATAGGAGTCGTGAGAACACCCTTGGGAGTCACACGAAGAGATGCCCGAGCCTGGCCGTCACGATAAGGCTCCACCGGCGGTGGGGTGCTTCGCGACGCGCCGGTTTCGCGACGCCGTGGCAATCGTCACGCCGTTGCCTCCGTCTTCGCGGCCGCCTCCCGGACCGCCCCGGCCACCGCGCCGGCGACCTTCTCGTTGAAGACGCTCGGAATGATGTAGTTCGGGTTCAGCTCGTCCGCCGTGACCACGTCGGCGAGGGCGTGCGCGGCGGCCAGCATCATCTCCGTGTTGACGGTCCGGGACTGCGCGTCCAGCAGGCCGCGGAAGACACCCGGGAAGACCAGCACGTTGTTGATCTGGTTGGGGAAGTCGGAACGGCCGGTGGCCACAACTGCCGCCGTCTGACGGGCAATTGCCGGGTCCACCTCGGGGTCGGGGTTCGCGAGCGCGAACACGATCGCGCCCTCCGCCATGGCGGCCACGTCGTCGCCGTCGAGCACGTTGGGCGCCGAGACGCCGATGAAGACGTCCGCGCCGTGCACGGCCTCCTTCAGCGTGCCGGTCAGGCCCTCCGGGTTGGTGTTGTCCGCGATCCAGCGCAGCGGGGAGTCCGGGGCGGCCCCGACGAGGTCCTCACGACCGGCGTGCACCACACCGTGGATGTCGGCGACGACGGCGTTCTTCACGCCCGCCGCGAGCAGCAGCCGCAGGATCGCCGTGCCGGCCGCGCCGGCGCCGGACATCACCACGCGCACGCTGTCGATCGACTTGCCGACCACGCGCAGCGCGTTGGTCAGCGCGGAGAGCACGACGATCGCGGTGCCGTGCTGGTCGTCGTGGAAGACGGGGATGTCGAGGGCCTCGCGCAGCCGGGCCTCGATCTCGAAGCAGCGGGGCGCGGAGATGTCCTCCAGGTTGATGCCGGCGAAGCCGGGGGCGATCGCCTTGACGATCTCGACGATCGCGTCGCTGTCCTGGGTGTCCAGGCAGATCGGCCAGGCGTCGATACCGGCGAAGCGCTTGAAGAGGGCCGCCTTGCCCTCCATGACCGGCAGTGCGGCCTTCGGGCCGATGTTGCCCAGGCCCAGCACGGCCGAGCCGTCGGTCACGACCGCAACCGAGTTGCGCTTGATGGTCAGGCGCCGGGCGTCCTCGGGGTTCTCCGCGATAGCCATGCACACGCGGGCCACACCGGGGGTGTAGACCATGGACAGGTCGTCACGGTTGCGGATGGGGTGCTTGGACGCCATCTCGATCTTGCCGCCGAGGTGCATGAGGAACGTACGGTCCGAGACCTTGCCCAGCGTGACGCCCTCGATGCCGCGCAGCTTCTCAACGATCTCCTCGGCGTGGGACGTCGAGGTGGCCGCGATGGTGACGTCGATACGGAGCCTCTCGTGGCCCGACGCGGTGACGTCGAGGCCGGTCACCGAGCCTCCGGAGGACTCCACGGCCGTGGTGAGCTGCGATACGGCGGTTCCGCCCGCCGGCACCTCCAGACGGATGGTCATCGAGTAGGAGACGCTGGGCGCCGTTGCCATGGCCGACTTCCTCTGCTTTCACCGTGTCGCGAAGTTCTGCCGTCCGATCGTCGCACCTACCCCCGAGTACGTGCTAGCCGCCCCGGGTTGTGGACGTAGTGTTCACCGAGAGGTGCAGTTTTCGGAAACTGAATTCCACCATACGAGAACTGTTGGAGTGACGGAAGATGCGCAGGCGACAAAAGAGGCCCACGTCACATGAGTGACGTGGGCCTCTTGGAGATTTGTATGACACCGACCCGCCATGCTCGCCTCGCGGCAAGTGGTCGCTCGTAGCGACGAAGGTTGGGCCCGGGGGCTTGGATCGGGCCGGTGTCGTACCCAGGCTAACAAACGGATGCCTCATGGCCATTCCCGTCGCTGCGGTTACCTCGGGTTCAGTCCCGCAGCAGATCCGGCACCCCGGCCCCGTCCGGCTCGTCCCGCTCCCCGGAGACCACCGTCAGCTGCTGGGTGGCCCTGGTCAGCGCCACGTACAGGACCCGCAGGCCGGCCGGGGACTCGTCCGCGATCTCCGCGGGCGAGACGACGATCGTCGCGTCGTACTCCAGGCCCTTGGCCTCCAGGCTGCCGAGGGCCACCACCCGGTCGCCGAGCCCGGCCAGCCAGCGCCGGGCCTCCTCGCGCCGGTTCATGGCGACGACCACGCCGACGGTGCCGTCCACCAGGTCCAGCAGTCGCTCGGCCTCCGCCCGCGCGCTCTTCTCCACGGAGCCCCGGACGACGGCGAAGCGCGGCTCCACCCCGGTGGAGCGCACGGCCGTCGGCGCGGTGGAGCCGGGCATGGCCAGGGCGAGGACCTTCGAGGCCAGGTCGGCGATCTCCGCCGGGTTGCGGTAGTTCACGGTCAGCTCGAAGCGGCGGCGCGGCCGGGTGCCCAGGGCCTCGTCGCGGGCCTCGGCCGCCTCGTCCGGGTCGGACCAGGAGGACTGGGCGGGGTCGCCGACGACCGTCCAGGTGGCGTGCCGGCCACGGCGGCCGACCATCCGCCACTGCATGGGCGTGAGGTCCTGCGCCTCGTCCACGATGACGTGCGCGTACTCGGTGCGCTCCTGCGCGAGGCGCTCCGCCCGCTCCCGCTGCGACTCCTCGCGCATCGGCATCAGCTCCTCGAGACCGGAGAGCTGGTCCAGCGGGTCCAGTTCGCGCTTCCGGCGCGGCCGGGCCGGGGTGCCGAGGATCGCCTGGAGCTCGTCGAGCAGGGCGATGTCGTGCACCGAGTACCCGTTCCGCCGCAGCGAGCGGGCCACCCGGCGCACCTCACCGGGGTTGAGGATCCGGCGCGCCCAGCGGCCCAGCCGCCGCTCGTCGGCCATGGCGGTGAGCACGGCCGGCGGGGTCAGCTCGGGCCACCAGGCGTCGAGGAAGGCGACGAAGGAGTCCTCACCGGTCACATCCTCGTCGAAGGAGGAGCGCAGCTCGGCGGCCAGTTCCGGGTCGGTGTGCCGGCCGGCGGCACCCGACTTCTCCCACAGGGCGTCAAGCAGCAGCTTGCGGGCGCGCGGGCGCAGCAGGTTGACCGGCGCCGTGCCGCCGAGGGCGGTGCGCCGGACGTGGTCGAGCTCCTCGGCCTCCAGCTCCAGCCGGCGGCCGAAGGCGACGACCCGCAGCCGGTCCGGTGAGCCGTTCGACTCCAGCGCGCCCCGCGCCGCCTTGCGCAGCACCTTCAGCATCCGGTACGAGCCCTTGGCCCGCGCCACCGCCGGAGAGTCGTACAGCGTGGCCTCGGCGCCGTCGACGAGCGAGCCGATCGCCCGGATGGCGACCTGGCCCTCCTCGCCGAGCGAGGGCAGCACGCCCTCGGTGTAGGCCACGAGCAGCGGTGTCGGGGAGACGATCAGGATGCCGCCCGCGTAGCGGCGCCGGTCCTGGTAGAGCAGGTAGGCCGCCCGGTGCAGCGCCACCGCCGTCTTCCCCGTCCCCGGACCGCCCTCGACGTACGTCACCGAGGCGGCGGGGGCACGGATGACCAGGTCCTGCTCGGCCTGGATGGAGGAGACGATGTCCCGCATGGTGTGGCCGCGGGCCTGGCCGAGCGCGGCCATCAGCGCGCCGTCGCCGATCGCGGGCAGTTCGCGGCCGTCGAGGCGGGCCTTCAGCTCGGGACGCATCAGGTCGTCCTCGACCCCGAGCACGCGCCGCCCCTTGGAGCGGATGACCCGCCGGCGCACGACCCGGCCCGGGTCGACCGGGGTGGAGCGGTAGAACGGGGCCGCGGCCGGTGCCCGCCAGTCGATGACCAGCGGGGCGTAGTCCTCGTCGAGGACGCCGATGCGGCCGATGTGCAGGGTCTCGGCGATGTCCGCCGTGCCGTCCTCGCGGACCGCGCCCTCGGCCGGCTCGACCGCGGTGTACGCGCCGTCCGGGCCCTTCCTGCCGTCCTTGCCGAGCAGCAGGTCGATACGGCCGAAGAGGAAGTCCTCGAACTCGTTGTTCAGCCGGTTGAGGTGGACGCCCGCCCGGAAGACCTGCGCGTCGCGCTCGGCCAGCGCGCCAGGTGTACCCACCTGGCCGCGCTGGGCCGCGTCGCGCATGAGGAACTCGGCCTCGTGGATCTTCTCCTCGAGACGGCGGTACACCCGGTCCAGGTGCTGCTGTTCCACACCGATCTCTCGGTCCCGTACGGAGTCGTGCGCCGCTTCGTGCGCTGCGGCGTGGACCGATCCGACCGCGGAATCCTGTTGAGCCTGTGCGGCCACCGGGCCCCCTTCTGACGTGCTGGGCAGCCGTCAACCGTACGCGAAGGGGGCCCGCTCACGGAAGCTAGGCGGGCACCTCGACGAGTCGTTTCCCGTCGAAGGTCATCACCTCGAAGTGGTCGATCTGGTTCGGCTCCAGGGCCGCACCGCCACGGATGTAGAGGGGGTCCTTGGCCTCCTCCGTCTTGGCGTTCGGGACGCCGTAGCCCCACTTCGGGACGGACCAGGACGTGACCGTCTCACGCTCGCCGTTCTTGCCGACGGCGATGAGCGAGCACTTCTGCGGGCCGGTGACGTTGTTCAGCTCGAGAACGGCGTTCGTGCCCCAGTCCTTCTTCTCGACGGCGACCGTCGCGGTGACGTTCGTCGACGGGTCCGTCGCCGTGACCTTGTCGGGCATCGACTCGAAGGCGGACTTCGCGGGGCTCGCGGCCACCGCGGTGTTGCCGCCGCCGTCCGAGCCGCTCACCGCGACCGCGGTCAGCGGGCCGCCGATGATCAGCGCTGCCGCCGCCGCGACCATGTAGAAGCCGCGCCGGCGCTTCTGGGCGCGGCGCTCGGCGACCTCGTCGACGAGCTTCTCCACCAGGCGCGGGCTGGGCTTGGCCGAAAGGGACTCGCCGACCGCGGGTGCGCCGGAGCCCGGCAGGTCCGCGAGCGCGGCCAGCATCGGCTCCATCCCGGCGAGTTCGTCGAGTTGCTGGGCGCACCACTCGCAGGTGGCGAGGTGCGCCTCGAAAGCGGTTGCCTCGGCGTCGTCGAGAATCCCGAGGGCGTAGGCGCCGACGGTCTCGTGCTCGTTCGGAGCCGGGGTTCCCTGCATGGCCCCAGACATACCCGCACCACCCGTTCCGAATCCCCCGTACACGCTCATCACGCCGTCACCCCCCGCTCCTCCAGTGCCAGCTTCATCGACCGCAGGGCGTAGAACACCCGCGAGCGGACGGTGCCGCTGGGTATGCCCAGTGTCTCGGCCGCCTCATTGACGGTACGCCCTTTGAAGTACGTCTCGACGAGCACCTCCCGGTGGGCCGGGGTCAGGTCGTCGAGCGCGTCCGACAGCGTCATCAGCCACAGCGCCTTGTCGATCTCGTCCTCCGCGGGGATGACCTCCAGCGGCGACGGATCGACCTCCTGCGGCCGGGCCTGCCGGCTGCGGTGGCCGTCGATGACGATGCGCCGGGCGACCGTCACCAGCCAGGGGCGTACCGAACCGGTGGCTCGATTGAGCTGACCGGCGTTCTTCCAGGCACGGATGAGCGTCTCCTGGACCACGTCCTCGGCACGCTGCCGGTCTCCGGCCACCAACCGCAGGACATACGCGAGGAGAGGTCCGGCGTGCTCGCGATAGAGCGCACGCATCAACTCCTCATCAGGTTCCGAGGACTGGGACATGCGATGTCGGGCCCTCGATCCACGTTCATTGGCCACGGCCGCATCCTTGCGCACGCCCACCTCCGGTGTCCGGGGCTTCCCCCCAGTCGGTCGCTCGCCGACGGGTACGGATCTCGGGCACACCGTGTTCAAAACCGGCCGACGGATTTCTGGGGGGTGCCGTGACGAGGGAGGACATGGGCGCACATTCCCCCCGCCTGATCTTTACATTTCCGACACAGGAGCGGGAGGGCGAGCGCTTCCCGCCCCCGACAGAAACCAAACAGAGTGTTACCGAAATCACTTCGGCGTGGAATGCCCACAACCGGCAAATGGGATCGGGGAGTTGTCGCTCCCTGCCCCTCTACGGCTGTGAGAGGGCAGCACGTCGGCGGTGGCGGGCCACCCGTTCGCGGTTCCCGCAGACCTCGCTGGAGCACCAGCGCCTCCGGCGGCCCCGGGACGTGTCCAGGTACACGATCGGGCAGTTGTCGCCCTCGCACTGGCGCAGGCCCGCCCGTGCCACGGGATCGGTGAGCAGTTCCACGGCGTCCCGGGCGACGGCCGCGAGCAGGGCCGCGCACGCGGGTGGGCCCGCCAACTCGCGTACGAGGGTGCCGTCCTCGCCTCGTACGGCACGGGGTGCCGGCGGCGCCGTACGGGCGATGTCGTTGACGCGGGCGAGCGCGAGATCGTACGCCCGGGTCTCCTGGGCGAGATATCCGCGCACCAACTCCCCTACATCTCGACGTAGTTCCCGGAACCCCGTGAGCCAGGAGGCGTCGACGTGCGCCAGCGGGCAGCCGGGCGGAACCAGCCCCGATCCGGTGATCCACGCGCGCAGCGGCGCGAGGGAGTCCAGCCGTTCCACGGGATGGGTGGTGGAGAGGAGATCCAGGCAGACCCGCCCGGCATCGAACCTCAGCTCGTACGGGACCGTGGCCGCAGCCAGTGCCATGTGCCTGTCACCGCCTAGGCTCACCCCGGCCGGCAGGCCTCGCCGGGGCATCGTCGGAGGCCGGAAATCCGTTCCCTCCCACAGTGCCCGCCCACCGGCCGGACCGGTAGACCCCGGGCGGCGCGGGGCCGCCCTCCACCGCGGGTGGTGGGGCCCGTTGCCGTACGGGCCCCATTTTTCGGTCGTCCGACTCCGGCTCAGCGGTTCACGGCCTGGATCTCCTGAACCGTGACGTCCTGGGTGTCGCCGAAGGTTCCCTCGGGCAGGTCCCCGCGGGTACCGCCGGTACCCGTCCAGTGGATCTTCCAGGTGATGGTGGCCCTCAACCGGTACGAGCCGTCGCCGGACGACCGCAGGTACTTCACCCCGCAGGGCGGCGTCCGGTCGGCCTTCCCCTTGGCGTACGCCTCACCGATACGGTCACCGTTGATCGCGCAGACCCCCGACGCGGGGTAGGTCTCGGCGTCCGCCGTACCGGGATCGATCTTCAACGAGACCGGCTCGGCGGTGGTGGTCGCGGAAATCCCCAGCACCGGCACGGAAGCCGTCACGGAAACCGGCCTGAACCGCGCCCCGTCCAGCCACGCCCAGGTCGGCAGATTCACCTTGGTCGCCCCCGCCGGGGCAAGCGTCACCTCGGTACCGGGGACACGGATCTCGTTGTAGGCGAGCTCGGCGAGGACCGCGGGGGTGATGGCCTGCGGTGTGTCCGCCGGAGGTGCGGCGCCCTTGTCCACCCAGAAGATGGGCTTGTCACAGTCGAGCGCGCCGGGGTCGCCTGCGCGGCCGGGGGTGACGTACGAATCCCACCAGTAGCCTTCGCCGTCCTTGTCCTTGTTGAAGTCCTTGTAGGGATGGCCGTTGACGTACTTGTCACGCTGCTGCGCGTCCCACTCGTACCCCGTCGACTCCGCCTCCCAGATCGGCTCCAGATACGCCTTGAGCTGGTCCGGGCTGTACTTGGGCGCGTAGTAGCAGGCGGGCGGGGTCCAGGCCGTGACAGAAGCCACGGGCCCGGCGGACCGCCCCGCCCCGTTCTTGGAACGGTCGTAGACGACGGCACCGGCGGTGGCGGAGATCTTTTGGTCATGCTGGTCGCCCTGGACCTGGGTCTCGGACCCTGTGCCTTTGCCTCCGGGTACGAAGTCGGCCCAAGCGACCGGCCCGGAGGCCCATACAGCGACACCAGCGACAGTTGCGCACACCGTGAGTCTGGCTACGGCTGGCACTGAGCCGCCCCCCTGGTCGAGATGATCTGGGACGTCTGCCAGACGCCGTCGGAATTCTTCTCCAGCCTCGTGTTGTACAGCACGTAACTGTTCTTGGTGACCGGCGTCTTGGCGATCTTCTGGGTCTTCCTGTCCTTGCTGAAGCCCTTGCTCTCGTCGGCGCAGAAGATGAGGGCAGCCGATGTCCCGCTTCGCAGCGTCACCTTGCGGTCGTAGTAGCGAGCCTGGCCGGTGAGAGTGGCGTCGGCGTCCTTGAACTGGGCGACCCAGGACAGGGCGGCTTCGCGGGCCTTGCCCGTGTTGTAGTAGGCGAGCGCCTCACCCTTCGGATCGGTTCCCGTGATCGCGGCATCCACGGCACGCATGCGCTCCGCGCTGTCGGCCAGGACCGCGTCCTTCACCGGGTCCCCGGTCTTCGTGTCCTCGAAGACAAGAGTCAGATCCGACGGCAACTGGATCTCCGGTCGCACCGTCGCCCGTCGCGGACGGAGTCGGGGAGGCCGGCGTCCCCGTGTCCGTGTCCGCGCCCGCGATCTTGTCGTTGGCTTTGGCGCCGCCGTCGCTCCCGCCGCAACCGGCGAGGAGCAGTGCGGCCGTCGTGCCGGCGACGGCTGTGGTGAGCAGGCGGGTTGGACGGCGGGTCACAGCAGGCTCCTGGTGGGGCAGGTGGGTTGGGTGAAACAGCCGACACGCTACCGAGATCACCCACACCCACACCAGCGCGAGCCCTCGCTCCCGCACAGCTTCCTCACCAACTGGGCTACAGCCGACCCGCTACCGGGATCACCCGCGACCACACCACGAAGCGGACGGCTCACCGTCCCTGCGTGAGCTTGCGCAGGGACGGTGAGCCGTGGGGGGCCTGGCCGTCAGCCGAGTGTGGGCAGAGCCCTACGGGGTGGGACCGCGTTCAGTAGGTCCGCCGCCAGTGGTTCGCCGGTGTTCGCGTCGATGAAGCTGACGCGGACCACCGGATCGCCGGGGGTGTCGCGGCCGACGGTGGCGTCCAGGGCGAAGACCACGGAGACCGGCCGCGCGTTCTCCCGCGTGACGTACACCCCCGAGTACAGGAGGATCCGCCAGCCGTCCTCCTCCCAGTGGTCCAGCAGACCCGACCGGACCACCGGGAACGCGGTCTGCCAGGCGAGGGAGTTCTCCAGCAGTTCGACACTGGCGGCGACCGGCACACGGTCCCCCGGCTCGCTGCCGAAGAGCGGATGCCCGAAGACACGCAGCCTCAGCCGGCGCAGCGGCAGCAGCCACCACCGGTCGAGATCGACCGACAGCGCCACCAGGACGGCCACCGCCACGGCCAGGAACACGAGCGAGCCACCGGGCCGCTCGGTGAGCGTGGCCCACCAGACCCCGTGTGCCACCACCGCCGTCGCGCCGCCCACGAGCACCAGTGCGGCGCGCGCGAACGCCCGCCAGGTGATCGGGGTGTTCTCGTTGGCGGAACAGCCGCAGGACGACTCCGGTGCCAGCGACCGGCCGTAGCCGAGATAGCCGAGGAACCCGGCCCCGAGTACGGCGGTGGCCGCGCCCGGCACCGGGTTCGCCGGTACGGCCAGCAGCCCCGCGGCGAGCAGGAGTTCCACGGCGCCGGTGCCGCGCAGCACCAGCGCCGCCCGCTCGCTGCTGCGCAGCATCCGGGCCAGCGCCGTCTTGGGTGCCCGGCGCGCGGTGTCCCGGTCGAAGAGCTTGACCGCACCGGTCCACCCCAGCAGACCCGCAAGGACCAGCGGTACGAGGCCCGTTGTCAGTGAGAGCATCCTTCCCTCCCCTTCTCCTCCTCGGATCCGGCCGTCAGTGCCCGACGGAGATACGGACGACGTCCACCGAGTTGTCGGACGGCCGCCAGGCCCCTAGCACCTGGGCGCTCTGTCCGATGCGCAGCCGGGACAGGTCCGAGGTGAGCGCGCGACCCGCGTAGGAGGCGTTCGTCGTGTCCTGACGGACGTGGCCGACGATCTCGTGCTGCCCGTGGGAGAAGTGCACCCGGTTCTTCGCGATGCCCCGGATCGTGGTGTCGATGTTCACGATGTTCACCCACACCGCGTCGGCGGCGACGGTGCCGTCCGGCATCGGAACGCCCCGCGCGTACAGCCCGTCCCCGATCTCGATCTCGGCCGCGGTGGTGGGCCGGACCTTCCAGACGCTGGTGACGTTGGTCATCTGGACCCGGGCGTGGTCGCCGTAGGATCCCGCGACCTCCAGGACACTGCCGGTGATGCCGGTGATCCGGCCCTCCACGAAGGCCGACTTGGGGATCGCCGGGTCGAGCGACGGCTCGGCGGCGAAGGCCGCGTCGGCGTCGAAGCCGCCGAGGGCGGACGCGCCGACGATGGTGGCGCCGCTGAGCGCGGCCGTGGTGAGGAAGCGGCGCCGGCCCAGGCCGCCGTCGTCCTTCTGACGGTACGTCATGACGAACTCCCCCTCACTCGTAGATGTAGACCGGCAGCTTGCCGGAGCTGAGGTTGCCGATCGCCGAGAAGGCGGCCGGGGTCAGGTCCAGAACGCGGTTGGTGCGGCAGGCGCCGTTGCAGCAGGTGGCCTCGCCGCACCAGTCCTTGGTGCGCGGTCCGCAGTCGGTGATCGTGATGCAGACGGTGGCGCCGGAGCACTGGTGTCTGATGTTCATCACCGCACCGCAGCCGCGTCTGGGGATGTTCTCGCCGCACAGGTCGGGCCGGGTGATGTTCCAGCATGCCTGTGACGCGTTGGGCCAGGCGCCGTGATTCGCGCTGGACCGGCAGTTGCCGCAGGCGCCGCCACCTGCGCTGCCGCACGGACCCCAGGAGGATCCGCAACAGAACCAGCTCGTTTCACCGGCCCATAGGCTGGTCGATCCGCAAGCCATCGTGCCGTCTCCCTTTGTCGCTGAATGACGCGCGTGAATGGGCGTGCACGCACACGTCGGAGCGGAGTAATGACGCGTGCATGACAATTTCAGTGCGAGGGTTGTGCGCACAAAGCACCCCCATGATGCGCCCGTCTACGCGCGTTGGCCAGAAGGCGGTGAACGTTCAGTTCTTTAATTCCGGCGCCGCCGAGAGATGCCCGATCCTCACTTTTCAGCCATAGATCACGACGATTCCGCCACCACAACCCCAAAGGATCTTCACGAAGATCGTCGGCGGCTCGATCGCCTTGCTCTGCTCCACCAGCCGACTGATCCGCCGGTGACGATCCGTCGCACGTTCTCGCCGGTCTGAAGGCCGGGGCCGGTCTCTCACCGAGAGGCCGGCCCCGGACGTCTCTATCCGGCGTGCGCACCGTGCCGGGTCTTGGGCCGGCTGCGTGACGAACCGTCCGGCCACAACTGGGGCTTGCGCTTTGCCGCCACGTCCTCCATCCAGCCGAACCAGATGATGCAACTGCCGATGAGCAGCCAGGTGATGGCGAGGACCGGCCACGAACTGCTCAGAAGCCAGGAGAAGTGCAGCTCCATCACGTCGATACGCCACAGCTGGTCCCACATGGTGGCGGCGATGAGGATGCAGATGTTGTGCCAGAGGTAGATGGTCACCGCACGGGAGTTGAGCAGTGTGATGAGGCGGTCGAAAGGGCGCAGCCAGCGGGGCCACTCCGACCAGGACGGGCTGACATGGAGAAGCAGCAGCACTGTCGCGAAGGACCACAGGGACTGGGCGAACGGAATGTCATCCAGGTCGTGGCCCTCCTTGAAACCGTGCGTCAGCGCGTACCACAGGCCCAGGCATGCGATCGCCGGCGCCACGGACGGAACCATGTAGCGGGGGATGCGTTGCAGAATGCCTTGCTGGTGGGCCATGCCCAGGATCCAACAGGCACCGAACGTACTGAAGTCGGTGAGTGCGGACGGGAAGCGCTCGCCAGGCAGGTGGAGGTAGTTGAACTCGAACGCCGCCGCCAGGGCGATCGGCGAGAGAATGGTCACCAACGGCAGCGAACGCAGGGCCTTCAGAAGGAACGGGGACAGCAGGACGTACCAAAGGTAGGCACGGATGTACCACAGTGGTCCGGCGAGTTCCGCCGCCCAGTCGTCGCCGAGGACACCATGGACCCCGTGCAAGCCATCGGCATACGGCGGGTCACTCAGCGGAACAATCCAGTACACGAGGTGGAACCACCACCAGCCGGGGTGCCCGTCGCTGTTCGGACCCCAGCCCTGCACAACCATGCCGCTCACGCCAATCGCGCCAAGCAGCCACAACGGCGGCAGCAGACGGCGCATCCGGCTGCGTATGACCTGCACGGGCGGGCGCTTGAGGGAGCGGGCCATGAGGTTGCCCGCCAGTGCGAACATCACTCCCATGGACGGGAAGACCACGGGCAGCCAGGCCCAGCCCATCAGGTGATAGAAGACCACGCGGAAGAGCGCCACCGCGCGTAGCAGGTCGAAGTAGCGGTCGCGGACGGGGACGCGCCGGGGCTGCTCCGCCGGCGCCGACGGGTTGGTGTCGTCCGCCCCCCGCGGCAGGGTGGGTGCGGTCACGTGAGGGGCTTCCTGGGTAGTTGATGCCGGAATGGACGGCGCCGGGAAATGCGGCGGAAGATAGGGCGACTGTGGAGGCGTCGCCCGGGAAGGGAACGGCGGATTCGACATCAGACCGTCCTCCCGCCGACTACAGGCTGGTGCTGGGTCGACCCGGTCGGCGGCGTGGACACTCCGCCCGTGCGCCGCAGTTTCTGCCAGCGCAGCCGACCGCCGGTGAGCGCCGTCATCCAGGACCGGAGCAGGACGACGTACATCAGTTGCCGATAGAGGATCTGCTGGAGCGGCAGCGAGATGAGGTGGCTCATCCGCTCACGGTCCAGCCGGAAGGCATACGCGGCGCAGATCGCCTGCACCGCGAGCACGCCGAGCCAGGCACCGACGGTCTTCTCCGTAGGGCCGAACAACAATCCGTACAGCAGGAAGACGTCGATCAGGGGGGCGAGCAGTGGCGCCACCACCATGAACAGGGAGACGAGTGGAAGACCGACACGGCCGAAACGGCCCGAGGGGCCCCGCTCCAGGACGGCCCGGCGGTGCTTCCAGATCGCCTGCATGGTGCCGTACGACCAGCGGTAGCGCTGGGACCACAACTGCTGCACGGACTCCGGGGCCTCGGTCCAGGCGCGGGCGTTCTCCGCGTACACCACCCGCCAGCCGTCGCGGTGCAGCGCCATGGTGACATCGGTGTCCTCGGCGAGCGTGTCTTCGCTCATGCCACCGACCCGCTCCAGCGCGCTGCGCCGAAAGGCGCCCACCGCTCCGGGGATCGTCGGCATGCAGCCGAGCATGTCGTACATGCGGCGGTCGAGGTTGAAGCCCATCACGTACTCGATGTGCTGCCAGGCCCCGATGAGCAGGTCCTTGTTCCCCACCTTCGCGTTACCGGCAACCGCGCCCACCTTCGGGTCGGCGAAGGGCTGCACCAGCTCGCGGATCGTGGACGGCTCGAACACGGTGTCGCCGTCCATCATCACGATGATGTCGTACCGGGCGTTGGCCAGGCCCCGGTTGAGTGCGGCCGGCTTGCCCGCGTTGAGCTGCCGGATGACCCGCACGCCCGGCAGGTTCAGGTTCTCGACAATGCGAGCCGTACCGTCGCTGGAACCGTCGTCGATGACGAGCACTTCGATCGGATGGTCGCTCGCCACGAGCGAACGCACCGTGTTCTCGATGCACTTGGCCTCGTTGTACGCCGGGACGAGGACCGACACCGGCTGGGTGATCGGCGCGTCGGGGCCCCAGCGGAAGTTCTTCTTGCGCACCCGACGGGCGTGCGCCCCGGAGAGCAGCAGCATCAGGCCGAAGCGGGCGAGGACGAGGGAGCCGATGACGGCGAGGCCGACGACCAGCGCACCAGTGAGTTTGTCCGAAGCCTGGACCAGGAAGATCCAGGCCCGGCCCTTCCACAGCTCGGCACCGGTGACCGGGGTGTGCGCGCTGGGTGCGCCGAGGGCCTCGGTGAGGTTCTGGAACTTGTAGCCCTTGGCCTGGAGGTCGGGCAGGAACCTGTCGAGCGCCTCGACGGTCTGGCTCCGGTCGCCACCCGAGTCGTGCATCAGGACGATGGCGCCGTCGCCGTGCTTCGGGGAGGCCTTGCGGATGATCTCGTCGACACCCGGCTTCTGCCAGTCCTCACTGTCGGTGTTGTTCAGGACCGTGAGGTAGCCGCGGGAGCCGATGTACTTGGTGACCGGCCAGGACGCGTTGTCCATCGCGTCGGCGAAGGACGAGTACGGCGGCCGGAACAGTGACGTGCGGATGCCGGCGGCGCCCTCCAGGGCCATCTGGTTCTGGGACAGCTGCCAGTCGATGCCGCCGGGGGACTTGTAGGACAGGTCGGGGTGGTTGAAGGTGTGCAGCCCGATCTCGTGTCCCTCGCGCACGATGCGCTTGACCAGGTCGGGGTACTGCGAGGCCATGGTGCCGGTGATGAAGAACACCCCGTGCGCGTTGTGCTTCTTGAGCACGTCGAGCACCTTGGGGGTCCACTCGGGGTCGGGACCGTCGTCGAAGGTGAGGACGAGCCGGTGCTTGGGCACGCTCAGGCTGGCGGCCTTGCCGCTGCGGGTGTCGATGACCGGGCCGCCCTCGAGGATCTCCTCGGGCACCTTGTCGTAGGCGGCCTCGGGCCTGATGCGGTAGTCGGCGAGGATCTCGCTGTGCACATAGCCGCGCAGCATCAGCATCGCGGTCATGGCGACCAGCAGCATGACGGGGAGTACCCAGCGCATGGGCAGCCGGCGGCGTCGCAGATTGACGTGTGCCGGGGCACGCTGGGATCGCCCGTCGCCGCTGGAAGAGCGGCGACGGTCGGAGCGGGAGGCCATCAGAGGACGTTCTCCGGAGAGTGGTTGGGTGTGACGCCGGGCCGGTCGGCGGCCGGGCCGGTGGCGACGGGGTTCGTCTTGGGGGCTCCCCCGGCGTTGTTGTTGGTGGTGACGCCGCTGCCGCCGGAGTTGCCGGGCGGGGAAGGGTCCGGGCCCTGGCCGGGGTCGCTCGTGCCCGGCTCGGGCGACGACGGGCCCGGGTCCGGGGTCGACCCGTTGCCTCCGGTGGCGGGCGGCACGCTGCGGTCCGGGGTGGCCTTCTTCGTGCTGGACACCGAGGGTGCGGGGTTGCTCGGCGCGGCGGGCGTCCGGCCGGGCACGACGGGGGCTCCCGTTACGGCGGTGGATCCCGCGGGCGGGTTCACATCGGTGCTCGGGGCGGTGGGGGCGGAGGGGTCGGTGGCGGCCTCGGGCGAAACGCTGGTTTCCGGGGACGGGCTCGTGGCATCCGACGGCCGCGGGGACTCCTTGACCTTGCTCGCCGGCTGATCGTCGGCGCCCGGGACCGGGACCGGGACCCAGGGCGCGGCGGCGTTGCCGGACATGAGGGTGACGACGATGACGACCGCGTAGACCGCGCAGGCGAGGCCGATGGCCATGCCGAGCCGGCGGAAGCGGCGGCTGCGGCGGCCGGACTCGTCGACGAAGACGGGCCGGTCGGCCTCCTTGCCGGCGGGGCCGGCCGACCCGAGGGTGCCACCCGGCCGCAGGCTCACGGCGTCGAGCTGCACGGTGACCTCGTGCGGGTCGTGGGTCTCCCAGGGGTCCTCGACCTTCACCCGCAGGGGGCCGGTGCCGGCGGGGCCGTTGCCCGCGCCCGCCGACGCCCTGGGTGCCGCGACGCTCGACGCTCCGGGCAGCACCTGGGTCTCCGCCGCGGCCGCGGGTCCGGGCAGCAACTGCGTCTCAGCGGCAGCAGCCGATCCGGGCAACACCCGCGTCTCGGCAGCGGCCTCCGGGTCGGCCGTCATCCAGGTGTCCGCCCTCGGCCCCGACCCGGGCACCACCTGGGTCTCCGCCGCGGCCGCCGTTTCGGTGGGGCGGCCCTTGTCGAACCAGGAGCCCTCCACCGAACCCGGGCCCCGGCCCCCGCCGGCTCCCTGCGGGCGTCTGCGCGCACCGCCCTGACCGGCCGTCGGCCAGGCGGCCGTCCGTCCGGCGGCACCCGGCCACGCGCCCCGGTCACCGGATTCCGATGCCGCTTCGGAGCGGTGGCCTGATTCCGGTTCCGTGTCGAGAGCGTCACCGGTTATGGGTGACTCGCCCGGGTCCACGACCCCGGCCGTCTCGCGGCCCGCTCCGGACAGCGATCCGGATCCGCTCGGTTGGGCGTGATCTGGCCATTTGTCGACGCGCACGTGCTTCCCCCCCAGGGGCATGACTTCCAGGTGGGCTTACGAATCCGGGCCTACGTACTGTTGTCGGGCCAGGACCTCCCACCCGGCCCGAGCGCCCCCCTTATCACAGTGCACCCGGGTCCCCGAATGTATCGCATGTGGCCATGCCATGGAGATCGGTCTCAGATGTGTGCACCCATCATGAGCGCGTCCATGGCCGGAATCCACCCCTCCACCGGTCTGTGCAACCACCCTTCCTCGTCCGCCAGTTCGGCGGCAGAACGCCTGAGTGCCTCCAATCCTGGATGAAGCAGCCCTTTTCGCCACACCAGCGACACCGGCGACAACGGAACAGGTTCGACGAGAGGCCGCAGAACTGTCTGGGGCATCGCCGGAAAGTCGACCACGGCGAGAATCGGGTTCCGGTGCTTGGCCATGATCCGCCGGAACTCGGCCACGCCGATCGCGAGCGGAGCGGGCGGTGCGATGCCGATGCCGCGCCCCTCGAACAGGTCACGCGCGAGGTCGGTCCACTCCGGCGTGCGGGGATTGCCCGCGCCCGCGTACACAGTCTCCCCCGCCAGGGCGTCGAGCGGTACCTGCTCCAGGTGCGCGAGCCGGTGCCCCTCGGGCAGGATGACGGCCATCCGCTCGTACCGCACGGGCTGGTGCAGCAGCCCCTGCCGGACCACGGGATCGAGCCCGGCGAACCGTCCGAACGACGCGTCGAGCCGGCCGGCCAGGATCTCGGCGGCGGCACCGGTCAGGCCGCTCTCGAAGCGGGTCATCAGTTCCAGGTGTGGGACACGGGAACGCGCCCGGTCCAGCACCCGCTCCCCGAACAGGCCCGGGCTGTTGACGTCGACGAGCAGCGGCCGCTCCGGCTCGCCCTTACCGAAGGCGTCGAGCAGCGCGCGCTGCGCCTGAAGCACCCGGCGGGCGTACGGCAGCAGCCGGGTGCCCTCGGCGGTCAGCGTGACCTGACGGGTGGTCCGTACGAACAGCACGGCGCCCAACTCCCGTTCCAGCCGCCGGATGTCGCGGCTGAGGGCTTGCTGGGCGACGTACAGCCGCGCGGCGGCGCGCGTGAAGTGCAGTTCCTCGGCGACGGCGACGAAGGCGCACAGCAGGCGGGGGGCGATCCCCTCGGCGGGGAGGTACGGCGGTCGGGGTTCGGCAGGCACCGGCCGAACTTACAACGCAGATGCGTCAATCGCACCCGATCAGGTGTTGGACCGCAGGTCAGCGCAGGGGCGACGGTGACGTCATGCCGAAAACCCCTGCCCCGTCCGCCACCTCGGCCTCCGCCCCGACCGCCGCTCCGACCGCCTCGGACGGCCGTGCCTCCCTGCTCGCCCCCTACCGCCGCCTGTTCACCCTCTCCGGCACTCGTGCCTTCACCGCCGGGAACCTGATAGCCCGGCTGCCGTCGGGCATGTTCGGCGTGAGCGCGGTCGTCATGATCGCCGGTACGCGCGGCTCGTACGCGCTGGCCGGCGCCGTCACCGCCACCGGCCTCGCGGCAACCGCGGTGACCGCACCCTGGATCGCCCGGCTGGTGGACCGGTACGGACAGGCCCGGATCGCCGTACCCGCCACCGTCTGCGCGGTCCTCGGCAGCGTGGCCCTCCTGCTCTGCGTGCGCTACGACGCCCCCGACTGGACTCTGTTCGCCGCGTATGCCGCCACCGCGACCACCCCCAACACCGGCGGCATGTCCCGCGCCCGCTGGGCGCACCTGCTGAAGTCCGACCCCGAGGCCCTGCACACCGCCAACTCCTTCGAACAGGCCGCGGACGAGCTGTGCTTCATGCTCGGCCCGGTCCTCGCGGCCTTCCTCACCGGGACGTTCTTCCCGGAGGCCGGCACGCTGGTCGGCGCCGTACTCCTGCTGACCGGCATCCTCGTGTTCGCCGCCCAGCGCTCGACCGAGCCGCCGCCGAGTCCCCGTACTCCCGCGCGGGCGCCCCTGCGCGCCCCCGGAATGCCGGCCCAGCTCGCCGTCTGCCTCGCCATGGGCGCGGTGTTCGGCGCGATGGAGGTCGTCACCGTGGCGTTCGCGGACGAGCAGGGCCATCGGTCGGTGGCGGGCGTGGCGCTCGGCCTCCAGGCGGCCGGTTCGTGCGTGGCCGGGCTCGTGTACGGGGCCCTGCGACCGGCGGGCCCGGCCGGACGGCGACTGCCGTGGTGCGTGGCGGCGATGACGGCCCTCATGACGCTGCCGCTGCTGGCCGCCGCGCTGACCGGTTCGCTGCTCGCGCTGTCCGGCGCGCTGCTCGTCGCCGGTACGGCCACGGCGCCCACCATGGTGACCAACATGACCCTGGTCCAGCAACGCTCCCCCGAGGGCCGCCTCAACGAGGGCATGACCCTCGCGGTCACCGGCCTGCTCGGCGGCATCGCCTGCGGCAGCGCGACCGGCGGCTGGATGGTCGAGCACGTCTCGGCGACGGCGGGTTACACGGTCCCGGTGACGGCGGCGGCGGTCGCGCTGCTGATCTCAGTGGGCGGCGTACGCAAGGAACTCTGACCAGGCGTCGGCGTCCACCGCGAAGCGCGGGCTGTCGACACCGAGTTTGGAGTCACGGATGTGGATGGTGTGGGGGGAGGTGGCGACTTCGACGCAGGCACTGCCTTCGGAGTCGCTATAACTCGACTTGAACCATGACAGTTCGTCGCTCACAGCTCCTCCGCCACCTTCCTGGTGAACTGGGCAGACTCCTCAACACTAAGCGCCTGCATGCGGATCATGCCATAGCGCTGAGTCAATGTACTGAGCTTGTTTCCGTCAGAGTAAAGGGCACCTGTCGACTGCCCGTCGACAAAGGCGTAGCGCTCGTGATCGGCGGTCTCCACCAGCACCATCGGCCCACTGAGCGCCGCCGTGGGAGCGGTGGAGAACGGAAGTACCTGGATCGACAGGTGCCGCCGCTTGCCGACCTCCAGCAGGTGCTGGCACTGGTTGCGCATGAAGTCCCGACCGCCGACGACCGAGCGCAACGCGGCCTCGTGGACCACGAAGCTGAAGTGCGTGGGCGGTTTGCTGGTCAGCTTCTCCTGCCGCTTCAGCCGTGCCGTGACCCGCTCGTCCACCGTCTCCTCGTCCAGGGGAGGGCAGTTACTGCTGATCAGCGCTCGCGCATACTCCGGAGTCTGGAGCAGGCCGGGAATCAACAGGGGCTCGTACCACTGGACCGTGATGGCCTCGGTTTCCACCAGCACGTACTGCTGCGTACGTTGGGGGAACGGCTCGGGTTTCAAGAACTCGTGCGCGGCCGACAACTTGCCTCGTGCACCGCATAGTTGATCCGCGACCTGCAACAACCTCAGCGTTGGCCGACGCCGCCCGCACTCCATCGACTTGACGTACTCGTAGTCGTAGCCGGCCTCTTCGGCCAGGGCCTGCCGGGTGACCTGGGCCTCCTCCCGCCACAACTTGATCTGCCCACCGCAGTAACGCCAGTTCTGCTGCGCCTGCTGGGAGTCCCCCGTAGCCACGCGCCCTCCCGCCTCCCGCCGCCGCACCGTGTACAGCCACGCTGCGCACCCGACCCGCTACTTCCGAGGCTAGGCACAGGCCAGCAGCATTTTCCCGCCGAACGACGGAGAATCACACGCAAGGAACCAGCCCGTATGCCGACACCGCACCGCTCACCCACCGCGCTCCCCCAGGACATCGAGTTCCGCTTCGCCCGCGACGCGCGGAGCGTGGGCAGGGCCCGGGTGCTCCTGCGCGAACAGGCAACGTCGTGGAAGCTGCCCGACGAGGTGACGGAGACGGCGGTGCTCCTGCTCAGCGAGCTGATGACGAACGCCTACCGCCACGCGAAGGCGCCCGGCCGGGAGATCCGGGCGCGCTGCGTACTGAGCGAGGAGGGCCGCCTGCGCATCTCGGTCACGGACGCGAACGACACGCTGCCGACGGCCCGGGAGGCATCACCGGAGGACGAGTCGGGCCGGGGCCTGACGCTGGTGGAGACACTGGCGAACGACTGGGGCGCGGAACACCGCCAGACCGGCATCGGCAAGACGGTGTGGTTCGAGTTACAGGCTCCACCGCCGTAGGACAGCGACGCATGCGTTACCTGTGGGTGTGGGCCTGCGACTGTCACCCTCTGGGCGTCTTCCGGTTCTTGATTCTGGTGCCAAGGTAGGCTCCGCCTCCGCCGACGATCAGCAGCCCCACGGCCTGGCTCAGAAAGCCGTCACCGAGCAGGGAGGCCAGAGCCGCCCCTGCGACCACGATGCCTGCGAGGATGAGCAGATCGGACAGTTTTACCTTCATCGCCTTCGCTCACTGCTGATCAGCAACGGTTTCGCGCTGCTCGTCCTCGACCGCCGCACCCGCCGACGTCCCCAGTCGGATCCCATGGCGGACGCACCAGATCGCCACTAGTGAACCCAGCATGGCGGGCAGGAACCACACTATCGTCCACGGCCCGCCCAGCACCGCGCCTGCCACGGCCGATCCGTGCACCAGTACGGCCAAGGCGTGGACCACGACCATCTCCGCCCTTGCTCGCCCTGCCGTACTCAGCCGCCCCGCCATCGAAACCGTGTCGCTCCCGACTCCCGTGCACGTCTGCCACGCCGCGCCCTTCGGGCAACGCGCGCAGACCGGTCGGTCTCGACCTCATCACGCGGCACGGAAGCCGGGAAGTGAGATCTTCACGTATCTACAGCCAGCCGTGGCGCTCGGCGATGCGGACGGCGTCGACGAGGGTGCGCGCGTGGAGCTTGCCGACAGCGGACGAGAGCCGGTTGCGGACCGTGCCCAGGCTCAGGAAGAGATCGGCGGCGATCTCGCGAGCATGCGCACCCGAGGACGCCAACCGCAATACCTCGGTTTCCCGCTCGGTCAGCGGGCTGGCCTGGTCGACCCGACCGCCCCGCATCCGCGGGTCGATCACTCGCCCGCCCGCGGCGACCCGGCGAATCGCGTCCGCGGTCTCGGCGGGGGTCGCGCTCTTGAGGAGATAGCCGGAGGCTCCCGCGCTCATGGCACGCCCCAGATGCCCGGGCCGGTCCAGCGCCGTGAGCATCAGGGTGCGGCATTCGGGCAGCCGTTCGGTCAGCGCGGCGGCGACGGAAATGCCATTCAAGGCAGGCAGGTCGATGTCAAGGAGAACCACATCGGGCCGCAGCCGCTCAGTCTCGACCAGCGCGCCCTCGCCATCGGCAGCCTGGCCGACCACCTGTACCCCCAACTCCCCCGAAAGCAGCGCCACCAGCCCGGACCGCACGACAGCGTGGTCCTCGACCACCAACACTTCGATCACCGATCAATTATGCCGTGCTCGCGTGCGGCGACAGGTCGTGGACGCGGCTGGGCATCATCGCGGAGACCACATGACCTCCCCGATATTGCGTCCCGCGCCAACACCCCTCCACTCATCCCTCGACGCGGCAAGCCTGTCACCAAGCGTCGAATATGGTGCGAAAATAGACACAAAGAGCGAGTAGCGACACCCAAGGCGTCAGGGAAAGAAGGTAGAGAACTCTGGACCCCTGGACCTGACTCTTGCGCGCTACGCCTGGAAGGAAGAGTGCGAGCAGCAGACTGTCAAGCCCCAGTGCTGCTTGAGTCCAGAAAAGCACCAGCTGCGATGTATTCATTCCCTTAACCTTTTCCCACGGGGACTGAGCTCCGAGCTGCCACAGCCCGGAGCAGGAAATCGCCGGAACAATAAGCGATCTCAGCCGGGCCGACTCCGGTCAACTTCAGGCCGGCCCGGCTGAGGTTTAGCTAGGTGGCATTATCGGCGCCTCCTCTTTCCTGTGGGCTTCCACCACTTGTGAAAACGAAGTGCTGCGGCACGAGCGGCTGTGCCCCCGAAAGCTCCGTAGCCTGCCGCGCTTCCGCCTGCATACCCGGCTCGCAAGAGAGCACTTCGTGACGATCGCCTGTTCCCAGCCCACTTGGCGGCCATTCCGGCTGCAGCGCCGGCAACCAAGACGCAACCGGCGGCGAGAGCCACGGTTGCGATGAGGGCGGTGCAAGCGAATCCTGCGGCGAACCCGGCGAGCCCTACGCGATGTTGCTTGACCCTACGCTTCACCCGCTTCCACCAGCTGGCCTTTCCGTCCAGGTCGAATCGGTTGAGCGGGTCGGCATGAGCGTACTCGTAGGCGTTCAGGTTGCCCCCGTACACCGGGTCCACCGACAGGAAGCGGCCGGTGGTGGGGTTGTAGAGACGCACGCCCATGAGCGTGAGGCCCGTGAGGGTCTCGGTGGAGCGCTGCTTGGCGCCCAGCCAGTTGTAGCGGGCCGGGGCCTGGCCCTCGCGCGGGTTACCGTACTCGTCGCTGTCCAGGGCCACTGGCGCCTGCTCCTGGTCCAGCGGGAGCTGGAGTGCCACATCGCCGTGGATCGCCGAGAGTTGGAGCACTGTGTCGCCGGTCTTCGACGTCACGGCCGCGAGGTTGCCGGAGGCGGCGGTGACGTTGCGGCTCAGAGTTCCCGTGGCGGTGTCCTCCACGATCCAGCGCGGGTTGTCGCCGTCGCCGTCGTAGTGGTTGAGCTTCGATTCGGTCTGTGTCCAGGTGCCGCCGCTGTCCGTCTCCACCTTCCAGGAGCGGAAGCGCAGCCCGGCGTCGAGCTCCCAGGTCTGGCGCTTGCCGTTCGCAGTCAGCTGGTGGACCAAGTCGTTGGCGTAGTAGCGGATCGTGCTGCCCGGCAGCGCGGTGGTGCGGCCGAACGCGTCGTAGGTGTAGCCGGCGTCGACGAGGCGGTCGGCGCTGTCGTAGGTGTGGTTGGTGGTACCGCCTCCGGTGGAGGCGCAGGCGGCGCTGAGTTCGGCGGTGCTCGTGGTGAGGGAGGTGCGGTTGGCGCGCTTGTCGAAGGTGTAGGCGCGTCGGGTGCAGACCTCGCCGACCGTGTCGTCGACACCGGTCAGCCGGCCCGCGCGGTCGTAGCGGTAGGTCTGGCTCGACCAGCCCTGATGGCTGGTCACCTGCCCGTGGACCGACTCGCTGACCCTGTCGGTGTAGACGGTCGTGCCGTCGCTGTCACGGGTGTAGATCCGTGAGGCGGTGGAGCCGGTGGGGTCCTCGGTGACAGTCAGGGTGTAGCCACCGGGCAGCTTCTCGGTGTCCACCGACCCGTCGGCGTCGTACGTGGCCGAGAAGGCGCCCGCGACGGAGTCGGTGGTCTTCGTGGCCAGGCCACGTGGTTCGGCCGCGTGGTCGTACGTGTAGGTGAGGGTGGACGGGACGGAGTCGGTGACCTTGACCGGGCGGTCGAGCAGGTCGTACTCGGTCCTGGTGACACCGCCGTCGGCGTCGGTGTAGGAGATCAGACGGCCGAGCTTGTCGTACGCCTTGGTGATCGTCCCGCCGGTCGGCGAGCTCATCTTGGTCACCGCGCCGGTGGCCGGGTCGTACTCCGTGGTGGTTTCGGGAACCGCCTGCCCGAGCCCGCCGGTAACCGTCGCCTTGATCTCACGGCCGGCCGCGTCATAGGTCTTCGTGGTCGTCCGGTACACCCCGCCGACCTCGTCCGTGACGGTGGCCGGGTTGCCCCAGCGGTCGTATTCGGTCGTGGTGTTCACCAGCTTGTTCGGCTGCGAGCCGCCGCCGGTGATGTCACCGGCGGGACCGGTCCAGCACAACTGGTCCGCCCACTCGGGACGGCCCTTGCACCAGCCGGTGCCGGTCGCCGACCAGTACTCGGTGACACGGGTCGCGGCATCGTTGCCCGTCCCGCCCGGGAGCACCTGATCGGTGACCCGGCCCTGGGAGTCGTACCCCGTCGTGGTGGTGAGGTTCAGACCGCCCGCGTCCTTGGTGGTGTACCTGGCCAGGCCCTTGACCCAGTCGTACTGGGTGGTCTCGACCCGCTTCTCGCCCATGACGGAGTAGTAGTCGCGGACCCGGGCGCCGGTGACGGTGACGGTGACCTGGTCCTTGACCGTTGCCGTGCCGTCGGTCGGGCGACCCCCGTCGTACTCCTTGACGGTCCATGAACGGGCCGGGACCGAGGTTCCAGCCTCGACCAGGAAGGTGCTGCCTTCCTTGAGGTCCTCAGTCAGGTCGACCCGGCGGAGGGGACCGAATTGCTCCAGCTCCCGCAGTCCGCGCTCGTCGTAGAGCGAGGTGGTGGACAGCAGGTGAGCGCGCTCGGCCGCCGAGCGCCCGATGATGCCCAGGTCGGTGAGCTGCTCCTTCTCCTCTGCGGTGGCTCCGAGCGCCAGCGCGCGGTTGCCCGCGGTGAGTCCGCGGACGGTGTTGCCGAAGCGGTCGTATTCGGTGGTGGTGATGTGTCCGCCCGGCTTCGCGGTGTTGACTGTACGGCCGGAGGCGTTCAGATACGTCACCATGGCACGCTTGTAGCCGTCGGACGTGAGGTCGACGCCGTCGTGGGATGCCGGTATCGAGTCGGCGGGGAACACCGCGGTGGCGTCCGTGGGGGCGTCCAACTGGCCCCACGCGGCGACGGCGGCGGTGCCCATGCCGTACGGCGCCTTGGTGCCGGTGAGCGGCACCCCGTAGACGACACTGGTGACCGCGTTGCCCTCCACCGTGTCCGCGGTGCCCTGCTTCAGGGCCTGCCGGGACGACTTCAGCAGCATGCCGTCGCCCGGAGCCGTGCCCGCGCCCGCGTTGCCGTAGGTGAAGGAGTAGGGCAGCTGGCTCTGCTGCTGCATCCAGGTCACCCGGCCTCCCCAGTAGGCGTACTGGGTCTGCGAGGCCTGGCTGAGCCGCGGGTCCCACTGCTGGCGCAGACTGCCGTTGGAGTCATAGCGGTACTTGACCACGGCGGTGGCGGTCGCGGCGGACGCACCGGGACTGGTGGCCCAGACGCGGACCTCGCTGACCTGGTCGGCGAAATCGCCGAACTGGTCGTTGGTCTGCGTGCCGGTGGCGGTGGTCGTGGACGCGTAGACGAACTCCAGGACCTTGCAGCCCTTGGTCGCCGGGGACGTCTCGCAGGCCGCGGTGGTGGCCGCCGAGGTCGGGGCGATGATCCGCTTGGGGCGGGCCAGTTTCTTGCCGTCGACGGTCACGGTCTCGGAGACGACCTTGGTGGTGGTGTTGGCCAGGCCGTCAAAGAGGGTGCTGCTGACCTGCCAGGTGGTGGCCGCCGCATCGGGCTTGGTGAAGGTGGTGACCGTGCCCTCGGTGTCGGTGAGGGTCAGGGTCCCCGTCAGGCTGCCCGTGAGGGTCAGGTCCTCGGAGCCGGGCTCGGGTATCCAGCCGTTCTTCGCCGCGTTCGCGGTGAAGTGGATGGCGTCGCCCTCCTCCATCACCACGTCGACGGCGGTGTCGGAGACGCGCCGGATGTGGCTGTAGTCGGACTCGGTGCTCTCCGCGACGGTGCCGGCGACCCACTCCTTGCCGAAGATCGCGGCCTGGCCCTCCTGCGCCGCGCCACGGTTGGGAGTGCGCGAGGCAGCCGTGCGCGACACAGACATGTCGAACATCGACACGTCGGTCTCGGAGAGCGTGAAGTTACCGGTCAGCAGGTTGAGCGAGCCGGGGCCCACCTCGGTGGTGGCCGCCCCTTCCGCGTGGCGGTCTACGACCACGGTCAGCGGAACGGTGCTGCTGGCGGCGGAGGACGGGCCGGTGAAGTCGGCCTTGATCTGGATCGTGCCGTCCGGGTTGACCGTGTCGGTGGTGTTCCAGACCAGCGGGGCGTTCTTGCCGTTGGTCAGCGGGACGGGCCAGGCGGTCAGCGGGTTGCCGCCGGAGGTCACGTGACGGGTGGGGATCTCCACCCAGGTGTCCGCCTCGGAGCGCCGCCAGGAGAAGGACACCGCGTTGTACTTGCCCGCCTCGGCCTCGGCGACCAGCGGCAGACGGCGGGCGGTGCGCTCACCCTCCGACGGCTGGACGAAACCGCCCGAGCCCACGTGGAAGAGGTATTCCAGCGCCTCGGACTTGTTGTCCGCCTTGTCGACGGCCCGCGCCTGGAGCGTGTGGCTGCCGTTCTTCGGCGGGGTGACGGAGATCGCCTTGTTCGCGCTGGATCCGCCGGTGGTGACCTTGGTCCAGGTGACACCGTCGAGGGACCACTCGAGCCAGTTGTGATCGGTGCCGGAGGGCGGGGTCACGGTGAACGTGCCCGGCTGGCCCTCGCCCTTCACCCACTGACCGACGGGGTAGTCCGTCGAGGTGATCTTCGTCGGGGCAGAGGGGGCCTTGGTGTCGACCGTGAAAAGCTTCCACGCCGACCACTCGGTGTTGTAATGCGTGCCGTCGTAGGGGCTGGTACGGAACTTGTACGTCTTTCCGTCCGCGAGCAGCCCGGCCGGGACGGACACCGAGGCGGGCTGACCCGATGCCACGAACTTCGACACGATGGGGCTGCCGACCTGGGTGTTGGTCGCGTTGTCGTAGATCTGGAAGGTCCCGTTGACCTTGTCGCCGTCGGGATCGACGAAGGTGTCCCGCAGAGTGGGCGTGGTGGTGTTGACGACGTAGGCGCCGCTGTAGGAGAAGTACGGCGGGCCGGCCTCCTGCTTGGTGCCGGTGCGCGGCCGGTAGTTGTAGTTCACCACCAGCTTCGGCGGGTTCGTGGCCGCGTTGGCGGAGTTGACCCGCTTCCACTGCGCCACGACCGACTCGTCCGTGGCGCGGATGCCCATGTGACCGCGAGTGGCCTTGGCCGAGGCCCACTCCTGCACCAGCGTGGTCACATTGGCGTTGATCCAGCCCTTGGGCTGGGTGCTGGTGCACGAGGAGTTGCCGCGGGTCTCGGTGGAGGTGGCCTTCTTCGCCGTCATCGTCGGACGGTTGGTCCACCGGCTGGAGGTCGAGGCGGCGGGGGAGGACCACACCTCCCACGGGTACGCCTTGCAGTCGGTGTTGCCCGAGTGGAAGTTGTACAGCGACAGCTTCGCGTCCAGCACCAGCGCGTCCTGGACGGGTGTGGTGTTCCAGGAGATGAAGGTCTGCGCGGTGCGCGGGGTGCCGTCGGCGTTCTTCGTGCCAGGGTTGCCCCAGTCCAGCTCGGTGTCGGCCGACCAGTCGACGGTCTCGCCCTGTTGTACGTAGGTGTCGAAGACGTTGGACAGCGAGGAGGTGGACGGGTCGATGGTGACCGGGTACTTGGTGTCCGGGTCGGCGAGGAAGTCGGCGTCCGGGGTGATCACCAGGTCGACGGAGGCGCCCTTCTGGACCACCTTCAGGCCGACCCTGGCCTTGCGGGTGTGCTCACCGGAGCGCTCATCGACGGCGGCGTCCCACATCACTGGCGCGGGCATGACAGCCCGCTTCTTGTTCTTCTTGTCGGTGAACAGCACACTGCCGTCGGCCAGTTGCTTCGCCTTCAGGCCCTTGGCCTTCAGCGGCAGCGTGTAGGAGTACTCACCTGCCTCGGGGCGCTGCTTGAGCTCGACGAACTGCTCGAAGCCGGTCCGGGTGGCCTCCACGACCACGTCCGCGCCCGGTACGGCGTTGACGTACTCCGCCCGCGTACCGTCCAGCTTCGGCTGCGGCAGCCCGCCCTTCCACTGCAGGGTGATCTGCTGATCGCCCTCGCCCAAGGTCACCAGGTCGGTGGCTTCGGCCTGCTGAGCGGCTTCCAGTGACTTCGCCGGGGTCCCAAACCTGCCGGACAGGCGCAGTCCGCCCGGGTGTGCCTTGGGCTCGACCGACCCGTCAGCGCCCTGGACCAGGTCCAGGTCGACCTCACGCCACCGACCCGTCGCCTCGTCCGTGAACCGAACGGGCCCTGCGCTGAGTTCCGTGGTGAGCGAGCCGTCCTTGTTCACCCAGGTCGTCGAGGTCTCGGTACGCTCGGACAGCGCTTCGACCCGCTTGCCGTACAACCGGGCCGCGACCTTCGCGGAGGGGATGTCCGCGGCGGTATCGGGGCCCTTGGGTGTACTCTTACCGGCCGTCTGCTGGGTCTTCTCCCGGTTGAGTGCCACCGCCTGACCGGTGGTGGCGACCACTACCGCCGTCTCCGCTGCAAGCACCATCGCGGTCAGGACCGCGATCCGGGGCAGCAGCCGTCTGCGCCTCCGCAAGGCGACGGCCGACCCCTCCCACTCATCGGTGTGGCGTATTCGCTCTGACACGTTCAGTAACCCTTTGTTGTCGTGGACATGGGGCAGCCGTGATCAAAGCAGGGATGCCGCAGCCGAAGAAGTGAAGACTTCACAAGTTGCGAAGATCTCGTGAAGCAAACGAAGACGCAGGTCAGAGCGCTACGGCAGGCTCAAGCCGCCCCGGTGCCACCCGGGGCGGGTTCATAATTGACCGAAGATGATCAAGGTAGGGGCGGATCAAGGATGCGGAGTGGGACAGTGAGCGGCGCGACGGCTCCACCCGGAGCGCGGATCGCCTTCGGTGCGCTGGCCGTACTGGTGTTGGGCTCGGTCGGGCTGGTGGCACTCGACATCGCCGCCTCGCCGTTCAACAGGCGCACTGTCGCTGCCGGCCTGACCGTGCTGGTTCTGACGCCCGCCGTTCTGCTCGGCCAGTACGCGCCCCCGCCCTACCGGCTGCCGTACCGCTGGAGGTGGGGTCTGCTGCTGGTGCAGGCCGGGCTCACCTACGTGCCTTTAGTGGTCTTCCACCACCGGTGGTTCACTCTGCTCGGCTTCCTCGCCGGCGCCGTGATGCTTACTCTGCCTCCCGCCAACTCCGTTCCCGTCACCCTGGCGGTCGTCGCCAGCGGGCCGCTGCTCATCCACACGGGCGTGATCGAAAGCAACCGCGGCCCGCTGGTGGTTCTGCTCAGCACCGGGATCACGGCGAGCACCGTCTTCGCCGTCGTCCATCTCGCCCTGCTGTCGTCCCGGTTGCACGGCAGCAAGCGGCAGACGGCCCGGCTCGCCGAGCAGCGTGCCCAAGCGCGGATGCGCCAGGACCTGCACGATCTGGTGGGCTCGTCGCTGGTGGCCATCGTGGTGCGGGCGGAGAGCGCCCTGCGGCCGCACGCACCCGCCGGATCCGCCCGGGCAGCACTCACCGAGGTCATCGAGCTGGCCCGGCGGACACAGGAAGACGTGCGGCTCATCAGTGGCCCAGAGGCGACCCGCCCGCTGGCCGACGAGTTCGCCCATGTGCAGCGACTGCTGACCATCTCCGGGTTAGGGGTTCACGCCTCGCTGCCGCCGCGTCTCGAGGTGAACGACGCGGTGGCGAAGTGCCTGCGGTCGGTGCTCCACGAGTCGGTGGGCAACCTGCTGGAACACAGCCGTGCCACGTTCTGCGAGATCGAACTCCGCGCCGGCCCGGACGACGTCCGGCTGACCGTCCGCAACGACGGTGTCGCCGCCGAATCGCCGCCGCCCTCCACCCCGGCGCCCGGCCGCGGCACCGGCCTCGTCAGCCTCAGAGGCCGAGTCGTCGCACTCGGCGGAACCCTGCGCGCCGGCCCGGAGGACCGAGAGTTCTCCGTGACAGCCGTCCTGCCTCTGGAGTGACGCTGCGCGCAAGACAAAGGCCCCGCCGCTCGAAAGCGACGGGGCCTTGCCCACATGGGTGAAGGAGGCTCGGGAGCCTCCCGATCGTGGAGATGGCGGGAATCGAACCCGCGTCCAACGGTGCGGAACCAGGGCTTCTCCGTGTGCAGTCCGCTTCGCTTTTCTCAGCCCCGGAGATCACGCGGACAAGTCTCCGACGGGCTCAGTCACTGTTTGGTTTCCCTCTTCACCCCGTGACCGGGATCAAGGTTTAGTCCCCTAGCTGATGCCAGGATCCGGGTCGGGAACAGCCCCGGGCTGACACTCCCTTTAGTAGGAGGCTCGCTCTGCTACCTGAGATCAGGCAGCGAGGGCGAAGGCCTGCTGGGAGGAATCGCGCTTGGTGTTGGCGATTATTTTTTTCGGCCTGTGGTTTACGAGATCATGGCCGCTTCCTCGACACGCTTCCCCTGCCTCGACAACCGCTGTCGAAACCGATCATCCCCATGTTGATTTTTCAAAGCCCCTCCGCAGAGGGGATCCGCACCGGCTTCGCGGTGCTGATGTCATCGTACGTGACCAACGCAGGTCCGTGCCAGCGTATTCCCCGTGTCCCGGACCTGCCGCTACGCCCGCTGCCTGCGCCGCGCCGCCGCCACCGCGCGGTCCGTCTCACGGCGGTCCTGCTTCTCGCGGAGCGTCTGCCGCTTGTCGTACTCCTTCTTGCCCTTCGCCAGCGCGATCTCGACCTTGGCCCGGCCGTCCTTGAAGTACAGCGCCAGGGGGATGATCGTGTGACCCGTCTCCTGGGACTTCGACTCCAGCTTGTCGATCTCCTCCCGGTGCAGCAGCAGCTTCCGCTTGCGGCGGGCGCTGTGGTTGGTCCAGGTGCCCTGGCTGTACTCGGGCACGTGCACGTTGTGCAGCCACGCCTCGTGCCCGTCGAGCTGCACGAACCCGTCGACCAGCGACGCCCGCCCCTGACGCAGCGACTTCACCTCGGTCCCCATCAGCACCAGACCGGCCTCGTAGGTGTCGATGATGAGGTAGTCGTGCCGCGCCTTCTTGTTCTGCGCGATCAGCTTGCGCCCTTTTTCCTTAGCCATAGTGCCCCCCATTTTCGCACTACGGAGGGGGTGTGCGGGAAGCGTATTAAAGGGTGTTCCCGGCCCGGACTAGGACGCCTCGCCCAGGCCCGTCAGAACCGTCTGCGCGCGTCGCAGCGCGTCCTGCCCGGCGTCCAGGTCCGGGGTGATGCCGTGGCCGTCCACGGCGTGCCCGCCGGGGGTGCGGTAGTGCCCGACCGTGAGTTCGGCGACCGAGCCGTCGGGCAGCCGGCTCGGCATCTGCACCGAGCCCTTGCCGAAGGTCCGCGAGCCCACGACGACCGCGCGGCCGCGGTCCTGGAGGGCGCCGGTGAGCAGTTCGGCCGCGCTCATCGTGCCGCCGTCGACGAGTACGACCAGGGGCCGGGTGGTGTCCCCGCCGGAGCCGGCGTGCAGGGCGCGCTGGTCGCCGTCGACGTCGTAGGTGGCGACCAGGCCGCCGTCGAGGAAGGCGGAGGCGGTGGTGACGGCCTCGGTGACCAGGCCGCCGGAGTTGCCGCGCAGGTCGAGGACGATCCCGCCGACGGCCGGGGAGTGGCGTACGGCGGTGCGGACCTTGTCGCCCACGCCCTTCGTGAACGCGGCGATCTTGATGACGGTCACGCCGCCCGTCGGCCGCCGTACCGTGACCGGGTCCGTCGACAGGCGGGCCCGGCGCAGCGTCTGGGTCCACGCACGCTTGCCGCGTTGCAGGCCGAGGGTGACGGCGGTGCCGGCGGGCGCGTCGTCGGCGTCTCCGCGCAGCAGCGCGACCACGTCGGTCACCGGCAGCCCGTCGGTCGGCTCGCCGTCGACGCTGCGCAACCGGTCGCCCCGGCGGATACCGGCGGCCGCCGCGGGCGAGCCCGTGCGGACCTTCGCCACCTCGACCCGGCCGTCCCGCCGGCGCCGCGTCGACAGTCCGACGCCGGTGTACTGGCCGTCCAGGGCCTCCTGGAACTCCTCGTACTCGCCCCGGGAGTAGACGGCGCCCCAGCGGTCGCCGCTGCGGCTGACGGCACGTGCGGCGGCCTGCATGGGGGACTCGCCGACGGCCATGGCCTCGGCCGCCGCCCGGGTCACTTCCTCGGGCCGGCCCACGGGCACGGCCGAACCGGCCTCGCTCGCCTGGAACTTGCCGTCGTCGTGGCCGGGCAGCGAGCCTGTCGCCGCGCCCGCCACCAGCACGCTCGCGAAGACCAATGTCAGGGCGGCCCCGCCGCGGCCGCGGCGGGGCTGACGGAACAGGTCACGGCCCGACATGGCGGTGAGTCTAGGACAACGCCCCGAGGCCGTACGGTTGCTCGACCGTACGACCTCTTTGGCGTGCGTCACACCTTCAGGTACTTGCGCAGCGCGAAGAACGCGGCAAACGCCGGCATCAGGACACTCGTCGCGAGGATGAGCGGCAGCTTCGTCAGCACCGCGTCCCAGCCGATGAAGTTGATCAGATTCAGCTTCTCCGACAGGGCGAGACCGTGGTCGATGATGAAGTACCGCGCGGTCACCAGGAATCCGCAGGCGACCCCGCCGCCGATCAGCCCGGCGACCGCCGCCTCCATGATGAACGGCGCCTGGATGTAGAAGCCGGAGGCGCCCACCAGGCGCATGATCCCGGTCTCACGCCTGCGACTGAACGCCGAGACGCGCACGGTGTTGACGATCAGCATCAGCGCGACGACCAGCATCAGCGACATCACCGCGCGGGCAGCCCAGTTCATGCCGTTCAGCAGCCCGAAGAGGTTGTCCAGGATGCCCTTCTGGTCCTGCACGGACTGCACCCCGTCACGCCCGTTGAAGGCGCTCGCGATGACCTTGTACTGCTCCGGGTTCTTCAGCTTGATCCGGTACGACTCCTGCATCTGGTCCGGCGTGATGGTGCTGGCCAGCGGGGTGTCGCCGAACTGCTCCTTGTAGTGCTTGTACGCCTCGTCCTGCGACTCGTAGGTGACCTTCTGCACCACCGACATCTTGTTCAGGTCGGAGAGGATCGTCTTCTTCTGGTCCTCGGTGACCGCGCCCTTGGCGCAGTTGGGGTCACCCTGGGCGTTGCTCTTGTTGCAGAGGTAGATCGAGACGTTGATCTTGTCGTACCAGTAGCCCTTCATGTTGTTGACCTGGTCGCTCATCAGGAGCGACCCGCCGAACAGGGCGAGCGACAGGGCGACGGACACGACGACGGCGAAGGTCATCGTCAGATTGCGACGAAGACCGACACCGATCTCCGACAGGACGAACTGGGCGCGCATGACGTCTGGTCAAGCCTTTCCGTCGTGGACTGGTCAGTGCTGGTAGCCGTAGACGCCGCGCGCCTGGTCTCGGACGAGACGGCCCTTCTCCAGCTCGATGACGCGCTTGCGCATCTGGTCCACGATGTTCTGGTCGTGGGTCGCCATCACCACGGTGGTGCCCGTCCGGTTGATGCGGTCGAGCAACTTCATGATGCCGACGGAGGTCTGCGGGTCGAGGTTGCCGGTGGGCTCGTCACAGATGAGCAGCTTGGGCCGGTTGACGAAGGCGCGCGCGATGGCGACGCGCTGCTGCTCACCACCGGACAGCTCGCCGGGTCTGCGGTCCTCCTTGCCGCCGAGCCCGACGAGGTCGAGCACCTGCGGCACGGACTTGCGGATCTCGCCCTTGGACTTGCCGATGACCTCCTGAGCGAAGGCGACGTTCTCGGCGACCGTCTTGTTGGGCAGGAGGCGGAAGTCCTGGAAGACCGTGCCCAGCTGGCGCCGGATCTGCGGGACCTTCCAGTTGGAGACGCGCGCGAGGTCCTTGCCCAGGACGTGCACCTGGCCGTGGCTGCACCGCTCCTCGCGGAGGATCAGCCGCAGGAAGGTGGACTTTCCGGAGCCGGAGGACCCCACGAGGAACACGAACTCGCCCTTCTCCACTTCCAGGGAGACGTCCCTGAGGGCGGGGCGGGTCTGCTTGGGGTAGACCTTGGAGACATTGTCGAATCGGATCACGGATGCACCACGTGTCGCCGGGGGTAGATGAGCGTGACCATACGCGAACCGAGTACGGGCGCGCAGTCGCCGGTCATGGTTACGTGTGGGTTGTGTGTTTTTGTACGGGGCATATTCTCGCGGAGTTGGTACAAGGCCCGTACTTGTGGAGCGACCCGCGCGCCGTCCCGGCGAACCTGGCATGGTGGGGAGGGAACGTTCGCGCGCGCGTGGGCGTTGACAGAGTGGAACCGGTGCAAGGAGGGCGAGCGCATGACGTACGACCGGCTGGTGTGCGCGAACTGCGCGGCGCCCGTGAGCGAGGGCCGGTGCCCCGTGTGCCGTGCGAACCGCGAGCGGCTGCAACAGGAGAACTTCTTCGCTGGGCTGAACCCGACGGCGCTGATCGCACTGCTGGTGGTGCTGGTCGCCGCGGTGGCGCTGCTGGCCCACCAGACGGTGTAGGACGCACACCGAGGACGACGTGCAGGGGCCCGGAGCTTGCCGCTCCGGGCCCCTGGTCATTCACTCACGCGTACGCCTCGTACCGGATGCCGCATACGGTGCGTACGCCGGTCGCCACGCTCAGGCAGCGGCGCCGCCGCGGCCCTCCATGAGGCGCGGCAGGAACCGGAAGCCGATACCGCCGGCGATCATCGTGGCCGCGCCGACCAGCAGGAACGTGGTCTCCGCGGCACCGGTCTCGGCGAGCTCCTGGCCGTTGCCCTGCGCGGACGGGTTGCTGTCCGAGCCGGTCTCGGTCAGGGCCGAGGAGCCCTGCTCCTGCGGGACGGTGTTGTTGCCGCCGCCGTTGGGGATGGTGCCGCCGTTGCCGCCGCCCTTGGTGCCACCGTTGCCGCCGGCGTTGCCCGGGCTGTCGTCACCGTCACCGGGGTTGCCGGGGTTCTCGTTACCGCCGCCGGGGTTGCCGGGGTTCTCGTTGCCACCGCCGGGGTTGCCGGGGTTCTCGTTGCCACCGCCGGGGTTGCCGGGGTTCTCGTTGCCACCGCCGGGGTTGCCGGGGTTCTCGTTGCCACCGCCGT
>NZ_JBEYTS010000016.1:0-56648 GCF_040643155.1 Streptomyces sp. NPDC047453 | reverse complement strand
CCGGGGTTGCCGGGGTTCTCGCCACCCGGGTTCTCCGGTTCGCATTCCGGGCCAGTGCCGATGTCGCAGGGGTCGACCGGGTCCTCTACGCCCGGCTCGCCCTCGCCCAACAGCGACACGTTCGCCTTGACACTGGTGCCGCCGACGCCGGCGCTGACACCGAGGTCGAGGGCCGAGGCCGCGCCCGCGGCGGTCAGCGAGGCGCCGGCAGCGATCACGGCACCGGCCGCGATGCGCGCGACACGGACCCGCGTCTTCTTCGTCATATGGTTGCTACCCCCAGTAGCTGAATCGTCTTCGAGCGGCGCGCAGGGCCGTGATCAACGGGGGTAGTTGGCGCAGTGCAGATCCCCCCGGTTCACATGCGCCCCAGAAATGCGCAAGCCACGTTTTACCCTTCCCGCTTTTCGGGGGACCGTCAAGGTCGTTGCGGGCGCGATGTCCAACTGTGCGCTGTTTGCACGTAGTTGGAGTCTGTGAGCATGACGTAAAACCCGGACATCGGCCAACAGAAAAGGCAACTGCCGCTCGTACAGCGGCAGTTGCCTTGTCGACAAAGGGTCGAATTCTGAATTCCCAGGCGACTACTTGCCCTGGTCCTGCTGCTTGCGCCAGCGAATACCGGCCTCGAGGAACCCGTCGATCTCGCCGTTGAACACGGCCTCGGGGTTGCCGACCTCGTGCTCGGTGCGCAGGTCCTTGACCATCTGGTACGGGTGCAGGACGTAGGAGCGCATCTGGTTGCCCCAGGAGTTGCCGCCGTCGCCCTTGAGGGCGTCCATCTTGGCCTGCTCCTCCTGGCGGCGGCGCTCGAGCAGCTTCGCCTGGAGGACGTTCATGGCCGTGGCCTTGTTCTGGATCTGCGAGCGCTCGTTCTGGCAGGAGACCACGATGCCGGTCGGGATGTGCGTGAGGCGGACCGCGGAGTCCGTCGTGTTCACACCCTGGCCGCCGGGGCCGGAGGAGCGGTAGACGTCGACGCGCAGCTCGGACTCGTCGATGTCGATGTGGTCGGTCTGCTCGACGACGGGCAGGACCTCGACACCGGCGAAGGAGGTCTGCCGGCGCCCCTGGTTGTCGAAGGGCGAGATGCGCACCAGACGGTGGGTGCCCTGCTCGACGGAGAGGGTGCCGTAGGCGTAGGGCGTCTGCACGGCGAAGGTGGTCGACTTGATGCCGGCCTCTTCGGCGTACGACGTCTCGTAGATCTCGGTCTTGTAGCCGTGCTGCTCGGCCCAGCGCAGGTACATGCGCTGAAGCCGCTCGGCGAAGTCGGCGGCGTCGACACCGCCGGCCTCGGCCCGGATGTTCACGAGCGCCTCACGGGAGTCGTACTCACCGGAGAGCAGCGTCCGGACCTCCATCTCGTCCAGCGCCTTCTTGACCTCGGTGAGCTCGGCCTCGGCCTCGTCGCGGGTGTCCGGGTCGTCCTCGGCCTCGGCGAGCTCGAAGAGCACACCGAGATCGTCGATCCTGCCGCGCAGGGCCTCCGCCTTCCTGACCTCCGCCTGGAGGTGGGAGAGCCGGCTGGTGATCTTCTGCGCCTCGTCGGGGTTGTCCCACAGGGAGGGCACGGCCGCCTGCTCCTCGAGCACGGCGATGTCTGCCCTCATCTTGTCGAGGTCCAGAACGGCCTCGATCGACTCCATGGTCGAGGAGAGGGACTTCAGCTCTTCGGATACATCGACGACTGCCACGCATCCAGCGTAACGGCTCCGCCAAGCGACAAACGCCGCACACCCCCGCCTGCCCGGGCCACACCGGCCCCGCAGGGCCCACCACAACCGGACGCCCCGGCCTCCGGGGCCGTCACTGCCGGGCCACCTGCCCCTGGGGCCGCGCCGTGCGCACCCGCCCCCACGGCCCGCCACTGCCGGGCGCCCCCGGTCTCAAGGACCCACCGCGCCCGTGTGCACCTCCCTGGCCCGCCACCGCGAGGCATCCCCCGGCCCGCCACTGCCGGGCGCCCCGCCCTCCGGGGCCATCACTGCCGGGCCACCTGCCCCTGGGGCGACGCCGTGCGCACCCGCCCCCACGGCCCGCCACTGCCGGGCGCCCCCGGTCTCAAGGACCCACCGCGCCCGTGTGCACCCGTCACCGCGGGGCATCCCCCGGCCCGCCACTGCCGGGCGCCCCGCCGTCTCGGGCCCACCGATGCCAGGCGCACCGCCCCACGGCCCGTTGCTTCCGGGCGCCCCGTTCTCCACCGGTCACCATTGGCGGGCGCAGCGCCCCGCTCCCGCCACCGCCAGGCGCACCCAGCGAACCCTCCTGCCCCCCTCGCCACCCACCGAGACGGCCGGGTGGGTGGGAAACCGGGGGCGCTGGGGGCGAAGCCCCCGCCGGGGTCTGGGGCGGAGCCCCAGGGCCAGAACCCCTCCACCCACCGAGACGGGCGGGCGGGTGGGCAAAGCCGGGGCGCTGGCGCGGAGCCCCAGGGACGGGACCCCTCACCCCGCCGAGACGGGCGCCGGGGCGCAGCCCCGAACTCGAACCCGGGCCTGGGACGCAAGTCCCGAAAACCGCGACCAACGTGTCACGGAGACGCCGACTGCCCAGGCGCCCCCGGCGCCACATCCGCCCCGTCCCCCGACGACGCCCACCACACCCCCGCCCCGAGCACCCCCGCGACCACCACCCCCGCGACTCCCAGCGTCACCCGCCGCCGCCGCGCCGCGGCCCGGTGACGCGCGGCGGAACCGGGCCTCGGCGCCCCCGCCGCCCGCGGCACCCGCGCCGTCCCCCGCGCGCCCCCCGCCAGCTCGTCCGGCGCCGGGACCCGCATCGACGTGTGCGTGTCCCGGTTGGAGTCCGGCTTCGCCCCGGGCACCAACGGGACCGCTCCCCGCCGCCGTACCCGCTCCCCGGCCTCGCCCTCAGCCCCGGTCCCGGCCCCGGTCCCGGCCGGATCCGCCGACCGGTCGGACGACGCCTCCTCGCCCGCCTCCTGCGAAGACTCCGCCTCCGGCTCGTCCACATCCAGCGGCGGCATCCCCATGAGCATCGGCTGGAGCTCCCTGAGCCGGGCACCCAGCTCCGAGGCCCGCAGCCGCGACGCAGGCGCCTTGGCCAGGCACTGCACGATCAGCCGCCACAGTTCGTCCGGGATACCCGGCAGCGGCGCCACCGTCTCCGTGACGTGCCGGCGCAGCACCGCGCCCGGATGCCCGCCGCCGAACGGGGTGAAGCCCGCCAGCAGCTCGTACAGGACCGTGGCCAGCGCGTAGATGTCGACGGCGGCCCGCGGGGGCAGCCCCTCCACGATCTCCGGCGCGAGATAGTCCGGCGTACCGATGATCTTCGTCGCCCGGGTCCGCTTCGGCGAGTCGATGAGTTTGGCCACACCGAAGTCGGTCAGCAGCGCCGGGTGCGCGCCGCCGGGGCCGAGCGGCCCCTCCATGTCCAGCAGCACGTTCTCCGGCTTGACGTCCCGGTGCACCACCCCGGCCGCGTGCGCCGCGGCAAGCCCGTCCGCCACATCGGCCACGATCGCCACGGCCGCCTCGGGCGCCAGCCGCCGCTCCCGCTCCAGCCGGGTGCGCAGGTCCGTACCGCGGACGAGGTCCATGACGAGGGCCAGGTCGTTGCCGTCGACCACCAGGTCCCGTACGGAGACCACGTTCGGATGCTCCAGGCCCAGCAGCGCCGTCCGCTCCTGTACGAAGCGGCCCACGAGTTCCTGGTCGGACGCGAGGTCCTCGCGCAGCAGCTTGACGGCGACGGGGCCGTCGGGTCCTTCGCCGAGCCACACCGTGCCGGCGCTGCCCCGCCCCAGGATCTGGTTGGCGGTGTACCGGCTGCCGATCTTCCGTGCCAAGACTGCTCCTACAGACGCGTGTTGCCGACAAAGCTACGCGTCCGGCGAGCCAACCCTCACCACAGAGCCGGAATTCACCCCCCGGCTGTCGACAAATCCCCAGACCCGCGCCCGGGCCTGTCCTAATTGCCGTTCAGGTTCTTGACCCAGTCGCTCACCGTGCCGGCCCAGGAACCCAGTTGGTCCCAGTAGCCCCTGCCGGTCCCGATCCACTGCTGCAACGGGGTCAGGTCCCAGATGAGCCAGCCGGCCACCACCAGGATGATGATCGTGAACAGGCAGCCCTTGAGGCAGCCCAGACCGGGGATCTTCATCGGGTTCGCGCTGCGCTGCCGCGGCGGCCTCGGCTCGCGCACCGGCCGCCGGGGCTCCGGCTGGGCGGGCGGCGCGTACCGCTGGGGCTGGGGCGCGTACCGCTGCGGCTGTTGCTGCTGATAGCCGCGACCTGGCTGCGTCTGGGGGCGCTGCGGCTGCTGCTGCGGCCGGGCGACCTGCCGCTGGGGGCGGCGGCGCAGCGGGTCCTCGCTGGGGTCCAGGTACTGGACCTGTGTCTGCTCGTTGCGGTCGCGGGCGGCGCGCAACTGGTTCTGCCAGGGGTGCGGCTGATCGGGCTGCTGGTCCCCGTACGGCCCGCCGGGGCCGTTCATGTCGCCCGGCGCCCCCTGCGGCATCGGCGGCATCACGCGCGTGGAGTCGCCGCCGTGAGCGGGCAGCGCGGTGGTCGGATCGGCCGCGCCGGCTGGGCCACCCGTGTGCGGCAGGAAGCTGGTCGCCGCGTTCGGGTCGTACGAGGCCGCGCCCTGCGGCAGCACCTGCGTGGGGTCGGCGGCGCCGGACACGTCGGGAGCGGGCACGCTCGCGGGCGCCGGGTCGGGCGCCAGCAGCGCCCCCACGGCCTCCGCGGCGGCGATCTGCGCGGCGCCTGCATGCACGCCCACGCCGTCGGCGACGACGCGCAGCCCCTGGGCGAGGTTCTCGGCGCTGGGCCGTTCGTCGGGGTTCTTGCGCAGGCAGCGTTCGATGACCGTCCACAGCGGGTCGGGAATGGTGGACGGGCGGCGCGGTTCGGCGCTCAGGTGCTGGTGCAGGACCTCCAGCGCCGATCCGCCGGAGAACGGCGGACGGCCGGTGACCAGCTCGTACAGCAGGATTCCGGCGCCGTAGACGTCGACCGCGGAGTTCTGCGGCCGGCCCTCGGCGGACTCGGGCGCGACGTACGCGGGCGTGCCGACGAACTCGTGGGTACGGGTGAGTCCGGGCGAATCGGCCAAACGGGCGATGCCGAAGTCGGTCAGCATCGGGTGCATCTGTCCGCCGTCCTGCCTCAGCAGGACGTTCGCCGGCTTCAGGTCGCGGTGTACGACCCCGTCGGCGTGGCTCGCGGCGAGCGCGTCGGCGATCTGAGCGGTGAGCAGCGCGGCGGCCACGGGCGTGAAGGGGCCGTTCTCGCGCAGGTAGCGGTGCAGGTCGGGGCCGTCGACGAGGTCCATGACCAGCGCCAGCAGATCACCCTCGACCACCAGGTCGCGCACCCGCACGATGTTCGGGTGGGTCAGCCGGAGCAGGACGGACCGCTCCCGCAGGAACCGCATCACGATGTCGGAGTCGTTCGCCAGCTCCTCCTTGAGGACCTTGATGGCGACGGTCTCACCGGGCTGCCCGGGCACGGCTGCCTCCGCGCCCGCCGCCTCCCTCTGGCGGGCTCGCCAGACGGTCCCGGTGGCACCGCGTCCGAGCGGCTCCTCCAGGAGGTACTTGCTGCCTACCGGCCGCACGTCATGCGCTCCCTGCTGCTTGCTTGCCTGAACCCGCGCTTCTGGGGCGTCCCGCGGGTGCTGCGACCCGCCGCGCGGGTGTTCCGACCCACTTTAGTGCCGCCCTCCGCGGTTGCCGGGCGGTCGAGCTGCCGCGCCCGTGCCGCCGTCCGCGCCGCACCGGCTCCTTCCACGGCGACGTACGCACGGGGCCCCGTACATGTTCGATGGAAAGACGCTCGGCTCGGGTCGGTTGGTTGCCCGGTACGGACGTGAACGATCCCAAGTAGGCATCGAGCGGACATTCGCCGGGCATAGGCCGGGAACTTTTGCGGGCAGAGCCGACCAATCAAGATCACTTGCCGGTGGGCGGCGGGCGCGGTGTCAGTGGTAGGTGCGAGGATGCCTCCAGAACTGGCCGACGTGCTCGTGCGGTGGTGGGGGAAAGTCCGCGGTGGGGGACCGCGGGGCGGTTTCGCCCCACGCCGGTCGCGGGCGCCCGCGCAGAAGGGACCGCTGACGGCGATGCAGATCCGGCTGACCGTCGTAGATCCGCTGGGCCCGCCCTCCCCCACGGTCTCGGCCTCGCAGGAACGGGGCGGCCACCCACCGGCGCGAAGCCGCGCCGCGAGCTGCGACGTGCTGGTCACGGCGCCCGCCGGCACCGCACTGGCCGCCGTGGCGGCGGCGCTGGCCGCGGCGGTCTCCGGCGAGGGGGCGTCGGCGTCGGAGCGGGGCGGCCGGGAGCGGGGCGCGTCCGGCGGCCGGGAGCCGGGCGCGGGCCCCGTGGTGCTGTACGCGGGCGCGGAGCGGCTGGACGCCCAGCGCTGCACGCTCGGCGAGCCCCCGCTGCTCGACGGCGCGGTGCTGTCCCTGGGCGCCCCCGCCGACCTCGAGCCCCATCCCGAGCTCGACGACGCCCCGACCCAGCTGCACGTGGTCGCGGGGCCGGACGCGGGCGGGGTGCACCTGCTGCACGGCGGGCAGATCACGGTGGGCCGTTCCGCTGACGCCGACGTGCCGCTGGACGACCCCGACGTCTCGCGCGTGCACTGCGCGGTGACGGTGGCCCCCGACGGCGGCGTCTCGGTCGCCGACCTGGGCTCCACCAACGGCACGGTGCTGGGCGGCAGGCCCGTCGGGTCCCGCCCGGTCCGTTTCGCGCCGGGGGCGCTGCTGCGCATCGGCGAGTCGGCCCTGCGCCTGACACCGGCCGCGAGACCGGACGCCCGCGTACGGACGACACCCGACGGGGAGGGCCATGTACGGCTCCCCTCCGAGAGCGCGCCCGCACCGGACGCCATCACCGCACACGAGCGCGTACGGGACGGCGTGGGCGACGGCGACGGCAGCGGTGCGCACGGGGCGGCCACGCGCGAGTACGGCGATGCCACCGGCCCGACCGTGACCCACCGGGGAACATTCGCACCACACCCGCCGGGAACCGTCGAGCCCCCCGCGGCCCCCCCGCAGGCCGGCGCGCCCCGGATCGAGAGCGGCGAAGGCGCTCACAGCGCGCAGGCGCAGCCGTCCGTGCCGTTCGCCATCACGGCCGACGGCGGCACCGGCGTGCCGCAGGTCCTGCGCCGGCGCGGCGGGCTGGGTGCGTGGGCGCGACGGCTGACCGGCGGGCGCGGCGAGCAGGCGGCCGACCGGCAGGGGACGTACGACGGCACGGCGGCGGGCGTGCGCGCGCAGGACGCGCCCGCGTGGTGCAGGGCGCCGCAGCAGCCGGAGACCTGGCCGGACCCGGCGGCACTGCTCCTCGCGGCCCTGGGCCCGGGACCGCGGCTGTGGGAGCGCGGGCCGGGGCACCCGGAGGCGCTCACCATACGGCTCGGCACGGCCGACCGGCAGTCCCCCGACGGCTCGGGGCTGCTGCCCGCGGTCCCGGTCACCGCCGATCTGCGCGAGGTGGGAGGGCTGGGCCTGGCCGGACCACGCGCCCGCCTGTCGGGACTGGCCCGCGCGGTGCTCGCCCAGCTCGCCGCGGCGCACTCCCCGGACATGCTGGAGATCGTGCTGCTCAGCGCCGACTCCGCCCGCCCTGTGGAGGAGCGGACCGCCGAGTGGTCCTGGCTCGGCTGGCTGCCGCACGTCCGCCCGGCCCACGGCCAGGACTGCCGTCTCCTGCTCGCCTACGACCGGGAGCAGGCCGCGGCCCGCACGGACGAACTCCTCCGGCGCGTCCAGGACCACATCGCGAGCCACCCGAGCGGTGACCCCGCTTCCGGGACGGGCCCCACGGCCGGCGACCACCGGGCGCAGGACGCGCGCGTCGGGGCCCGGCGGCCCTCCTGGGCGCGGGACGACGATCCGGCGGACGAGCGGGGCTTCGCGGGCCCGTACACGGTGGTGGTCGTGGACGGCGACCCGGGCAGCGCGGGGGCGCGCGAGGCGGTGGCACGCCTGGCGCACGAGGGTCCCCGGGCCGGGATACACCTGATGTGCCTCGCCGAGACGACGCCCGCCTCGCCCGCGTCCCCGGTGACGGACACCTACGAGGCGGCGTGCGCGGTGTCGCCGGCGTTCGGGGAGTGCGGAGCCGTCGCCCTGCTCAGCGGCGACGTGGCGACGGCGCTGCGGCTGATGCGCGTCGCGGGACATCCGGCCGCGGCCCATCCGGACGGCGGAGCCGAGCGGATCCGGCGGCACCCGGACGCCCCCCTCCGCGCACCGCACGCCGAGGCACCCGCCGGGACCCCGGCGGCACGAGCCCCGCACCGCACCCCCATACCCCCCGGCACCGTCGCCGTCGTCGACGCGGTGTCCCCCGCCTGGGCCGAGCGGTTCGCGCGGGCCCTGGCGCCCTTGCGGACGGACGGGCCCGGAGTGGACCGGCCGGCCCGGGTGTCGGCGCCGCTGCCCCTGTCGGCGCGGTTGCTGGACGAACTGGGGCTGGCCCGGGCCACCCCGGCCTCGCTCCAGGCCCGCTGGGCGGACGCGGCCGACGACACGGCGGCCCTGGGCGGTCGCGCCTGGGCGATACTGGGCGCCGGTCCGCGCGGACCGGTCTGCGCCGACCTCGTGGCCGAGGGACCGCATCTGCTGATCGAGGGACCGGCGGGCAGCGGCCGTACGGAACTGCTGCGATCCGTCGTCGCCTCGCTCGCCGCCGCCGAGCGGCCCGACCGCCTCGGCATCGTGCTGGTGGACGGCCGGGACGGCACCGGCGCGGCCGGCGGGCACGGCGACGGTCTGCGGGTCTGCACGGACGTGCCGCACGTCACCACCCACCTCACCGCCAACGACCCCGTCCGCATGCGGGAGTTCGCCCAGTCGCTGAGCGCCGAGCTGAAACGCCGGGCCGAACTGGTGGGGCTGACGGACTTCACCGAGTGGCACACCGGACGCGAGGTCTCCGGCCGCATCGTCTCCCAACGCACACCGCCGCCGCACGGCACGCCCGGCCCGACCCCGACCTACGCGGCCTCGAACGGCGCGGGCACGGCCCACACGGCCCCGACCGGCGCAAGGACGACCGGCGCGGGCACGCCCGGCCCGGACTCGGCCCGCACCGCCCAGCGCACGGTTACCACCCACGGCGCGTTCGCCCCGGGGCACACCGGAGCGGGCGCCGCCGGTGACGCGGGGGACCTCGACAGCCCGCCCAGTTCGACGATGCGGCTGCGGCCCGCCGCCGCCCGCAGGCAGGCGGAGGCCGCGCCGCCGCTGCCCCGCCTGGTGGTGGTCGTCGACGACCTGGACGCCCTGGTCTCGCCCTCGCTCGGGTCGCCCGGCCGGCCCTCGGCCGGGTCGGTGATCCGCGCGCTGGAGGCGGTGGCCCGGGAGGGCGAGCGGCTCGGCGTCCACCTGGTGGCGGCCACCACGCCCGGCGGCCGTACGGCGCAGACCGAACCGGCGCGCCGGGCCGCGCTGCGGGTCACGCTGGACGCACCGGCCCCGGGACCGGACGAGCCGGTGCCCGGACGCGGCCGGCTGGCCTGCGCGGACGGCCGGGTGACGGCGTTCCAGGGCGGCCGCGTCACGGGCCGTATCCCGCGCACCGCGACCCAGCGCCCCACGGTCGTCCCCCTGGAATGGCACCGCATGGGCGACCCGCCCACCCGGCGCTCGGTACGGGAGTTGGGCAACGGGCCGACGGATCTCGCCCTGTTGGCAAGCGCGTTGGAGCGCGCGGCGCGGTCGGTGTCGGCGGCCCACGTTCCCTCGTTGCTGTAATCAGCCTCCGCCGCCGTTGCCGCAATCAGCCCCCGCCACCGTGATCAGGATCTGACCCGGAGTCACGACGTGGTCACGATCGCCCGGTTGACACCGTGGGCGCTCTTGCCGACTCCCGGACCCCGGCGTACACCAGAGCCCACGGGACAGCGCTCGGACGTTCGACGAGGAACGGAGAACGGGGCAGTCATGCGCAGCACGAGCAGCACCATCCTCAGCCACAGGGCAGCCAGGACCGCGGCGGCCGTCGCCGCGGGAGCACTGGCCCTCTCCCTCACCGCATGCGGCGGAAGCGACGACAAGAAGAGCGGCGACGACCAGAGCAGGGGCACGAAGCCCGGCGGCGTCCTCACCCTCCCCAAGCTGGACGGCGCGACGCTGGAGGTCGCCGCCGTCTGGACCGGCGGCGAGCAGAAGAACTTCAAGCAGGTCCTCGCCGAGTTCGAGAAACGCACCGGCGCCAAGGTCACCTTCGTCCCCGCCCAGGACCCGATCATCAACTTCCTCGGCTCCAAGATCGCGGGCGGCCAGCCGCCGGACGTGGCGCTGCTCCCGCAGCCCGGCGCCATCAAGCAGGCCGTGGACAAGAAGTGGGCCAAGCCGCTGGGCCCGGAGGCCCAGGCGCAGCTCGCCAAGAACTACTCGCAGGGCTGGCAGGACATCGGCAAGGTCGGCGGCACGCAGTACGGCGCCTACTACAAGGCCGCCAACAAGTCGCTGATCTGGTACAACGCCAAGGTCTTCGAGAACGCGGGCGCGAGCGAGCCCAAGACCTGGAAGGACCTGCTGAGCACCGCGCAGCAGGTCTACGACTCCGGGGTCACCCCGTTCTCCGTGGGCGGCGCCGACGGCTGGACCCTCACCGACTGGTTCGAGAACGTCTACCTCTCCCAGGCGGGCCCGGAGAAGTACGACCAGCTCGCCCAGCACAAGATCAAGTGGACGGACCCGTCCGTCAAGGACGCGCTCACCACGCTCGCCCAGATCTGGTCCAAGAAGGACTACATCGCGGGCGGCCCGAAGGGCGCGCTGCAGACCGAGTTCCCGGCCTCGGTGACCCAGACGTTCACCGGCGGCGACCAGCCGAAGGCCGGCATGGTCTACGAGGGCGACTTCGCCCAGGTCAACATCGGCGAGACCAAGGCCGTGGTGGGCACGGACGCGAAGGTGTTCCCGTTCCCGGCCGTGGGCTCCACCCCGCCGGTGGTCTCCGGCGGCGACGCGGCCGTGATCCTGAAGGACTCCAAGGCGGCCCAGGCCCTGGTCACCTTCCTGGCCTCGTCGGACGCGGCGACCATCCAGGCGAAGCTCGGCGGCTACCTGTCACCCAACAAGAACGTGCCGGACTCCGCGTATCCGAACGAGGTCCAGCAGAAGATCGCGAAGGCGCTGATCGACTCGGGCGACGACTTCCGCTTCGACATGTCCGACCAGGCCCCGCAGGCCTTCGGCGGCACGCCCGGCAAGGGCGAGTGGAAGGAACTCCAGGACTTCCTGAAGAACCCCTCGGACGTCGCGGGCACCCAGGCGAGGCTGGAGAAGGACGCGGCGGCGGCGTACGGCGGCGGGAGCTGATCCGGCGATGACGCCGGCCACGGCGGCGGGAGCCTCAGCGGGCCCCGCCGCGCCCCGTCGTCGCAGGAGCGTGACCGGCACCCGCAGGACCGTGGCGGCCCTGTTCCTGCTGCCCTCCCTGGTGCTGCTCGGCGCGCTCGTGGTCTACCCCATCGGGTACTCGGTCGTCCGCAGCTTCTACAACGCCTCCGGCGACGGCTTCGCCGGGTTCGACAACTACAAGGCCCTGTTCACCGACGACGGCATCCGCACCGCGCTGAAGAACAACATCATCTGGGTGGTGTTCGCGCCGACCGTCGCCACCGCGCTCGGTCTGGTCTTCGCGGTGCTGACCGAACGGGTGCGCTGGGGAACGGCGTTCAAGCTGGTCGTCTTCATGCCGATGGCGATCTCCATGCTGGCGGCCGGGATCATCTTCCGGCTGGTGTACGACCAGGACCCGGACCGGGGCGTCGCCAACGCGGTGTGGGTGGGGGTGCACGACACCTTCGCGCAGTCCTCGGCGTTCCCGAAGGCCCACCCGGGCCGCGACTCGCCGCTGAAGCCGGACCAGGGCGGCTTCATCACCTCGGCCACGGTCCGCACCGGCGAGTCGGTGGCCCTCCCCCTCGTCGGCGTCGCCCCCGACCAGATGCCGAAGAGCGCGAAACGGGCCGTGCGGGCCGAGCCGCAGCCGGGAAGGATCACCGGCACCGCCTGGCAGGACTTCACACGCGGCAAGGGCGTCGGGAAGCTCGGCGCGGTCGACCCGTCGGAGTTCGGCTATGCCGGGATGCGGATCGAGGCGGTCAAGGACGGCAAGGTGGTCGCGTCGGCGACGGCAGCCGACGACGGCACGTTCACGCTGCCCGCGCAGGCGGACGGCGCTCGACTCCGGCTCCCGGCGAGCAACTTCAAGGCGCCGTACAACGGCGTGGACTGGCTGGGCCCGTCGCTGGTGACTCCGGCCATCATCGGGGCGTACGTGTGGATGTGGGCCGGGTTCGCGATGGTGCTGATCGCCGCCGGGCTCGCGGGTGTGCCCAGGGAACTGCTGGAGGCGGCCCGGGTCGACGGCGCCAACGAGTGGCAGGTGTTCCGCCGGGTCACCGTGCCGCTGCTGGCACCCGTGCTCGCGGTCGTCGCGGTCACCCTGATGATCAACGTGCTGAAGATCTTCGACCTGGTCTTCATCATCGCCCCGGGCTCCTCCCAGGACGACGCCAACGTCCTGGCCCTGGAGCTGTACCGCAAGGGCTTCTCGGAGGGACAACCCGGCATCGCCAGCGCCATCGCGGTGTTCCTCCTGCTCCTGGTCATCCCGGTGATGCTCTTCAATATGCGCAGGCTGCGGCGGGAGGTGCGGCGATGACGACGCGTCCGGCTGTCTGCCGGGGGTCCGGGGGTCGCCCCCCGGATGAACACAGCAATATGCGCAGGCTGCGGCGGGAGGTGCGGCGATGACGACGCGTCCGGCTGTCTGCCGGGGGTCCGGGGGCCGCCCCCCGGATGAACACAGCAACATGCGCAGGCTGCGGCGGGAGGTGCGGCGATGACGGCGCGTCCGGCTGTCTGCCGGGGGTCCGGGGGTCGCCCCCCGGATGAACACGGCAACATGCGCAGGCTGCGGCGGGAGGTGCGGCGATGACGGCGCAGACCGGGAGTCCGACGAAGGCGGCGCCCGTTCCCGAGGCCGTGAAGGCGAAGCCGTCCCTGGGGTCGCGGCTGGCGGAGGCCGTGAGCGGTGGCGCGCTGAGGGTCTTCCTGATCGTGGTGGGCCTGTTCTGGCTGGTCCCGACGATCGGCCTGCTGCTGTCGTCGCTGCGCGCACCGGAGGACATGAGCGCGAGCGGCTGGTGGACCGTCTTCAGCAAGCCCGCGCAGCTCACCTTCGGCAGTTATCAAAAACTGCTGGAGAACGGCGACATCACCGACTCCCTGGTGAACACGGTCCTGATCACCGTGCCGGCGACGGTCCTGGTGGTCCTGGTCGGCTCGCTGGCGGGCTACGCCTTCGCCTGGATGGAGTTCCCCGGCCGGGACTGGTGGTTCCTGGCCGTGGTCGGCCTGCTGGTCGTGCCGGTGCAGGTCGCGCTCATCCCGATCGCCGAACTGTTCGGCAACATCGGCCTGTTCGGCACGATCTTCGGGGTGATCCTGTTCCACACGGGCTTCGGCCTGCCGTTCGCGGTGTTCCTGCTGCGGAACTTCTTCGCGGAGATCCCCCGCGAACTGCTGGAGGCGGCCCGCCTCGACGGCGCCGGCGAACTGCGGCTGTTCGCCCGCGTGGTGATGCCGCTGGGCGGGCCCGCGATCGCGAGCCTGGGCATCTTCCAGTTCCTGTGGGTGTGGAACGACATGCTGGTCGCGCTGGTGTTCACCAAGTCCGGTACGCAGCCGATCACGGTCGCCCTCCAGACGCAGGTACGCCAGTTCGGCAACAACATCGACGTCCTGGCTCCCGGGGCGTTCATCTCCATGGTGATCCCGCTGGCCGTGTTCTTCGCCTTCCAGCGGCAGTTCGTCTCGGGCGTGATGGCGGGAGCGGTCAAGTAATCGCACGGGACGTGCGGTTCGGGGGGCCCGGCACCGGCCGGCCCCGAGCCGCCGGCCCGCCGTCCCCCGGATGCTCCAGCGGGCCGTGACCGACTCGCTCCACCGGCCGTTCCCGGGCAGAACGCCCACGTCGGCCCTTGGATGCCATGCCCGCCTTGCCCAGGTTCAGTGTCACCGTCCCCGCGCACCGGGTCCCGGCGTACCCGCGCGCGTTCCTGGAGGCGTGCCGGCGCCGTTGCCGCGCCCTCGGCCTCCGGCCGGCGCTGCGCACCGGACTGCGGCACGCCCTGGTGCGGCTGGCCCCGCACCGCGCGATCCGGGTGCTGCTGCTGATCACGGCCCTGTGCCGCCGGGCGGTCGAGCGGGCCGTCAAGCCGCTGCGCGTACTGCGGACCGCCGTGCTGCGCGCCCGGTCGCGCACGGCATGGCCGAGCCGGTCGACGTCTCCCCGTGCCGTCCGGTGTCGTCGCAGGTCACGACCCCGGGCCGAAGCCCGCTCGCAACCCTGCCGCAACCCGCAGGCCCACAGACCGTCACCCCGAGCCTTTAAACACCGTTTGCTCTTTTGGGAGTCCGTATACACGCATCGGACCGGATCAACAGAAGAAAGAGCAGAATGCCCCGATTCAGCATCGTCGTCCCGTCGCATGGCGTCGCGGGCCGGCTGTCCCTGGCGCTGGACTCGGTCCTCGCCCAGTCCTTCGGAGACTTCGAGCTGATCGCGGTGTGCGACGGCCCCGCCGCCCCGGCCGCCGGCGTCGCCGCCGACTACGCGGGGCGGGACTCCCGGGTGGTCCTGGTCCACTCGCCCCCGTCCGCGGGCCTCGGCGCGGCGCGCAACGCCGGGACGCGGGCGGCGAGGGGCGCGTATCTGCTGTTCCTCGACGGCGACGACACCCTGGTGCCGGGCGCGCTGTCCGCGCTGGCCGCCCGCCTGGAGGAGACGGGCGACGTCGACGTGCTCTACTTCGAGCACGAGCGGACCCCCTGGTGGGACCACGAGCCGGCCAGCACGGCCGGGCCGCCGCCGGTCACCGCCCGCGGGCCCGCCTTCTCCCCCGCCGAGGCCCCGCACCTGACCGGCGTTCCGCTGCCCGCGTGGAGCGCGGTCTACCGCCGCTCCTTCGTGACCGGGCGCGGCCTGGCCTTCCCCGACGGGCACCGCGTCGACGTCGGCTGGGGCGGCCTGGTCACCGTCGCGGCCGAGCGCGTCGCGGTGCTGCGGCAGGTCGTCGTACGGCATCTGCTGCGCCGGCAGGGCAGCCGGCTCGACCTCCCGGGCGAGCACCAGTTCGACCTCCTCGACCAGACCGAGCGGGTGCTCGTCCGAGCCACTGCCGAGGAACTGCCCAAGGAACGGTTCGCACCACTGTTCGAGCAGCTCTTCGACGCGGTGCTGACGGTGGCCGCGCATCCGGAACAGGTGCCCGCTCACCGGCGCCGCGCGTTCTTCCGCCGCGCCCACCGCCTGTACCGCCGCCACCGCCCGGCCGGCCACCGCACCCCACGCGGCCGGCCCGGCGTGCCGCACCGGCTGCTGGCGACCGGGGCGTACACGGCGTTCCGCGCGCGGTGCGCCACCGGCCGGGCGGCGGAGGCCGGCCGTCGCCTGCCGCGCGCGGCCAGGCTGCGCACCCGCCTCGCCTACCGCCGGCACCTGCACCGCCCGCTCGACGAGAACCTCGTCGTGTACTGCGCCTACTGGGGCCGGGGTTACGCGTGCAGCCCGGCCGCCCTGCACGCCAAGGCCCGCGAACTCGCCCCCCACCTGCGCGGTGTGTTCCTGGTGGAGCCCGGCCAGGAACACACCGTTCCGGAGGGCGTCGACCACGCGGTGATCGGCAGCCGCCGGTACTGGAAGGTGCTGGCCCGCGCCAAGTACCTGGTGAACAACGCCAACTTCGCCGACGCCGTCGTCAAACGCCCCGGCAGCGTGCACCTCCAGACCCAGCACGGCACCCCGCTGAAGGCGATGGGCTGCGACCAGTCGACGTACCCGGTGGTCGCGGCACAGTCCGGCAGCTTCGCCAAACTGCTGCGTCGCGTGGACCGGTGGGACTACAACCTCTCCTCCAACCGCCACTCCACCGAGATGTGGGAACGGGCCTTCCCCGGCTCCTACGAGCCCCTGGAGTACGGCTACCCGCGCAACGACGTCTACTGCGCCGCCCGCGCCGAGGACGTGGCCCGCGTCCGCCGCGAGCTGGGCGTCCCGGAGGGGAAGACGGCCGTCCTGTACGCCCCCACCCACCGCGACCACCGCACCGGCTTCGAGCCCGGCCTGGACCTGGAGGCCTTCTGCGCGGCGGCCGGCGAGGACGTCGTCGTCCTGCTGCGCGCCCACTACTTCTACGACCGGAGCGGACCGCGGAGCGGTGGCCGGATCATCGACGTCACCGCGCACCGCTCCTCGGAGGACGTGTGCCTGGCGGCCGACGCGCTGATCACCGACTACTCGTCGATCATGTTCGACTACGCCAACCTGGACCGCCCGATCGTCGTGTACGCCGACGACTGGGAGGTCTACCGGGAGACCCGCGGCGTCTGCTTCGACCTCATGGACACGCCGCCCGGCCCGGTCGTCCGCACACCGCGCGATCTGGCGGCGCTCTTCCGCGACGGCTCGTACGCGGGCCCGGAGTCGGCGGCGCTGCGGGCCCGGTTCCGGGAGCGGTTCTGCCAGTTCGACGACGGGCGGGCCGCCGAGCGAGTCGTCCGCCGGGTGTTCCTCGGCCAGCCGCCCGAAGCGCTACCGCCCGTGATCCCGCTCGCCGAGCGCGTCCCGGCCCCCGCCGCCACCCACTAAGGAGCTGACGCAGCAGTGCCCCGCTTCAGCATCATCGTCCCCTGCTTCAAGGTGCAGGGGTTCCTGCGCGAATGCCTGGACTCGGTCCTGACGCAGTCCTTCGGCGACGTCGAGGTGATCGCCGTCGACGACTGCTCCCCGGACGGCAGCGGCGCCATCCTCAACGAGTACGCCGCCCGCGACCCGCGTGTACGGGTGCTGCACCTGCCGGAGAACGTCGGGCTCGGCCGCGCCCGCAACGCCGGAATGCCGCTCGCCACCGGCGACTTCCTGTTCTTCCTCGACAGCGACGACACCCTCACCCCGGGCGCACTGCGGGCCATCGCCGACCGGCTGGAGGAGACCGGCGACCCGGACGTGCTGGTCTTCGACTACGCCCGCACCTACTGGTGGGGCGGGACCCGGCGCAACGTGCTGGCCACGGTGCTGGCCGAGGCCGGTCCCGGCACCTTCACGGCCGCCGAACAGCCGCGGATCCTGGACCTGTTGATGGTGGTGTGGAACAAGGTCTACCGGCGCGACTTCGTCGAGGAGCACGGCTTCGCCTTCCCACCCGGCTACTACGAGGACACGTCCTGGACGTTCCCGGTCCTGCTCACCGCCCGGCGGATCGCCACGCTCGACCGGATCTGCCTGTACTACCGCCAGCGGCGGCAGGGCAACATCCTGTCCACCACCAGCCGCAAGCACTTCGACATCCACGACCAGTACGAGCGGGTCTTCGCCTATCTCGACTCCCGTCCCGAGCTGGCGAGTTGGCGCCCCTATCTGCACCGGAAGATGGGTGAGCACTGCCTGGACATCCTCGCCAAGCCGGACCGGCTGCCGCCGTCGGACAAGGCCGAGTTCTTCCGCCGTACGGCGCGGATGTTCCGCGCCCACCGGCCTCCGGACGCGGACACGACCGGTGTGGTCCGGGTATTGGCGGGCGGTTACGCCGCCTACCGGGTCGGGCGGCAGGCCGGGCGGGCCCGCCGGGAACTCGGGCGCCGGACGCTGCGGGTCCGCAGGGCGGTGGCCGTACGGGTGAAGGGCGGCTGGGCTGCGCTGCACACCCGCCGGACGCTGGACCAGGACCTCGTCCTGTACTCGGCGTTCTCGCACCGGGGCATGCTCGGCGACCCGGCGGCCGTCCACCGCAAGGCGCGGGAGATCGCGCCGCATCTGCGCGGGGTGTGGGTGGTCCGCGACCGGGAGCAGGCCGCGCTGCTGCCGCCGGACGTCGAGTACGTCCTGTCCGGCACCCTGCGCCACCGGCAGCTCGCCGCCCGGGCCGCGTTCTTCGTCAACAACGCCAACTGGCCCGCGGCCGTGGCCAAACGGCCCGGCAGCACGCACATCCACACCCATCAGGGCACCCCGCTGAAGTTCATGGCGGCCGATCTGCTGGGCAAGCCCGGCGCCCGGCACGGCGTCGACGTGCCGGGCCTGCTGTCCCGCGCCGACCGCTGGGACTACAGCCTGGTCGCCAACCGCCACTCCGAGCTGGTGTGGGAGCGGGCCTACCCCTGCCGGTTCACCTCCGCGCGCACCGGCAGCCCGCGCAACGACGTGCTCGTCACCGCGCGTGCGGACGACGGCGCCGCTCTCCGCGACCGGCTCGGCATCCCGCCGGAGCACACGATGGTGCTGTACGCGCCGACCCGCCGGGAGTACCGGCGCGGCGGCCACGTCGAACGCTTCGACCCGGCCCGGCTCGCCGCGGACCTCGGCGAGGGCCACACCCTCGTCGTACGCCTGCATCCCTCGCTGGCCACCGGACCGGCGCGCGGCATGGGGCTGGCCGAACTGCACCGGCGCGGAGTGCTCGTCGACGCGACCGACGAACCGCACGTGGACGCGCCCGGAGCGTGGACGTGCTGCGCTTCCGCGAGCCGAGCCCGGCGGCCCGGGTGGCGGGCGCGTGCCGGGCCGAGCTGCGGCGTGAGGTGGAGGCACGGTTGCGGGCCGGGCAGACCGGCGGGCACACCCTGCCGTTCATGCCGGAGCGCTTCATGCGGATCTTCGAGGCGCGGCCGGGCTACCCGGTGTTCCTGATCCCCTTCATCACGGTGTTCGGCGTGACGTGGGGGGTGTGGGCGGCGGGCGTCGCCGTCACGGCGGTGGGCGGCGTCCTCGTCTTCCTGGTGCTGCGCGGCCGCCGCGTGCCCGTGCCCCTGGCGCTGACCGGCCAGGTCCTCTACTACGTGCTGCCGTGCGGCACGACGGCGATGCGGCCGATGGCCGAGGGCCTGATGCTGGCACTGACCCTGACGGCGCTGTGGGGCTGCTCGCTGGCGCTGGACGGGCGCGTGCGGGCCGGCACCGCCCTGGTCGCGGGTGCGCTGCTCGCGCTGTTCACCGTCAAGCACTCCCAGGCGCTGTTCCTCGGGCTGAGCCTGGCCGCCGCGGGCGCGGCCGTCGCCGTACGGCGGTGGACGCGGCGGCGCCCGGCGGGGCGGGGTGTCCTGGCGGTCACCGCGGTGGCCTGCGGCGCCGCCGTCGGCACGGTGCTCCTGGCGCGGGCGCTGCGCTACCCGACCGGGAGCGACAGCCTTCAGGACCTGCTCACCGGCCACTACGCCCTGCCCGATCGCGACCGCCCGTGGCCGGAGCTGCTGCGGCTGGAGGGAGGGTTCTGGCTGGAGTGGCTGCGCCGGCAGCTGTGGCAGCCGCTGTTCGCCGCCCTGCTCGCCGCCGGCGCGTGGGGTGCGCTACGGCGGCGGGGGGCGTTCGGCCTCTTCGTGGTGGCGACGGCGTTCACCGGGTTCCTTACGCAGGCGGCGCATCCCGACATCACCGTGTGGGGCGAACGGCTGATCGTGCTGGCCTGGCTGCTGCCGGTGGTGGGGGTGCCGCTGCTGCTGGAGCGTGTGGTGCCCCGGTCTGCGGCGGACGTCCCGGGTCCGCGTACCCGCAGCCGGCCGGACGAGTGGAGCCCGGTCACTCGATGAAGGACGACGACGTGATGCGGCTGACCGGACCGACCGGTAGGAGCGCGGCGCCGCGCGGGCGCGCGGCCCAGGTGCCGCGACTGCCTTGGTCCACTTGCCAGGCTCTTACCAACGACTGGACGCGTATCAGCACATATACGGCTTTCCCGCGGATTACGATCCGCCGTGATGAGCGCCTTCCAGAGCGTGACGCGTCTTCTCACGCGCCCGCCGACGAGACACCGCCTCCTCGCCCTGACGGCCGCCTGGCTCCTCACGCGCGCCCTGATGCTGTGGCTGCTCGCCCACAACGGACTGCCCCGGCTGGGCCGGGGCTCGGTGGCGCGCGAGGTGTGGAAGCTGTACCAGCACTGGTACGTCCTGCTGTCCCACGGCGCGTTCCCGGCACACGACACGCTGTGGCAGTACCCGCCGGGCGCCGGACCGGTGCTGCTGTCGCCCGCACTGCTGCCGGGCCTGACGTACTTCCAGGCCTTCGTGGTGCTCACCGTCGTCGTCGACGCGCTGGTCACGCTGGCGCTGGCGCACGCGGGCACCCGCCCCGGCCGCAGCCTGCTCGGGGCCGCGTACTGGACGCTGGGCCTGCCCCTGCTGCTGCACATCCCGCTGGCCCGCTACGACGTCCAGGCCACCGCCCTGGCCGTGCTCTCCCTGCTGACGCTGTCGCGCTCCACGCGCGCGTGCGGCGCGCTCGCCGCGCTGGGCGCCCTGGTGAAGGTGTGGCCGGCGCTGGCGCTGCTCGGACTGCCCCGGGGCCGTGCGACCCGGTCGGCGTGGACATGGGCGGCCGCCACCGGCGCCGTGGCGCTGACCGTCCTCGCCGGCCTGTTCAGGAACCCGCTCGCCTTCGCCCGCCAGCAGGGCGGCCGGGGCGTGCAGATCGAGTCGTTCGGCGGCACCGCGCTCGCGCTGGCCACGCACGCCGGCTGGCCGGGCCGGGTGCGCTACCGGTACGGGGCCCTGGAGTTCACCGGACCGTATGTCTCCACCGTCGCGCACCTCTCGCTGGTCCTGTCGGCGAGCGCGTTCGGACTGCTGCTGCTGTGGCGGATCCGGGCCCGGCACTGGACGGAGGCGACACCGTACGACGCCGCACTGAGTGCCGTCCTGCTGTTCACCGTCACCAGCCGGGTGATCAGCCCGCAGTACATGGTCTGGCTGCTCGGCCTCGCGGCGGTGTGTCTGACGTCACCGCTGACCACACAGCGTCCGGTCGCCGCGCTGATCGCGCCGGCGAGTCTGGTCAGCGTGATCGCATACCCAACCCTTTACCAACAGGTGGTGGCCTGTTCGTGGACAGGTTGTGCACTCATGGTCATGCGCAACGGCCTGCTGGCCGCCGCCGCGCTATTCTCATTTGCCCGGTTGTGGCGATCGACGAAATTGATGACGTCCGAAGGGGAACCCGAGTCTGACGTTCACCGTCTTCCGCACGGGACGCTAAGCCCCTCTTAACGGGAGATTACCGACCACCCCTACTATCCGGCCCGTGGATTCCATGCATCTGCACCCCGACCAGGCCTCCGACGTCAGCGTCGTCGTGATCGGTTACAACGACGTCGCCCACATGGCCGACGCCGTGCGCTCGGCTCTCGCGCAGGGTCCCTCCGTCAGCGAGGTCGTCGCCGTCGACGACTGCTCGACCGACGGCACCTTCGAGCTGCTCGGCCGCCTGGCCGCGGCCGAACCAAGGGTGCGGGTGATCCGGCGCGAGGACAACAGCGGCGGCTGCGGCAGCCCGCGCAACACCGGCTTCGACGCGGTCACGACGCCGTACGTGATGTTCCTCGACAGCGACGACGTGCTGCCGCCGGGCGCGGTGGACGCGCTGCTCGCCGCCGCCCGGGAGGAGCGGGCCGAGGTCGTGAGCGGCCTGTGCGTGCGCCGTGAGCTGCCCTCCGGGCGGGAAGTGCCGTGGCAGCAAAAGCTCTACAGCGAGGGCGCCGTCCTCACCCACCCCGCGAAGCTCCCGCGTCTCGTGCACGACACGCTGTGCGTCAACAAGCTGTACCGCACCGACTTCCTGCGCGAGCACGCGATCCGCTTCCCGGAAGGCCACTTCCCGTACGAGGACTTCGTGTTCACCGCGCGCGTGCTGGCCGCCGACCCACGCATGGCCCTCATCCCGGACCAGGTGTACGTGTGGAACGTGCGCCGGTCCGCCGGGCAGCTGTCGATCTCTCTGGACCGCGCGAACATCGAGAACTGGCGGGCGCGCACCGAGGCGAGCCGGTCGGCGTACGACATCCTGCTGAGCGCCGGGCAGAAGGAGCTCGCGCGGGCGGCGCGCGCCAAGTTCCTCGAACACGAGCTGCGCATGTACGCGCGTGAGCTGGGCCTGCGCGACGCCGGGTACCGGTGCGCCTGGTGGGAGCACACGCGGCAGTACCTCGGCGAGTACGACGCGGCCGACTGGGCGGTCAACCCGACGACCGCCGGGCACCTCCTCGGACGGGTGATCCTCGCGTCGCCCGAGCCGCGCGACCTGCCGCGCCTGAAGGAGCTCGCCGCCCGCCCGGCCCGTCTGTGCCCGCCCTACGCCCGGGACAAGGACGGCACCCCCGTCTGGGCGGACGACCTTCCGCAGATCGGCCTGGAGCCCTACCTGGTCCGGCCGGTCCACGTCCTGCCCCTGGCCGTGGACGCGGAACTGCACCCCCACGCGGGTACGAGCCGGCTGCGGCTGCACCTGCACGACCTGTACGGCAGGGTGGCGTCCGCCGGGCCCGAGGCCCTGGAGGTGGAGTGGCTGCACCGTGAGGCGGGGCGCACGGTCCGGGGCGCCACCGTCCCGCTCGTGCCGGCCGCGGACGGCACCTGGTCGGCGGAGACGGGAGTGGACCTCGCGGGGCTGGGGGCCGGCACCTGGGACCTGGGGTTGCGGGTGTGCTTCGCCGACGGCACGAACCGTAAGGTGACAGCGCACGCACGCGCGGGCGCCGGTCTGCTGCGCCGCCGCGTCGTACCGAGCGTGCGCTACGGCGTCCTGCTGGTCCAGCCGTACGCCACGCACTCCGGCGCGCTGGCCCTGCGGCTGGCGGCGGGACTGCGCGGGGTGACGTCCGTCCTGCACGGCAGACTGCGCCGCCTGCTCCACCGGGCCGCGCCCCAGTGAGCGCACCACGCCCCGCATCCGCACCACGCCCCGCATCCGCTCGACGACCTCCAACTGACGAGGAGACGCCCGCATGACCTGGCTGATCACCGGCGGCGCCGGCTACATCGGAGCGCACGTCGTCCACGCGATGACCGAGGCGGGCGAGCGTGCGGTGGTCTACGACGACCTGTCCACCGGCATCGCCGAGCGCGTCCCGCGGGACGTCCCGCTGGTGGAGGGCTCCACGCTGGACGGCGACCGGCTGGCGCGCGCCCTCGCCGAGCACGAGGTGACCGGTGTCGTCCACCTGGCGGCGAAGAAGCAGGTGGGCGAGTCGGTGGACCGGCCCCTGCACTACTACCGGGAGAACGTCGAGGGTCTGCGGGTCCTGCTGGAGGCGGTGACGGCGGCCGGGGTCGGTTCGTTCGTGTTCTCCTCCTCGGCGGCCGTGTACGGCATGCCGGATGTGGACCTGGTCACGGAGGAGACGCCGTGCGCGCCGATGTCGCCGTACGGCGAGACGAAGCTGGCCGGCGAGTGGCTGGTGCGTGCGACCGGACGGGCGACGGGGCTGTCCACGGCGTCCCTGCGGTACTTCAACGTGGCGGGCGCGGCGAGCCCGCGCCTTGCGGACCTCGGCGTCTTCAACCTGGTCCCGATGGTCTTCGAACGGCTGACCGAGAACGCGCCCCCGCGCATCTTCGGGGACGACTACCCCACGCCGGACGGCACCTGCATCCGTGACTACATCCACGTGGCCGACCTCGCGGAGGCCCATGTGGCCGCGGCTCGCGCCCTGCGCTCCTCCCCCGGCCTAGACCTCACGCTGAACATCGGCCGCGGGGAGGGGGTCTCGGTGCGCGAGATGATCGACACGATCAACGCCGTCACCGGCTACCACAGCCCCCCGACGGTCACCCCGCGCCGCCCCGGCGACCCCGCCCGCGTCGTCGCCTCCGCCGACCGCATCGCCACGGAACTCGGCTGGAAGGCCAAGCGCGACCTCCACGACATGATCACCTCGGCCTGGCAGGGCTGGCTCCACCACCACCCGGAAGCCGCCCGCACCTGACGTCACACGCGGACGCGGACCGCCACACGCCCACGCACAGGGCGACCACCGGGCGGGCCGCCGTCCGCTGTGTGAGCCGCTGGCGGTGGGCGGTTGCAGCCGGGCGGCCGGCTCGGTCCCGGGCCTCCACGGCGGCGTGAACGATCATCACCGGTAGCGCCGGTGCGCCGGACTGCGGGGACCCCGCGGTCAGAGCGCCTTGATCGCCTCGGCCGTGCCCCGGGCGAGGGCGTCCAGGTAGCCCTTGGGGAGTTTCGGCGTGCGGATGACGACCGCACGCCAGTACAGCGGGCCCGAGATCAGGTCGAGGGCCAGGTCCCGGTCCAGACCGGGGCGGATCTCGCCGCGGCGCTCGGCCGCCGCCAGGATGCTGCTGGCCACGCTCTCCTGACCGTCGCGCAGGGCCTTCTGCATGGCCTCGGCGATGTCCGGGTTACGGGCCGCCTCCGCCTGGAGGTCGGGGATGATCTGCGAGGCGATGGGGTGGCGCAGGGCCCGCGAGGTCACCTCGTACAGCAGCCGCAGGTCGCTCTCCAGGGAACCGGTGTCCGGCGCGGGCAGGCCCTGCACGGCGAGCGCCGAGACGATGTCCAGCACCAGGTGCAGCTTGGAACGCCACCGGCGGTAGACGGCCGTCTTGCCGACGCCCGCGCGCCGCGCGATCCCCTCTATGGACATCCGCGCGTAGCCGACGGACGCCAGTTCCTCGAAGACCGCCGCCCGGATCGCCTCCGTCACGTCCTCGCGGAGCACGGCCGCTCCGGCGGGGGCCCGGCGGCGGGGGCGCGTCTGGGGCTGCTCGGCGTTCGTCGTCATGGGGCCAAGCATAGGGCGTAACGACGAAACGGTTGCGTTGCGGCGTCACTTCGCCGTACGCTCGCGTTGCGACGATACGGTGCCGTTCCGACGTAAGAAAACGTGAAGAGAACCGTAAGGAAATGAACGACGACACGGAGCCGGACGCCAGCACCACCTCCCCCCGAGCGAAAGCAGCGGATGTGAGCCAGGTCCTCCACACACCGCCCCACACCACGGCCCCGGCCGAGGACGGCCTCGCGGCGGTCGCCGCCCGCCACGGCCTGTCGGTCAGCGGCGCCCGCCCGTCCCTGCCCGAGTACGTCCGCCAGCTGTGGGCGCGGCGCCACTTCATCAGCGCCTTCGCCACCGCCAAGCTCACCTCCCAGTACAGCCAGGCGAAGCTCGGCCAGATCTGGCAGGTGGCCACCCCGCTGCTGAACGCGGCCGTGTACTACTTCATCTTCGGCATCCTCATGGGCACCAGCCGCGGCGTGGCGGACTACATCCCGTTCCTGGTGACGGGCGTGTTCATCTGGACGTTCACCCAGAACTCGATCATGGCGGGCACCCGGGCGATCTCCGGCAACCTCGGCCTGGTGCGGGCCCTGCACTTCCCGCGGGCCGCCCTGCCGGTCTCCTTCGCACTTCAGCAGCTCCAGCAGCTACTGTTCTCGATGGTCGCCCTCCTGGCGATCCTGCTCTGCTTCGGCATGACGCCCACCATGTCGTGGGCGCTGGCCGTCCCGGTGCTGCTGCTCCAGTTCGTGTTCAACGCCGGCGTCTCGATGATCATGGCCCGGATGGGCGCCAAGACACCGGACATCGCCCAGCTGATGCCGTTCCTCCTGCGTACCTGGATGTACGTCTCCGGTGTGATGTGGAGCATCGACAACACGCTGAACCGCAGCCACATGCCGCACGTGCTGAAGGTGCTGCTGCAGTCCAATCCGGCCGCCGTCTACATCGACCTGATGCGCTTCGCGCTGATCGACAGCTTCAAGGCACACCAGCTCCCCCACCATGTGTGGGCGTTCGCGCTGGGCTGGGCCCTGCTCGCCGGGGTCGGCGGCTTCATCTACTTCTGGAAGGCTGAGGAGACGTACGGCCGTGGCTGAACTGAAAACCGACAAGATCCCCACCGTCGTGGTCGACGGCGTCGACATCGTCTACCGGGTCAACGGCACCGGTTCCGGCCGCGGCTCGGCGACCGCCGCCCTCAACCGGATCCTGCGCCGCGAGAAGGCCGAGAAGGCGGCCGGCGTACGCCGGGTGCACGCGGTCAAGAAGGTCTCGTTCGTCGCCTACAAGGGCGAGGCCATCGGCCTCATCGGCACCAACGGCTCCGGCAAGTCCACGCTGCTCAAGGCCGTCGCCGGACTCCTGCCCGTGGAGAACGGCAAGATCTACACCGACGGCCAGCCCTCGCTGCTCGGCGTGAACGCGGCGCTGATGAACGACCTGACCGGCGAGCGCAACGTCCTCCTCGGCGGACTGGCCATGGGCATGTCCCGCGAGGAGGTCAAGGAGCGCTACCAGGACATCGTCGACTTCTCCGGGATCAACGAGAAGGGCGACTTCATCACACTCCCCATGCGCACCTACTCCTCCGGCATGGCCGCCCGGCTGCGCTTCTCCATCGCCGCCGCCAAGGACCACGACGTCCTGCTGATCGACGAGGCGCTGGCCACGGGCGACCGCTCCTTCCAACGGCGTTCGGAGAAGCGGATCCGCGAACTGCGCGCGCAGGCCGGCACGGTGTTCCTGGTCAGCCACAGCAACGCCTCCATCCGCGACACCTGCGAGCGCGTCCTGTGGCTGGAACGCGGCGAACTGCGCATGGACGGCCCCACCGAGGAGGTCCTCGAGGCCTACGAGGCCTTCACCGGCGGCCCCGACAAGAAGAAGGCCAAGTGATGGCCCCACGCCCGCCGGCGCCCGGCGGGCCGGTCAGGGAGTGACCGCGTAGAGCACCTGGCCGCCCGGACCGTGGGTCACCACGCGCAGTTCGGGGTCATGGCGCGGTCTGCTTCCGTCCACGACCCAGCGCACGTCATAGGTGCGCAGGATGTCCCTGCGTTCGCCCTCCGGTGTGCGGAGCGTGTAGTAGCGCCGCACCGCCCACTCGCGCTGGGCCTCGTCCGGCAGGAAGAAGTCCGGGTAGCCGGGGGCGACCGTGTAGGGGCCGTAGGCCGGGATCAGCCGGGAGGGCAGGTCCCGGGCCATGACCACGTCCCCGTACTTCACGTACGGCATGATCCAGTAGTACCCGGTCCAGGTCGGGGTGTAGCCGGCCGCGAGCACGTCCGGCAGCGCCTCGCGCCCGACGGCGTACCCGAGCACGCCGGCCTGGGTCCACGCACCCAGGGCCAGCGCGCCGCCCAGCGCCCACGCCCAGCGGGTCCGCACGGCCCGCCGGCCGCCCTGCACCACCTCCAGCGCGGCGGCGATCTGGGCCGGGACGAGGGCGGCGGGCAGCGTCCGGCCCCAGGCGTAGTGGCCCGTGGCGAACCCCAATGCGCACACCAGCGCGCCCAGCAGGAAGAAGACCATCAGCGGGTCCCGCCGGTCGCGCCGCCACCGCACGACCAGCGCGGCCACTCCGAGCAGAGCCAGCCAGTAGCGGCCGAGGAACTGCGTGTAGAGCGCCCGGTGCACCTCCTCCAGATCGCTTCCGGCCGAGAACAGGGCGAAGAAGTCGTAGTACGGCCACAGCCACAGCACCAGCAGCCCCAGGGCCGTCCCGGCGCCGAGCCGCGGCCACAGGGCACGCGGGGGCCGGGCCGCGAGCACCGCGGCGAGACCGCCGAGCGTGGCGACGAACCCGGTGAACTGATGGCACAGCAGGATCAGCGCCCACAGCGCCCCGAGCCCCAGCCACACCTCCCACCCGGCCGCCGCGCGCAGCGCCCGGGTGAGCCAGGCCCAGTAGTGGAAGGCGAGGCCGAGGGCCAGCACGCTGGGATACGACACCGTCAGCGCGAGGGAGTTGAGGGAGAGGAAGCCGCTCCAGTTGATGAGCTCCGTACCCCACAGCAGAACCAGGCTCAGGGCGGCCAGGGCGGGCGCGGCCCGGTGCGCGCTCAGCGTTCTGACGTACCGCCAGACGCCCGTCACCAGCAGCGTGAGTCCGGCGAGCGCGGCGAGCCGCAGCACGTCGAACACCGACAGGCCACCGGCCCGGGCGACAGAGCCGAGGAGCAGCATCCACGGCGAGTAGTACGGGCTCGGGGTGTCGGCGTCGACAAGCGGATTGCCGGGGTGGAACAGACTGTGACGCAGCCGCTGGATGGTCGCCGCGTGCATGCCCAGGTCACCGGCCCAGGGCAGCCGGACGATCATCAGGAGCAGCAGGGCGACGAGGAGCGCGGCGGCCGCGCGGGGCGCGTGGGACCCTCCCGGGGAGGTCGGCGGCCGGGGGACGGCCGTGCCCGCTGAGGGTGCCTCAGGCGGCGCGGTGCGCATCGTGCCGCCTGAGGAGCCAGGTGCGACTACCGAGGGTGTTCACGCGGCGACTTTATACGAATGATCCCGTTTAGCGGGAAAGGGTAAATTCGGCGTACGGCGTTTCCTGGACGACGGCAAGAAGGACACATGCACGGCATGAGGGCGCCCCGAACCGGAAAGGTCCGGGGCGCCCTCGGGTACGGGTCGGCCTCCCGCGCGTTACGAGTGCGTCCGCAGCAGCGTGCGCATCGTCCGCATCGCCACCGACAGGTTGGCCAGGTCGAACGCGTCCGAGCCGCGGATCTCCTCGAGCGTGGCACGCGCCCGGGACAGGATCGCCCCGTTCTTCTGCTCCCACACCTTGAAGCGCTGCTCCGGCGTGGCGGTGCCGTTGCCCGCGGCGAGCACGTCAGCGGTCAGCGCCGAGTGCGCCGCGTACAGGTCCTCGCGGATCGCCGCACGGGCCATGGACTGCCACCGGTCGGCGCGCGGCAGCTCGATGATGCGGTCCATCAGCTGGGTGATGTGGAGGCGGTCGGCGAGGTCGTAGTACACCTCGGCGACGTCCATCGGGTCCTTGCCCATGCGGTCGGCCACCGAGACGATGTCGAGCGCGGGGAAGGCGGAGGAGAACCCGGCCACGCGCGTGGCCAGCTCGTCCGGGACGCCGGCGCCGGACAGCTCGTCGTAGACCTGCTGGTACCACTCCAGGTCCGCGCCCTTGAGCAGCTTGGGCAGTTCCGCCCACACCTGCCCGACCCGCTCGGAGAAGAACTCGATGGTCTCGGCGAGCTCCAGCGGCTGCGGCCGGTTGTTCAGCAGCCAGCGCGTGCCGCGCTCGACCAGTCGGCGCGAGTGCAGGCGGATCCGGGTCTGGACGTCGGCCTCGACCTTGTTGTCCAGCGCCTCGACCGCGTCCCACACCGCAGCCGAGCGGAAGATCGTGCGGGCCACCGTCTGCGCCCTGACGATCTCCTCCAGCGACGCCCCGGTCTCCTCCCGCAGGCGGTGCAGATACGTCGTACCGCCCGTGTTGACCGTGTCGTTGACCAGGACGGTCGTCGTGATCTCGCGGCGCAGCGGGTGGTTGTCGATCCGCTCGGTGAACTGCTCGCGCAGCGCGGTCGGGAAGTAGGTGTGCAGCAGGCCACGCAGGTACGGGTCGTCCGGCAGCGAGGTGTGCAGCAGCTCCTCGGCAACCGTGATCTTCGTGTACGCCAGCAGGACGGCCGTCTCCGGACCGGTCAGGCCGTGCCCGGCGGCCAGCCGCTCACGGATCTGACGGTCCGTGGGCAGGAACTCCAGCGCCCGGTCCAGGTGGCCCTCGCGCACCAGGTGCTTCATGAAGCGCTGCTGGGCGTGGAGCATGTCCTTGGACTGGGCGAGCGCGTTGGCGATCGCCGTGTTCTGCGCGTAGTTGGTGCGCAGCACCAGGGCGCCGACCTCGTCGGTCATCTCGGCGAGCAGCTTGTTGCGCTGCTTGACCGTCATGTCGCCTTCCGCGACCAGCCCGTTGAGCAGGACCTTGATGTTCACCTCGTGGTCGGAGGTGTCCACGCCGGCGCTGTTGTCGATGGCGTCGGTGTTGATCCGGGCGCCCTGCATCGCGCACTCGATCCGGCCGAGCTGGGTGAAGCCCAGGTTGCCGCCCTCGCCGACGACCTGGACCCGCAGGTCGCGACCGTCGACGCGGATGGCGTCGTTGGCCTTGTCGCCGACGTCCGCGTGGGACTCGGTGGACGCCTTGACGTACGTGCCGATGCCGCCGTTCCACAGCAGGTCGACCGGGGCCTTGAGGATCACCCGCATCAGGTCGGCCGGGGTCAGCTTGGTGATGCCGGCCTCGATGCCGAGGGCCTCGCGGATGCGCGCGTTGACCGGGATCGACTTGGCCGTACGGGGGAAGATCCCGCCGCCGGCCGAGATCAGCTCGGTGTTGTAGTCCGCCCACGAGGAGCGCGGCAGCTCGAACAGGCGGCGGCGCTCGGCGTAGGAGACGGCCGCGTCCGGCTCGGGGTCGATGAAGATGTGCCGGTGGTCGAAGGCGGCGACCAGCCGGATGTGCTCGCTCAGCAGCATGCCGTTGCCGAACACGTCACCGGACATGTCGCCGATGCCGACGACCGTGAAGTCCTGGGTCTGGGTGTCCACGCCCAGCTCCCGGAAGTGCCGCTTGACGGACTCCCAGGCGCCGCGGGCGGTGATGCCCATGCCCTTGTGGTCGTAGCCCGCCGAGCCGCCGGAGGCGAAGGCGTCGCCGAGCCAGAAGTCGTACGACTGGGCGACCTCGTTGGCGATGTCCGAGAACCGCGCCGTGCCCTTGTCGGCGGCGACCACCAGGTAGGTGTCCTCGCCGTCGTGCCGCACGACGTCCTGCGGGGGCACGACCTCGCCGGCGACCATGTTGTCGGTGATGTCGAGCAGCGCCGAGATGAAGGTCTTGTAGCTGGCGACACCCTCCGCCATCCACGCGTCCCGGTCCACGCTCGGGTCGGGCAGCTGCTTGGCGACGAACCCGCCCTTGGCACCGACCGGCACGATGACGGTGTTCTTCACCATCTGCGCCTTGACCAGGCCCAGGATCTCGGTGCGGAAGTCCTCGCGCCGGTCGGACCAGCGCAGACCGCCTCGGGCGACCTTGCCGAAGCGCAGGTGCACGCCCTCCACGCGCGGCGAGTACACCCAGATCTCGTACGCCGGGCGCGGCGCCGGCAGGTCCGGGATGGCCTGCGGGTCGAACTTCATGGAGACGTACGCGTGCGGCCGGCCGCCCTCCCGCGCCTCCTGGAAGAAGTTGGTGCGCAGGGTCGCCTTGATCACGGTGAGGAAGGACCGCAGGATCCGGTCCTCGTCGAGGGAGGCCACCTGGTCCAGGGCCGCGTCGAGCTCCTCCAGCAGCGCGTCCACGAGCTCGTGCCCGGCGCGCTGGCGCTCCGGCGACATCCGCGCCTCGAACAGGGAGACCAGCAGCCGGGTGGTGTGGACGTTGTTGCGGAGGGTGTCCTCCATGTAGTCCTGGCTGAAGGTCGAGCCGGCCTGGCGCAGGTACTTGGCGTAGGCGCGCAGCACCATCGCCTGGCGCCAGGTCAGCCCGGCGCCCAGCACCAGGGCGTTGAACCCGTCGTTCTCCGCCTTGCCCGTCCAGGTGGCGGCGAAGGCGTCCTGGAAGCGGTCACGGGCGTCGTCGCCGAGGTGGTCGCCGGTGCCGCCGGACTCCTTCGGCATCCGCAGGCCGAAGTCGTAGACCCACGCCGTCGTACGGTCCGCGCAGCGCAGTTCGTACGGCCGCTCGTCGGTGACCTCGACGCCGAGCCGGCTGAGCACCGGCAGCACGGCGGACAGGGAGACCGAGCCGCCCTTCTGGTAGATCTTGAACCGGCGCTCCTCGGGGGCGGCGCCCACCGGCTCGTACAGGCTCAGCGCGAAGGTCTTGTCCTCGTTCAGCTGCTCGAGGTTGCACAGGTCGGCGACCGCCGCGCGCGGGGTGTGGTCGGCCTTGTAGCCCTCGGGGAAGGCGCCCGAGTAACGGCGCAGCAGCTCCGCGGCGCGCTCCTCGCCGAGTTCGGCGGTCAGCGCCTCGGAGAAGGCGTCCGTCCAGGAGCGGGCGGCCTCGACCAGGCGGGCCTCGATGCGCTCCTTGTCGCTGTCCGACAGCTGCGGCAGCTCGGTGCCCTGCGGCACACGGACGACGAAGTGCAGCCGGGAGAGCACCGACTCGGTGTTCCAGGCGGTGAAGTCGACGCTGGTGCCGCCCAGCTCCTCCTTCAGGATGTCGATGATCCGCAGGCGTACACCGGTGGTGTAGCGGTCGCGCGGGAGGTACACGAGGGCCGAGTAGTAGCGGCCGTACTCGTCCTGGCGCAGGTACAGGCGCAGCCGGCGGCGCTCCTGGAGGTACAGCACCGAGGTGGCGATGGCCTGGAGCTCACCGACCGGGGTCTGGAAGAGCTCGTCGCGCGGGTAGGTCTCCAGGATCTGGAGCAGATCGCGCCCGTCGTGGCTGTTGGGCGAGAAGCCGGCGCGCTCGAGGACCTCCTCGACCTTGCGGCGGATGACCGGGACCCGGCGCACGGACTCGGTGTAGGCGGCGGACGAGAACAGGCCGAGGAAGCGGCGCTCCCCGACGACCTCGCCCTTGTCGTTGAACTTCTTGACGCCCACATAGTCCAGGTAGGAGGGCCGGTGGACGGTGGCCCGGCTGTTGGCCTTGGTCAGCACCAGCAGCTTGTGCTCGCGCGCCTTGGCACGGGCGTCGGCGGGCAACCGCTCGAAGGACGGGCTGACCGGGTGGCTGTCGTCGCCGGCGTGCGGCGGGTCCGCGCGCAGTATGCCCAGCCCGGTGCCGGGCACGGCCGCCAGGGAGTCGTCGTTGCGCAGCTGATACTCGCGGTAACCGAGGAAGGTGAAGTGGTCGTCGGACAGCCAGCGCAGCAGCTCACGGGCCTCCTCGACCTCCTGCGCGCGCAGGTCGCCGGGCGCCGGCTCACCGGGCAGTTCCTCGGCGAGGCTGGTCGCCGCCTGGCGCATCTTCTCCCAGTCCTCGACGGCCTCGCGGACGTCGGACAGCACACGCAGCAGGTCGGCGGTGATCTGCTTCAGGTCGGCGCGGTCGGTCTCGCGGTCGGTCTCGACGTGGATCCAGGACTCGGTGTGCGCGTCGTGCGGCAGCTCCTCGCCGGGCGCCGCGGCGGGCAGCACCTCGATGAGCTTGCCGGCGACGTCACGGCGCACCACGAACTGCGGGTGGATCACCACGTGGATGCCGCGGCCCTGGCGGGTCAGCTCGTTCGTCACGGAGTCCACGAGGAAGGGCATGTCGTCGGTGACGACCTCGACGACGGAGTGGCTGCACGTCCAGCCGTTCTCCTCGACGGTCGGGGTGTGGACCCGGACGTTGGCCGTGCCCTGGGGGCGGTTCTCGGCCAGGCGGTAGTGGGAGTAGGCGGTGCCGAAGACGTCGACCGGGTCACGGCCTGCGAGGTCCTCGGGGGCGGTGTGCAGGTAGAAACGCTGGAGGAACGCGAGCACGGACTCCTGGTCCGGCGTGCCCTCGCCCGTCGAACCGGTCGGGATATGTCCCCCGAGCGGACTGTTCTCAGCTACCCGGGCGGCCCTCTCGAGCAGCTCGGCCTTGGCTTCGTCCAGCTTGGTCTGCATTGTCCTCTGGCTCCTGTCGCGCGCCGTTGCGTGACGTAGAAGGAAGTACGGTCTCTTCCCCTCCGGCGTGACGCCGCGGCCCGGGATGTCCGGTGTGCTTCGACGCTATGCCGGAAAGTGAGATGAGCGGGGAGATATCAGTCTTGTTCGACGCGTCCGACGGGTGTGACGCTGCTCTCGGCCGCGCCTCTGCCTGTGGATGACGCGGCGTCCTGGGGGCCGTCGAGGCCCCTTCCCGCCCGCGAGGACCAGCGACCGCCGCCCGGACACGGATGTGGTCCGTGCTCACCGGGCGCACAGCGGAGGCGACGGCGCCCCCGCGAACTATCGCGCTGATCACGCCACAAGGCTATCGCTCCTCATGGGGGGCCCGTCATGAGCCGTATGTGTACAAAACCGGGGGTGGAAGTTTGACGTTCTGCACAGGGGTGGGGACGGCGAAGGCGACGTATGGCTCCACCGGACCCCGACGTTCCGCGTTTCCCGCTCCACGCTTCCCACTCCACGTTCGTCACCCCCGTTTCCCTCTCCCCGTGTCTTCCCGGTGTCTTCCTGCGTCTCCCCGTGCTTCTCCCGCGCTTCTCGCCGCGTGCGGCTCACTCGGCCAGCCGCTGCGCCTCCACGACCGCCTCCCGCAGGGTGTCCACCACCGGCACGCCCGCCTCCTCCAGGCTGGCCCGGCTGTGCGAACCGCCGGTGTAGAGCACCGCCCGCGCGCCGACGTGCCGTGCGGCCACCGCGTCGTCCGCCGCGTCGCCGATCACCACCGTGCGCGCGGGGTTCACCACCTCGGACAGCGCGCCCAGGTGCCGCACCATGTGCTCGGCCTTGCTGCCGCCGGAGCGGCCCGTCCGCCCGTCCACCCGGAGGAAGTGCGTCTCGATCCCGAAGCCCCGGACCAGCGGGACGAGGTCCTCGTGCCCGTACATGCTGAGGATCGACTGGCTGTACCCGGCCGACGTCCACCCGGTGAGCAGCTCCACGGCCCCCTCGGTCAGGGTGCATCTGGTGCGGTGCTCGGAGTAGTACCGGTGGAAGACGCCGTCCATCGTGTCCCACTCGGCCTCGGTGGGCAGCCGACCGAGCAGCCGCTCGTAGAACTTCGGGACCGGCACGCAGTACAGCGCGCGGTACTGCTCCAGTGTGATCGGCTCCAGGCCCAGCTCGGCGAACGCCGCGTTCGTCGCACCGATGACCGCGTCGTTGTCGTGGAACAGCGTGCCGTTCCAGTCCCAGACGATGTGCGCCCCTGACTGATTCCCCATACCGGAAAACGTACCCGCCGCCACTGACAATCAGGAGAACGGCAGGTCGCGACCCGTGGTGCGGTCGCGGTCCGGGGCTTCAGCCGCCAAGCTCGACGAGGTTCGGGATCTCCTGTGTGGCGTACCAGAGCAGCTCGTGGTCCTCGGCTCCGTCCACCACGAACTGGGCGTCGTCGTCCCCCGCGTCCGCCGCTCCCAGGGCCTCGGCCGCGGCGATCACGTCCGCCTCCGCGTCACCGGAGTCGACGTGCACGGCGGCCGCCTTGGCCAGCCGCACCGGACCGGCCACCCGCACCTCGCCGAGTGCGGCCGGGTCGAGCCCGCGGTCGGGGTCGGCCGTCGCCGCGCCGTCGGGTACGTCCACGGCGACCACCACACGGCGCCGCGGTGCGCCCGGGTCCAGCGCCAGCAGCCGCAGCGAGGCGAGCGCGGCCCGGTTCAGCGCGGCGTACTCCAGCTCCTCGATGTCGTCGGAGAGGTACCACTCGCGCAGGGCGGGCGTCACGGCGTACGCGGTGAGCGCCCCCGTCCCCAGCTCTCCCGTCTTGTGCGCCTCGGCGAGGCCCGAGAGGGTCAGGGGGACGTAGACACGCATGGCAGGCCGCTTTCGTGGTCGGAGGGCTCGCCGCCCGGACGGCCTTCAGGATACGTGCGGGAGCCTCCTTTCGAGTCCCCGGCCACACCACCCGACCCGTCCACCGCGCGCCCCTCGCCTCACCCGGTCCACCCCAGTCCCCACATGGTTTGTGGCCCTCTCAATCACTCGTATCGGTGAACTCGTCCACGGTCCGACGCGCGCCGCGCCTTCCTTGCCGCGGCGCCTTCGGCCCCGTACAAGAGCCCCAGCAGGAAGTTACTGCCCGGTATAAACCGGTGCCCTGGGCGCCGGCGCCGGACAACGACACCGAACGGGGACTCATGAACAAGGTCATGACCAGGACCCAGCGCCGCCCGGGCACCCACCCGCCGAGCCGCCGCGGCCTCCGCCGCCCCGGCGGCTACCCACCCCGCACCCCAGGCGGCACCCTCCCCCGCACAGCCGACGACAACCCCCCACCCCGTAACAACTCCACACCCCCAACGGCCCCCCGCGACACCCGCCCTCCCGCTACCCCCCTCCGCCCCCGTCCGGCGCGGGCCGGCACGCGGGACACGAGAGTGCAGGCTCCGGAACCGGGAGGGGCACGAGAGCCGGTAGGACACGTTCCGGAACCGAACAGCAACGCCGACACGGCGAGCCCGGGCCCCGCGTCGGGCCGGTCCCGCACGACGGGCACGACGGGCACGAGCGCAGCGCCCCGAACCACAGGCGCACTGCGAACAACGGCAGCAACCGCCAGAACGGTCGCAGACCGCCCGTTGAGCAAAGCCGCCAGGCCAGCACCGGCCCGCTCGAGGGGCGCAGCCCGCAGATCGGGCACGGCCCACCCGGACGCCAACCCGGCACGCACGGCCAACGCCGCAGCGGGCACGACAGGCACAGCCCGCAGGACGGGCACGGCCCACCCAGGCGCCAACCCGGCACGCACGGCCAACACGGCAGCCAACACGGCAGCCGGCACGGCAAGCGCTACCGCCACAGCTCCAGGCCCGACGGCGAGCGCAGGCGCCAGGACAGCCCCAGCCCGCTCGACGGACGCAGCCCGCAGGTCGGACACGGCACACCGGGGCGCCAACCCGGCGCACACGTCCAACGCAGCGGCCGGCACGACGAGCACGGCCACCAGAACAACCTCAGGCCGCCCGGCGGGCGCAGCCCGCACGGGCACGGCCCACCCAGGCGCCAACCCGGCGCCCACGGCCAACGTCGCAGCCCTCACGGCGGCCGCAGCCGGAGCCCGTCGGGCGGATACCCACAGGTCCGCGCCGGGCAGCTACGCGGGCACAGCCCGCGCCGCAGGCGCGGTGAGCGCGGCGGGGATCGGGGCCGGTGCTCAGGACGCCGTACGGGCGGTTTCGCTGCCCGTGGCCACCGATCTGTTCGCCGATCGCCTGCTCGCCGTTCTCAGCGGGCAGCGCCCCGTGCACTGGATGCTCCGGCACACCGCGGGCCGGGCCTACGACGAACTCGCCTGGCTCGCGGAGCGCGGCACGCTGCGCACCCGCGGCGCCCGCCCCGTCGTGCGCGACATCGGCTACTACGAGCCCCGCCCGGGCGCCGTGGAGGCCTTCGCCCGCATCGGCGCGGGCGACCAACTGCGCGCGATGGCGTTCCGCCTGGAGCAGGGCCGGGACCGGCGCTGGCGCTGCACGGCGGTGGAACTGGGCGGCCCCCGTATGCCCCGCACGAAGGACGACCTGCCCTGACGGCGGACCGCAGCCCAAGCCGAAGGGCCGGGCACCCGAGGGTGCCCGGCCCTTCCCTGTCCGCGGCCGGCTCTCTCAGAGAGCGCCGGTCACTTCTTGCGGCGGCGCCCGGTCTTGGCCTGCTTGCGCCGCTCCGCGCGCGTGAGGCCGTCGGCCTCCGAACGCACGGGCTCGCCGTCCGTGGCGAACTCACCCTCGACGATGCCGCCCTCGCCGTCCACGGTCGGCGCCGAGAAGTGCAGGTCACGCCGCTGCGGCGCGTCCAGCCCCTTGGCCCGGATCTCCGGACGCGCACCGGCCTGCGCCGGAACCGCGTCGTGCTTCTCCAGGTCGGCCACAGGCTTCGTGTCCTCGACCGGCACCTCCTCGACCTGCTGCTCGACCTGGACCTCCAGGTTGAACAGGTAGCCGACGGACTCCTCCTTGATGCCCTCCATCATCGCGGTGAACATGTCGAAGCCCTCGCGCTGGTACTCGACCAGCGGGTCCTTCTGCGCCATCGCGCGCAGGCCGATGCCCTCCTGGAGGTAGTCCATCTCGTAGAGGTGCTCGCGCCACTTGCGGTCCAGCACCGACAGCACCACCCGGCGCTCCAGCTCACGCATGATCTCGGAGCCGAGCTGCGTCTCGCGGGCCTCGTACTGCTCGCGGATGTCGTCCTCGATGGACTCCCTGATGAACTCCGCCGTCAGACCCGCGCGGTCCCCGGCCGCCTCCTCCAGTTCCTCGATGGTGACCTTCACCGGGTAGAGCTGCTTGAAGGCGCCCCACAGCCGGTCGAGGTCCCAGTCCTCCGGGAAGCCCTCGGCGGTCTCCGCCCCCACGTACGCGTCGATGGTGTCGTCCATGAAGTGCCGCACCTGCTCCTGAAGGTCCTCGCCCTCCAGGACGCGGCGCCGCTCGCCGTAGATGACCTCGCGCTGCCGGTTGAGCACCTCGTCGTACTTCAGAACGTTCTTGCGCGTTTCGAAGTTCTGCTGCTCGACCTGCGACTGGGCGGACGCGATCGCGCGCGTGACCATCTTGTTCTCGATCGGCACGTCGTCCGGGACGTTCGCCATCGACATCACGCGCTCGACCATCTGCGCCTTGAACAGACGCATCAGGTCGTCGCCCAGGGAGAGGTAGAAGCGGGACTCGCCCGGGTCGCCCTGACGGCCGCTACGACCGCGCAGCTGGTTGTCGATACGACGCGACTCGTGCCGCTCGGTGCCGAGCACGTACAGGCCGCCGAGCCTCTCGACCTCGTCCTTCTCGGCCTTGACCGCCTCCTCGGCGCGCTGCAGCGCGTCCGGCAGGGCCGCGGCCCACTCCTCGATGTGCTCCTCGGGGTCGAGGCCGCGCTGGCGCAGCTCCGCCTCGGCGAGGTCCTCGGGGTTGCCGCCGAGCTTGATGTCCGTACCACGGCCGGCCATGTTCGTCGCCACGGTCACCGCACCCTTGCGGCCGGCCTGGGCGACGATCGACGCCTCGCGCTCGTGGTGCTTGGCGTTGAGCACCTCGTGCTGGACGCCGCGCTTGCTGAGCTGCTGCGAGAGGTACTCCGACTTCTCCACCGAGGTGGTGCCGACCAGGATCGGCTGACCCTTCTCGTGCTTCTCGGAGATGTCGTCGACGACCGCCTCGAACTTGGCGACCTCGGTGCGGTAGATCAGGTCCGCCTGGTCCTTGCGGATCATCGGCCTGTTGGTCGGGATCGGGACCACGCCCAGCTTGTAGATCTGGTGGAACTCCGCGGCCTCGGTCATCGCCGTACCGGTCATGCCGGAGAGCTTGGAGTAGAGGCGGAAGAAGTTCTGCAGGGTGATCGTGGCGAGCGTCTGGTTCTCGTCCTTGATGTCCACCCCTTCCTTCGCCTCGATCGCCTGGTGCATGCCCTCGTTGTAGCGGCGGCCGGCGAGGATACGGCCGGTGTGCTCGTCGACGATCATGACTTCGCCGTCGATGACGACGTAGTCCTTGTCGCGCTTGAAGAGCTCCTTGGCCTTGATGGCGTTGTTCAGGTAGCCCACGAGCGGGGTGTTCACCGACTCGTAGAGGTTGTCGATGCCCAGCCAGTCCTCGACCTTGGAGACACCGGCCTCGTGGATGGCGACCGTGCGCTTCTTCTCGTCGACGTCGTAGTCGCCGGTCTCCTCGATGCCCTTGAGCGGGTTGCCCGCCTCGCCCTTCTTCAGGCGGGTGACCAGCTTGGAGAAGTCGCCGTACCACTTGGTGGCCTGGTCGGCCGGGCCGGAGATGATCAGCGGCGTACGGGCCTCGTCGACGAGGATGGAGTCGACCTCGTCGACGATGGCGAAGTTGTGGCCGCGCTGGACGAGTTCGTCCTGGGCCCACGCCATGTTGTCGCGCAGGTAGTCGAAGCCGAACTCGTTGTTCGTGCCGTAGGTGATGTCGCAGCCGTACTGCTCGCGGCGCTGGGCCGGCGTCATGTTGGCGAGGATGCAGCCGACGGACAGGCCCAGGAACTTGTGGATGCGGCCCATCATCTCCGAGTCGCGCTCGGCCAGGTAGTCGTTGACCGTGATGATGTGGACGCCGTCGCCCGAGATCGCGTTCAGATAGGCGGGCAGGGTACCGACCAGGGTCTTGCCCTCGCCGGTCTTCATCTCGGCGACATAGCCCAGGTGCAGGGCGGCGCCGCCCATCAGCTGGACGTCGTAGTGGCGCTGGCCGAGGACGCGCCGTGCCGCCTCGCGCACCGTGGCGAACGCCTCGGGCAGCAGGTCGTCCAGGCTCTCGCCGTCCGCGTACCGCTGCTTGTACTCATCGGTGAGGGCACGCAGATCGGCGTCGGAGAGGGCGACGAAGTCCTCTTCGATGGAGTTGACCTGGCCCGCGATGCGGTGCAGCTTGCGCAGGATCTTGCCTTCGCCTGCACGCATGATCTTCGAGAGGACGGACACGGGGGTTGGTCTCCTTGCCGGTCGGGCCTGGGACGGTCGGTTTCCATTGACGTACTGAGCAACGGCCATCGTATGCGAGGACACGGCCAAGCCGGGAGGGCCTGCCGCAAGGCCACCCGTCCGCAGCTTCACGGAGGCCTCAACATGAACAACGTCCAGGGGTCTCCGATGGTGCCGTGTCCCGGTGACGTTTTGCACGAATTGTGATCACTTCCCCACACACCGAGAAACGCGATCAACCCCGCACACACCGGGAAAAGGGATGGCGCCCCCCGCGGCCCCCGAGCAGAATCGGGCGATGGAACCCGTCACGCTCACCACCGACCGTCTGCTCCTGCGCCCGCTCGGCCCCCAGGACTCCGACGCGGTGTACGCGGCCGTGCAGGACCCCGACATCCAGCGCTGGCTCTCCCAGCTTCCTTCGCCCTACCTGCCCGAGCACGCGCAAAGCTTCACCGCGGACATGGTCCCCCTGGGCTGGGCCAACGGCTCGATGTTCACCTTCGGCCTCTTCCTCCCCGGCTCCGGCGGAGACCTCGTGGGCACGCTCGGCATAACGATGCGTTCGCTGGGCGAGGCCGAGATCGGCTACTGGGCCACGAAGGAGCACCGCGGCAACGGCTATGTGACCGAGGCCTCCCTCACCGTCGCCCGCTGGGCCTTCACCCACCTCGCCGTCGACCGCCTGGAGTGGCGCGCCGAGGTCGGGAACCACGCCTCCCGCGCGGTCGCCGAGCGGGTCGGCTTCACCGTGGAGGGCACCCTGCGCTCGGGGCTCAACAACAAGGGGGTTCGACGGGACTGCTGGGTGGGTTCCCTGCTGCCGTCGGACCTGAGCCTGCCCTCGGCGGCGCCCTACCTGCCCGCTCCCGCATAGGGGCCGTCGGCGAAAGCGCAGCTCAGCACGCGTTGTCGGTGCCGCCCCTTATCGTGCGATGCCATGACCTCGCTCCCGCGACCCACCACCGACCTCTCGGCGGACGAAGCCCGCCGCATCGCCCTGCGTGCCCAGGGTTTCCTCGGCGCACCCGACCGGCGGTCCGGTGTGCGCGGTGTCCTCCGGCACCTCGGCGCGGTCCAGCTCGACACCATCTCGGTGCTCGCCCGTTCCCACGAGCTCGTGCCCTACGCCCGCCTGGGCGCGGTCGGCCGCGGGACCGTCGAGCGGTCCTACTGGACGGCCGCGTCCACCGGCACGCCGTCGGCGCGCCCGCACGCCTTCGAGTACTGGTCGCACGCCGCCTGCATCCTGCCCATCGAGGAGTGGCCCCACTTCGCCTTCCGCCGCCGCGCCTACCGCAACCGCCCGCACTGGAACCACGAGCTGCCCGACGGCACGTACGACCAGGTCGTCAAGCAGCTGCACGCCGAGGGCCCGCTGACGGCGACGGAGCTGGGCGGGGCCAAGAAGACCAGCGAGTGGTGGGACTGGTCGGGCACCAAGGTCGCCGTCGAGCGCGCCCTGATGTACGGCGAGGTGGTCTGCGTGGAGCGCCGGGGCTGGAAGCGGGTGTACGACCTCGCCGAGCGCGCCGTCCCCGAGGAACTGCTGCACGACGAGCTGGACGACACCGAGTGCCTGCGCCGGCTGGTCCGCCTGGCCGGCCAGTCCCTGGGCGTGGGCACGCGCGCGGACATCGCGGACTACCACCGCCTCAAGAGCGAGCAGGTCGACGCGGTGATCGGGGACTCGGGGCTGGTGCCGGTCACGGTCGAGGGCTGGGGCAAGCCGGCCTGGGCGGACCCGGAGGCGCTGGCGACACCCCCGCGCGGCCGCCACCGCACCACGCTGCTGTCCCCGTTCGACTCGCTGGTCTGGGAGCGGGCGCGCACCGAGCGGATCTTCGGCTTCACCCACCGCCTGGAGGCCTACGTCCCCAAGCCCAAGCGGGTCCACGGCTACTTCGCGATGCCCGTGCTCGCCGGCGGCCGCCTCGTCGGTCGCGTGGACCCCGCCCGGGAGGGCCGCACCCTCGTGGCCAAGCAGGTCACCCTGGACGGCGTCCGGTCCGTGCCCGCCGTCGCCCAGGCGCTCGTCGAGGCGGCGAGCTGGGTGGACTGCACGGACGTACGCGTGGAACGGGTGGAGGCGCCCGAACTGCGCGAGCCCCTCATGCTGGAACTCTCCCGCGCCGTGGGCTGACCTTCCGGGCAGCCCACGGCAGGCCCTACCGGGGCCTACCGGATCTCGAGGATCTTCTCCCGCATCGCGTAGACCACCGCTTCCATCCTGGAGTGCAGCTGGAGCTTCTCCAGGATGTTGCGGACGTGGTTCTTCACGGTGTTCTCGGAGATGAACAGCTCCTTGGCGATGTCCCTGTTGTTCATCCCCGTGGCCACGAGCTTGAGTACCTCCAGCTCACGGTCTGTCAGCCGGGGGGCAGGGACGAGGCGGCGCTCGTCGGTCCGCTGGATCATCGACTTGAACTCGGTGAGCAGCTTCGACGCCATGGAGGGGCTGATCTGCGACTGCCCGTCGGCCACGGCGCGGATGGCCGTGGCCACCTCGTCCGTGGAGATCTCCTTGAGGAGGTAGCCGGTGGCGCCGGCCTTGATCGCCTCGTAGAGGTCGGCCTCCTCGTCGCTGATCGTCAGCATGATGATCTTGGCGCTGGGCGCGACCTCCTTGATGGACGTACACGCCTCGATCCCGCCGCGCTTGGGCATGCGTACGTCCATCAGCACGATGTCGGGCAGCAGGTCGGCGGCCTTGTCGACGGCCTCCGCCCCGTCACCCGCCTCGCCGACCACCTGGATGTCCTCCTCGGCGGCGAGCACGATCTCCAGGCCGCGGCGGAAGAGGGCGTGGTCGTCCACGACAAGGACTCTGATCGGCTCCTTGCGCGCAGTGCCCGCCTCCGGTGCCACGCCGACGACGCCACCGTCAGCGTCCTCGTCCCTCATCGGTCCGAAGCTGTCCGCCATCGTTGTTCCTCCCCCTGAGGCTGTGGCCCGGTCTGTGGTGCGGTGGCCAACCCAAGGCAACGGCCCATCGGTTGAGCCGTTGCCGCCATGATTCCATGCCCGGCCGACACTGCGGTGACCAAGCGGCGTGTGAAGGGGGCGCACACCGGTGCCCCTGGGGGCGCACACCGCGCTCCAGGGGCACCGTCGCAGCTGTTGTTGTCGCCAGGGCGGCTCAACCGCCCAGTGTGCCGCCCGCCTCCGGCGCCTGCGTGACCATCGTGTCCGTGCGGAGGTGGATCACTCCGTAGTCATAGGCATGCCGCCGGTAGACGACGCTGGGTTCCTTGGTCTCGGAGTCGACGAAGAGATAGAAGTCGTGCCCGACCAGTTCCATCTCGTAGAGGGCCTGGTCGAGGGTCATCGGGGAGGCGACGTGGGTCTTCTCGCGGACGACGAGGGGTCCGTCCCCCTGCACCTCCAGCGAGCCGACCTTCTTGGTGGGAACCTGGCCCGCGTCCGCTTCCGTGACGGTCTGACCGCTGCCGTTCAGGGTCGCCGCGCCGGGGACGTGGTCGGGGACCTCGGCGGCCGAGATCCGTCGTGCGCCACGCCGCGAGAAACGCTTGTCGTGCTGCTTGCGCAGTCGGGCACCGAGCTTCTCCGCCGCCAGGTCGAGCGCGGCGTACGGATCGCTGGCCGCTGCCTCCGCCCGGATCACCGGACCGCGGGAGCGGAGCGTGATCTCCACCCGGTCGCAGCGGTCGGCTTGTCGGGGGTTGGGCTCCTTGGACACCTCGACGTCGAGGCTGATCACCTTGCCATCGAGCTTCTGGATCTTCTCCAGGTTCAGCTTCTCGGCCACGTGCTTGCGGAACCGCTCGGGCACCTCGGTCTTGCGGCCCTTGACGACGATGTCCACGCAGAACTCCGTTCCCGGATCGCTCCGCTCCGACGGCGGAGCATCTCCCTTGTGCACCCGGTTCCGGTGAGCTCCGGAACCTCGGACTCGGTGACGTCCACCTCCTCCTGCCCCGCGGGCGAGATCTCCACCCGGCCGGTACGGGTGATAGCGAAAACCCGCAGCACGGCATTCGGATATGACGGGGGTGGCCTGCGCCTTTCCCTCACAACCCGAACATATCTCGCCCGGACGGATGACGTCACCCTCTACTGCGGCGTACCTCCGTTCAGGTGAATTGACCCGCTCATTACCTGCAACGATGCAAGTTCTCAATCAGTTCCGGTCCATTCCAAAGGAATCCGGAGAGGCCGCGACGACCGCCGCACAGACCACACCACCGGCGCCGTACACCCCCGCCATTTCCGGTGCGTCATACATCGAGTTCCCCTCCTTGCGCTCCTTCTGCCTTGATCCCGACTTCCGTTTCCTCATCCCTTCCCGGCCCCGCGCCGTGTACACGGCCGTCGTGACCGCCCGCGCCGCCTCCGCCAACGAGGCCCCCGTCGTCATGACGTCGTCGACCAGCACCACCGGACCGCTCAGCAGCAGCCGCGCGCCGCCCGCGGCCACCTCCAGCGCGCCGGCGAGGTTGTCCAGCCGCTGCCGGGAGGTCAGCCCCGACTGGTCCGCCACGACGCGCCGCTGGCGCAGCACCGCCAGGGCCCGGGCCGGCGTCCCTGACCGCCGCAGCCCACCGGCCGCCGCGAGCGCGATCCGCCGCGCGGGATCGTGCCCCCGGGCCCGCACCGCCCGCCGCGCGGACGGCACCGGGACGAGCAGCACGGCCTCACCGACCGCCCCAGCGTCGGCCCCGGCTCCCGCTCCTGTTCCCCCCGCTCCCGTCGCCGCCGCCCGCAGCCCGGCCCGTACCGCACCCGCCAGCGCCGTGCCCAGCGGGCGTGCCAGAGCCAGTGCGCCCCGCTCCTTGTGGGCGAGCAGGGCCGCCCGCACCGCGTCCGCGTACGGCGCCGCCGCGTACGCCTCCGGCAGTCCGGACGGCTCCGGAACCGGTCGCACCCGGCGTGGTGCGCCGTGGCTCAGGACGGCACGGCACCGAGGACAGAGCACCGTGCGAGGCCTGCCGCAGCCGCCGCACTCGGTCGGCAGCACCAGGTCGGTGAGGTCCTGCCACCACCCGTGCATGTCTTCCACTGTGCCGACGGCGCACCGTCCCGGCCAGCCCTGTGGACAACCCCCTGTGGACAACTCCCCCCAACCGCCACCGGGGCTTCCCCCACACGGGCGACCGAGGGATGCCCCGGCCCGCTCGGGAGGGAGGGAAAGCGCTCAGCCCGGTCAGGAGGAAAGGGCACTCGGCCCGGTCGGGACGGAAGGGCGCTCAGCCCGGGTAGACCGGCGCCAACCCCTCCTTGATCACCTTCTGCCATTGCGCCCCGGACGACAGCCGGACGATCCCGTCCTCCGAGGAGTACGCCACCAGCGGCGACCGGTCGTCCTCGGCCGCGGCGATCGACAACACCCCCGTGAGCGCCGCCGGCGGCGGGCCCTCCGGCGTGGAGCCGTCGACCTGGACGTACCGCATCGTCTGCACGCCCTGCTGCTCCCGCCCGGCCACCACGAGGCGGCTGTCGCCGGCCCACGACATGGCGGTGACGTTCTCCAGCTCCGGAGCCGCCGAACGCAGTTCGCGCACCGATACCACCGGCCGGTCCCCGGCCTTGTCGTCGCGTTCGATCCGCCCGATGAGCAGGGATCTGCTGCCGTTCTCCGCCCGCACGACCAGGGCGATCCGCACCCCGTCGGCGGCCACCCGCACCGCGTCGACGCGCCCCTTCAGCCCGGGGACCCGCACGTCGAGCGGCTGGCCCCCACCCTGCTCCAGTACCACCAGCCGCGGCCGGGCGGGATCGCGGTCGGCCACCCACAGGTCACCGCGCGCGTCCCAGCTCGGTACCGTCAACCGCTCGCCCTCGGCCTTGCCCTGGCTCAGCAGCACCGGCGCGTCGAGGGCGCCGCCCGCCGCGAGCGAGCCCACGAACAGCGACTTGCCGTCGTCGCCGACCCCGGCCGCGGTGCGCTCGTCCCACGACACCGCCGCCGCCTGGAGCTTCTGGACGCCCTCGCCCAGCGCCCCCGGCACGGGTTCGGCGCTCGTGGCGGTGACGCCGATCCGCACCAGCCGCTGCTTGTCGTCGACGAAGTACAGGTAGTCGGGCCCCTTCACCGACCCGCGCGTGGCGACGGCCTCGGTCTGGTCCTCCTCCAGCGAGCACAGTGTGCCGCCGTCGGCGCGCTGGAGCGTGACGGTGTCCACGGTGGGTGTCAGGTTCTGCAACGTGAACAGCAGTTGGGTCGCCATCTCCCGGCACTTCTCGCGCCCGACCCCGGAGGCCTTCTCGTTCAGCGGCACCGTCAGCCGGTTCTGGTCGTCGGGCGCCAGCGAGGTGACCCCGCGGCGCAGCTCCGTCCCGGCCGGGAAGCTCGAACTGACCGCCGGCTCGAGCCAGCCCGTGGGCCCGCTCAGCAGGGAGCGCACCACCTGCGTCATCGCGTCCACGCGCCGGCGCACGAAGACGGGATCGGCGACGGCGGTCGCCGATGTGGCCGAATCCGCCCAGGTGTTGGATGCGAAGTAGTACTTGTTGACGGACATGTAGTTGCGCTGGAAGTCCGACTGGCCCATGACGACGCCCGGCGGCAGCACGTCGATGCGCCACTGCCCGCTCTTCTTGTCCCGCGTCAGATGAACCGGCTGGCTGTACGTGCCGCGCATCGGCGTGTACGACTGCTGCGCGTCCACCAGGGCCACCTTTTCGCCGGTCAGCGTGAACGCGTAGTCGTCGCTGCTGTCATGGCTGGTTTCGTGTCCCGTGGTGCTATCGACGTGGATGTCGCCCGCGAGCACGGTCGTGGACTGCTCCGGCCGCCAGCGCTCCGACGCCGTCCCCGTCAGATACTGACGCGCCGTCGCATACTGCGGATCGTCACTGGTCAGGGCCTCCAGAAAGCCCTGCACGATCTCCCGGGGCTGGGCGTCCTCCGGGGGCGGCATGGCGAACACCCGCAGCTGGCTGTCCTGGCGCGGGGTGGACTCCACGTCCCGCAGATCCCCGCTGTCCGGCATCGAGGCACACCCCGCCAGCAGTACGACCCCGCAAGCGGCGTACACCACCGCGCGCACCGGCCGCCGCACGCCCCCCACGCGGTCAGCGCCCACGAAATGCCTCCCCTTGCTGTGTCACGTCGTCCTGCGGCCCGGCTTCCTCGGCGGCCGCGGAGTCCGCAGGCCTCTCCCCTGCCGCGTCCACGGCGGACACCGACTCCTGCCGTCGCCCTCCCGCGGCCGGCCGGGGCACCACACGCGCGCCGTTGCCGGGCAGCGCCGTCGGATCGGCCGTCGGGGCCGCCGACCGGGACACGATCGGGTCCCGCGACGATGCCATCCGCTCACCCGTCGCCTGCACCGGTACGGTGGCACGCTTGCCGCTCGGCAGACCGGCGTCGTCGAGCCCGCGGTTGCGGCGCGAGTCCTTCGGCTCCAGTGGGACGGGCGAGCCCCGCAGCGGCTCGTCCGCGGTCCTCGGCAGCGTCAGGCGGAACTGCGAGCCGCCGCCCGGCTCGCCCCACGCCTGAAGCCAGCCGCCGTGCAGCCGGGCGTCCTCCAGGGCGATCGACAGCCCCAGACCGGTACCGCCCGTGGTGCGGGCGCGCGCCGGATCCGCCCGCCAGAAGCGGCTGAACACCCGGGTCGCCTCACCCGGCTTGAGCCCGACGCCGTAGTCGCGCACCGCGACCGCGACCGCGCCGCCCGCCGCGGCGAGCTTGACGACGACGTCCCTGCCGTCGCCGTGCTCGACGGCGTTGACGACCAGATTGCGCAGGATGCGCTCCACACGCCGGGCGTCGGCCTCCGCGACGACCGGCTGCTGGTCGCCGACGACCCGAATCCGCGTCCCTTTGCGCTCGGCGAGCGGCTCGGCGCCGCCGACGACCCGGTTCACGACCTCCCTGAGGTCGATCGGCTCGGCCTCCAGCGCCGCCGCGCCCGCGTCGAAACGGCTGATCTCCAGCAGGTCCGCGAGCAGCGACTCGAACCGGTCGAGCTGGTCGGCGAGCAGTTCCGCCGAGCGGGCGGTGATCGGGTCGAAGTCCACACGCGCCTCATGGATGACGTCGGCGGCCATCCGCACGGTCGTCAACGGCGTGCGCAGCTCGTGCGAGACGTCGGAGACGAACCGGCGCTGCATCCGCGACAGCTCCTCCAGCTGCTGGATCTTCAACTGGAGGTTCTGCGCCATCTTGTTGAATGCCTCGCCGAGCCGCGCGATGTCGTCCTCACCGGTGACCTTCATCCGCTCCTGGAGCCGCCCGGCCGACAGCCGCTCGGCGATCCCGGCCGCCATCCGCACCGGCGTGACGACCTGCCGCACCACCAGCCAGGCGATGGCTCCGAGGAGTACGACGACGAAGAGACCGGCCGTCGCCAGCGTGCCCTTGACCAGGCTCAGCGACTTCTCCTCCTGCGTGAGCGGGAAGAGGTAGTACAGCTGGTACGGATCGCCGTTGGGGTCGTTGACCTGCTTGCCGATGACCAGCGCGGGCTGGGAGCCCTTGTCGCCGTCCTGGTAGACGATGCGGGCGTAACTCTGGGCGGCCACCATGCCGTTGTTGACGCGGGCGCGCAGCTCCTCCGGAACGCTCGCCGTCGGATTCACGCCGCCGGAGGCGCGCGGACCGCGCCCGCCACCGGTGTCGTCGCCGGCGGGCAGCGTGACCACGTCGAAGGCGCCCTGACCGCCACTGGACAGCGACGACACCAGGTCGCTCATCCACTGGATGACGTTCTGCGAGGAGTGGCCGTCCGCGGCGGAGCCGTCGTCGCCGGGGCCGGTCGCCTCCTCGTCGGCCCGCTGCTTGGCCACCGCGAAACCACCGGTGGCCTGGCTCTGCGAGGCCTTCACCTTGGCGTCGAGCAGTCCGTTGCGCACCTGGCCGATGACGACGAAACCCAGCAGCAGTACGACGCCCAGCGACATCAGCAGGGTGGTGGCGACGACCCTCAGCTGGATGTTGCGCCGCCACAGCCGCATCACCGGCAACAGCGGCCGGCGCACCCAGCGCAGGAACAGACGCAGGACCGGGCTGCCCTGCACGCCGCCGTGCAGCAGCCCGCCCTCCAGAAGACGTCCCCAGCGGGAGCCGGCGTTCGTCCGGCCGACAGGCCGCCCCGCGCCGGCCCCGGAACCCCCGGGCGCCGAAGCGGCGCTGTCCCCCGACACGTCAGCTCGGTCCGGCCTTGTAACCGACACCGCGGACGGTCACCACGATCTCCGGCTTCTCCGGGTCCCTCTCGACCTTGGAGCGCAGCCGCTGGACGTGCACGTTCACCAGACGGGTGTCGGCCGCGTGCCGGTAGCCCCAGACCTGCTCCAGGAGCACCTCGCGGGTGAACACCTGCCACGGCTTGCGGGCCAGCGCGACCAGCAGGTCGAACTCCAGCGGCGTCAGCGCGATCGACTGCCCGTCCCGCTTCACGGAGTGCCCCGCGACATCGATGACGAGGTCGCCGATGGCGAGCTGCTCCGGCGCGGGCTCCTCCGACCTGCGCAGCCGCGCCCGGATACGGGCCACGAGCTCCTTCGGCTTGAACGGCTTCACGATGTAGTCGTCGGCGCCGGACTCCAGGCCCACGACGACGTCCACGGTGTCGCTCTTGGCCGTCAGCATCACGATCGGCACCCCGGACTCCGCCCTGATCAGGCGGCACACCTCGATGCCGTCGCGGCCGGGCAGCATCAGGTCGAGCAGGACCAGATCGGGTTTGGCCTCACGGAAGGCGGCCAGCGCCTTGTCGCCGTCGGCCACGAAAGACGGCTCGAAACCTTCACCACGCAGCACGATCCCGAGCATCTCGGCCAGTGCGGTGTCGTCGTCGACGACAAGGACTCGTCCCTTCATAAACGACATCATCCCATTCTCGTAACGGTGGCGAAGATCCAGGTGAGACAGCTCACTGGCCTGTGACGATAGTCGTACGGAGCCGTCACTGTCTGCCTCGGGCCCGAGAACGGGGATGCCGATGCTCAGTCTGTCGTGTTCCCCCTCGACCTGGCGCACAATTCGGCCAGTCCCTTGGCGGTCACCGGCGAGACGGCGCCTTCCTCGGTGACGATCGCCGTCACCAGCTCCGGCGGGGTCACGTCGAAGGCCGGGTTGTAGGCCTGCGTGCCCAGCGGCGCGACCGGGAGACCACCGCCGGCTCCCGTGACCGGGACCTGGGGCGCGATGAACTCGGTCACCTCGTAGCCCGGTCGCTGCTCGACCTCGATCGCCGCGCCGTCCGGGGTCGCCGGGTCCACCGTCGTCACCGGCGCCACCACGATGAACGGCACATGGTGATAGCGCGCGAGGACCGCGAGCGGATAGCTGCCCACCTTGTTCGCCACCGAGCCGTCGGCGGCGATACGGTCCGCGCCGACCAGCACGGCGTCCACCTCACCGGCCGCGAACAACGAGCCCGCCGCGCTGTCGGTGAGCAGGGTGTACGACATGTCGTTGCGGGCCGCCTCGTACGCCGTCAGACGGGCGCCCTGGAGCAATGGCCGGGTCTCGTCCACCCACAGCCGCCGCAGCTGTCCCGCGCGATGCGCGGCGAGCGCCACCGCGAACGCCGTGCCCTCCCCTCCCGACACCAGCGACCCGCTGTTGCAGTGGGTGAGGACGCGGTGCCCGCCACCGGGCAGCAGCTCGTCCAGCAGCGCCAGCCCGTGCTCGGCCATCCGCGCGCTGGCCCGGGCGTCCTCCTGGTGCAGCTGCCGCGCCGCGGCCAGCGCCGCCGAGGCGGCCTGCCCGGGGTCCCCGGTCCTGACGAGCGCCGTCTGATGGGCGGACTGTGCCCGGCGCACACCGACGGAGAGGTTCACGGCCGTGGGCCGGGCGGCCGCCAGCGCGGTCGCGGCCTCGTCCACGTCGAAGCCGCGCGCGGCGGCGAGCGCGACGCCGTACGCCCCGGCGATGCCGAGCAGCGGCGCCCCGCGCACGGCCAGCGACCGGATCGCCTCCACCAGCGCGGGCGCGTCCGTACACACCAGCTCGACCTCCTCGGCGGGAAGCCTGGTCTGGTCGAGGAGGACCAGTACCGGCCCCTCGGGCGGCTCTTCCCAGCGGATCACCGAGGTCCCGGCCGCCCGGTCGTCCTCGCGGGTCTGCGCGTACTGATCAGCCATGCCGTCAGTCTGCCCCCTATCCGGCGGACAAATGAAGGTATGCAGCCGCCACCACCGCCGGTCGCCCGAAGACCACCCCATGGCACGATGGCTGCCAACCTGCCGCCGCGACGGCGGACGGGCACCGTGAAGGAGCGACGATGACTGACACTCCGGGCTGGGCCTCGCCCGGATCCGCCCCGTCCGACGGACAGGAGACCGGCGCGTCCGGACCTGCCGACGCCGCCGGCCGCCCCGACGCCGCACCACCCGCGGACCAGTCGGGCGAGCAGCCGCAGGGCCCCGGCGTGAAGTGGTCCAAGGAGCAACCGCCGCCGGGCCAGTGGTCCGCGCCCACGGGAGCCCCGGCCGCCGGCCAGGCACCACCGCCACCCGCCGGCCCCGGCTGGGGCGGACAGCCCCCGCCCGGCTACGGCCCCGGCGGTTATGGCGCTCCCGGTCACGGCGGTCCCGCCGGCTACGGCGCCTGGGGCACCGGCTGGGGCGGCCCGCCCCCTGCGGCCAAGCCCGGCGTGATCCCGCTGCGCCCGCTGGGCGTGGGCGAGATCCTCGACGGCACGGTGTCCACCATGCGCGCCCACTGGCGCACCGTCCTGGGCATCACCCTGGTCGTCGCGGTCTTCTCCCAAGTCATCGTCATCCTGCTGCAACGCCTGGTCCTCGACAGCACGAGCAACCAGGTCCTCAGCGACCCGAACGCCACCTCCGGCGAAGTCGGCCGCGCCATGGGCGACGCCATGCTCGACTCCGGCGCCGTCTTCATCCTCTCCTTGGTCGCCACCGTCATCGCCACCGCACTGCTCACGACGGTCACCAGCCGCGCGGTCCTCGGCAAGCCGGTCACCACCGCGGAGGCCTGGCGCGACGCCCGCCCCCAGGTGCTCAAGCTGTTCGGGCTGGTCATCCTGCTGCTGCTCATCTGCCTCGGCGTCATCGCCGTCGGCGCGCTGCCCGGCATCCTCGTCGCCACCACGACCTCGCCCCTGGGAGGCATAGCACTGGCCTTCCTGGGTGGCCTGGTCGCCTGCGTACCCGCCCTGTGGCTGGCGGTCCGCTTCTCGCTCGCCTCCCCCGCCCTGATGCTGGAGAAGCAGGGCATCGCCAAGTCGATGAGCCGCTCCGCCAAGCTGATCCGTGGCTCCTGGTGGCGCGTCTTCGGCATCCAGCTGCTGGCGGGAATCATCGCGGGCCTCGTCTCCGCGGTCATCGCCATCCCCTTCTTCGCCCTCGCCATGGTCTTCGGCGGGGGTGGCATGTCCGCCTTCCTCAGCGGCACCCCGAACGTCGGCTGGGCCTACCTGATCATCACCGGGATCGGGGCCGTGCTCGGCTCCACGATCACCTTCCCGATCACGGCCGGCGTCACCGTGCTGCTCTACATCGACCAGCGCATCCGCCGCGAGGCCCTCGACCTCGACCTGGCCCGCGCCGCGGGCGTCCAGGGCTACGGCTCCGACGCGCCAGCCTCCGGGAGCTGATGCCGTGAGTCTGGCGGGGGGAGTTCTCACAGCACTGCCGGCGTTCCCACGCGCCGTGGACAAAGCCCTGCGGATCGCGCTGCACACCCGCGGCGCGGTCCTGGCGCAGTCGCGTTCCGCAGCCGAGCCACCGGTGACCGTCCCACGTGACCCGGCGCAGGAGGCGGCCCAGCGCGAACTGTCCAAGCCGATGTACCACGAGCACGACCCGGGCCTGGTGCAACGCGCCCTGAACGCCTTCTGGAACTGGATCGGCAAACTGTTCGACTCCGCCTCGGTCGCCACCCCGGGCGGCAGCGTCGGACTGATCGTCGTCATCGTGGCCGTCCTGGCCGTGCTCGGGGCCCTGTGGTGGCGCCTCGGCACACCGCGCCGCGAACCCACTTCCTCCGCCGCCCTGTTCGACGACCGCCCCCGCAGCGCCGCCGAACACCGCGCCACCGCCGAGGCGCACGCCGCCCAGGGCCACTGGAACCAGGCCGTCCAGGAACGCATGCGCGCCATCGTCCGCTCCCTGGAGGAACGGGCCCTGCTCGACATACGCCCCGGCCGCACCGCCGACGAGGCCGCCGCCGAGGCGGGCCACGCCCTCCCCTCGCACACCGACCGGCTGCGCGCGGCCGCCCGGGACTTCGACGACGTCACATACGGCGGCCGCAGGGCGACCGAAGCGGCGTACCACCGCATCGCCGAACTCGACCGCGACCTCGAACGCACCAGGCCCCAATTCGCCGGCACCGGCCACGGCACGGCCCCCACCGGCCACCAGGGAGCCGCCGGATGACCACCGAGGCCACGCTCCCCTCCACCTCGGTCTCGCGCACCGGCCGCCAGGTGTGGACCCGCACGCGCGGGATCCTGCTCGCCCTCGTCCTCCTCCTCGCCGCCGCCGTCGCGATCGCCGCGGTCCAGTCGGGCGCCCAGCACGGCCGCCTGGACCCGCGCTCCGCCGACCCCTACGGAAGCCGCGCCGTCGCCGCGCTCCTCGCCGACCAAGGCGTGTCCACACGCGTGGTCACCACCCTCGACCAGGCACGCGCCGCCGCCGGCCCCGACACCACCCTGCTGGTCACCGTCCCCGACCTGCTGACGGACGGACAGCAGTCCCGGCTGCGCCACGCGACCGACGCCTCCGGCGGACGCACCGTCCTCGTCGCCCCCGACTTTCCCTCCGTCAGCAGCCTGGCCCCGGGCGTCACCGCGGCGCACACACCCAGTTTCGACACCACCCTCTCCCCCGGCTGCTCCCTGCCCGCCGCCCGCCGCGCGGGCACCGCGGACACGGGCGGCGGCATCCGCTACTCCACCACCGTCAAAACCGCGGACGCCTGCTACCCCAGCGACGGACTGCCCACTCTGCTGCGCATCCCGCAGTCCGCCAAGGGCGGCGACACCGTCGTCCTCGGCACCCCCGACATCCTCTACAACAACCGCCTCGCCAAGCAGGGCAACGCCTCGCTCGCCCTGCAACTCCTCGGCTCCCGCCCTCATCTGGTCTGGTACCTCCCCTCGCTCTCCGACGCGTCGGCCCCCGACACCGGCGACGGCGGCTTCTTCGATCTGCTCCCCGCGGGCTGGCTCTGGGGCACCCTGCAACTCTTCATCGCAGCGGCCCTGGCCGCTCTGTGGCGCGCACGCCGGCTCGGTCCCCTCGTGCCCGAAAAACTCCCCGTGGCGATCCGCGCCTCCGAAACCGTCGAAGGCCACGCCCGCCTCTACCGCAAGGCGAACGCCCGCGACCGCGCCGCCACCGCTCTTCGCTCCACCACGCGCACCCGCCTGGCCCCCCTCGTCGGCATCCCCGTCACCCAGGCGCACACGCCCGAGGCCCTGCTCCCCGCCCTGTCCGCCCGCCTCCACAGCGAGGGACAGTCCCTGCACGACCTGCTCTTCGGCCCGCCGCCCGGCGACGACGCGGCCCTCGTCACCCTCGCCGACCGACTCGACGCCCTCGAAAGAGAGGTACGCCGTCCATGATGGACCCGACCACTGACAACGCCGGGCGCACCGGGGGCACGGGCCAGGCCCGGTCCTCCCTGGAAGCCCTGCGCGCCGAGATCGCCAAGGCCGTGGTCGGCCAGGATCCCGCCGTGACCGGTCTCGTCGTCGCTCTCCTCTGCCGTGGACACGTCCTCCTCGAAGGAGTCCCCGGAGTCGCGAAGACCCTGCTCGTCCGCACACTCGCCGCCGCGCTCGACATCGACACCAAGCGCGTCCAGTTCACCCCCGACCTGATGCCGAGCGACGTGACCGGCTCGCTGGTCTACGACGCCCGCACCGCCGAGTTCTCCTTCCAGCCCGGCCCGGTCTTCACCAACCTCCTCCTCGCCGACGAGATCAACCGCACCCCGCCGAAGACCCAGTCGTCGCTGCTGGAGGCCATGGAGGAGCGCCAGGTCACCGTCGACGGCACCCCGCGCCCACTCCCCGACCCCTTCCTGGTCGTCGCGACCCAGAACCCGGTCGAGTACGAGGGCACCTACCCCCTCCCCGAGGCCCAGCTGGACCGCTTCCTCCTCAAGCTGACCATCCCGCTGCCCTCCCGCCAGAACGAGATCGACGTCCTCACCCGCCACGCCGACGGCTTCAACCCGCGCGACCTGCGCGCCGCCGGCGTACGCCCGGTGGCCGGCCGCGCCGACCTGGACGCGGCCCGCGCCGCGATCGCCAAGACGACGGTCTCCCCGGAGATCACGGCCTACGTCGTCGACATCTGCCGGGCCACGCGGGAATCCCCGTCCCTGGCCCTCGGCGTCTCCCCGCGCGGAGCGACGGCGCTGCTGTCGACGTCCCGTGCGTGGGCCTGGCTGACCGGCCGCGACTACGTCATCCCCGACGACGTCAAGGCACTGGCCCTGTCCACCCTGCGCCACCGTGTACAGCTGCGCCCGGAGGCCGAGATGGAAGGCGTGACCGCCGATTCGGTGATCAACGCGATCCTCGCTCACGTGCCGGTCCCCCGCTGATGGCCCTCACCGGACGCGCCGCGCTCCTCGCGGCCCTCGGCTCCCTCCCCGTCGGCATCTGGGACCCGGGCTGGTCGGGCATCCTCGCCGTGAACGCGCCCCTGGCCGTGGCCTGCGCCTGCGACTACGCCTTGGCGGCGCCGGTGCGGCGCCTCGGCCTGACCCGCTCCGGGGACACGTCCGTGCGTCTGGGCGAGAGCGCCGACGTCGCCCTTACGGTCACCAACCCCTCGCGCCGCCTGCTGCGCGCCCGGCTCCGTGACGCCTGGCCCCCCAGCACCTGGCAGCCGGGCACCGAAATGTCGGCCTCCCGGCATCGCCTGACCGTGCCGCCCGGCGAACGCCGCCGTGCCACCACGCGCCTGCGCCCCACCCGTCGCGGTGACCGCCAGTCCGACCGCGTGACCATCCGCTCCTACGGCCCCCTCGGGCTCTTCGCCCGCCAGGGCACTCACAAGGTCCCCTGGACGGTCCGCGTGCTGCCGCCGTTCACCAGCCGCAAGCACCTGCCCTCGAAGCTCGCCCGGCTGCGGGAACTGGACGGCCGCACCAGTGTGCTCATCCGCGGAGAGGGAACGGAGTTCGACAGCCTGCGTGAGTACGTCCCCGGCGACGACACCCGCTCCATCGACTGGCGCGCCACCGCCCGCCAGTCCACGGTCGCCGTCCGCACCTGGCGCCCGGAACGCGACCGGCACGTCCTGCTCGTCCTGGACACCGGCCGCACCTCCGCGGGCCGCGTGGGCGACGCCCCGCGCCTGGACGCCTCCATGGACGCCGCCCTGCTCCTCGCGGCCCTCGCCTCCCGCGCCGGCGACCGCGTCGACCTGCTGGCCTATGACCGCCGGGTTCGCGCCCTCGTCCAGGGCCGCTCCGCAGGAGATGTCCTGCCGTCTCTGGTCGACGCCATGGCGACACTGGAACCCGAACTCGTCGAGACGGACGCCCGGGGCCTCACAGCCACAGCCCTGCGTACGGCACCGCGCCGCTCACTGGTCGTCTTGCTGACGAGCCTGGACGCGGCGCCCGTCGAGGAGGGCCTGCTGCCCATGCTTCCCCAACTCACCCAGCGCCACACGGTCCTGGTGGCCTCTGTGGCGGATCCGCTGGTGACACAGATGGCCGCGTCCCGGGGAAGCGTGGACGCGGTCTACGAGGCCGCCGCCGCGGCCCAGGCGCAGACCGAACGCCACCGCACCGCGGAGCAACTCCGCCGCCACGGTGTCACCGTCGTCGACGCCACACCGGATGATCTGGCGCCGGCACTGGCGGACGCGTATCTGGCGCTGAAGACAGCGGGGAGACTCTGAAAGAGGGAGCAGGGGACGGGGGCGTAAGCCCCTGGTGCGGTGCGTAAACGCAGAAAACCCCCGTGCCGAATGACACGGGGGTTTTCTTCAACATTTGTTCGGCGGCGTCCTACTCTCCCACAGGGTCCCCCCTGCAGTACCATCGGCGCTGTAAGGCTTAGCTTCCGGGTTCGGAATGTAACCGGGCGTTT
>NZ_JBEYTS010000015.1:60230-160299 GCF_040643155.1 Streptomyces sp. NPDC047453 | reverse complement strand
GTTGATAGGCCGGATCTGGAAGCACCGTGAGGTGTGGAGGTGACCGGTACTAATAGGCCGAGGGCTTGTCCTCAGTTGCTCGCGTCCACTGTGTTGGTTCTGAAACCACGAACAACCCCACGCATTCGTGTGTGGTGCGGTTGATTGTTTCATAGTGTTTCGGTGGTCATAGCGTGAGGGAAACGCCCGGTTACATTCCGAACCCGGAAGCTAAGCCTTACAGCGCCGATGGTACTGCAGGGGGGACCCTGTGGGAGAGTAGGACGCCGCCGAACTACCTTTAGAGCTCCGGCTCCTGGGAAAACAACCCGGGAGCCGGAGCTTTTTTGCGTTGGGGTAAAGTCAGGAGGCATCGTCGGTATCTTTCCCACAGGAGGCCCCCGGGTGGAGGTCCAGGAGACCCGTGTCCAGACGGACCGGGTCCTCACCATCCCGAATATCCTCAGCATGGCTCGGCTCGTCGGCGTACCCCTCTTCCTGTGGCTGATCCTCCGGCCGGAGTTCGGTGGCCCCAAGAGTGACGGCTGGGCACTGCTGGTGCTGGCGTTGAGCGGGGTCAGCGACTACCTCGACGGCAAGCTCGCACGCCGGTGGAACCAGGTGAGCAGCCTCGGCCGGCTACTCGACCCGGCCGCCGACCGGCTCTATGTTCTCTCCACCCTCCTCGGTCTCACCTGGCGTGAGATTCTGCCGCTGTGGCTGACCGCTCTGCTTGTGGCACGCGAATTGATGCTCCTGGTGGCCGTGGGCGTCCTCAGACGGCACGGCTACCCGCCGCCGCAGGTGAACTTCCTGGGGAAGGCGGCGACGTTCAACCTGATGTATGCGTTCCCCTTGTTGCTGCTCAGTGACGGCAGCGGATGGATCGCGTCACTCGCGGCCATTTTCGGATGGGCGTTCGCAGGTTGGGGTACAACGCTCTATTGGTGGGCAGGAGTCCTCTACGTGGTACAAGTCCGCCGTCTGGTCCGTGCGGACGCCATGGCCGACTGAGTTCCCATCATCGAGGCAACTGCGGGGACTCCGATGGCCCGCCTGGGAAAAGTGCGGGACAATCAGGATGGGTGCAGTCGGCTAGATCGTCGTCTCTTGGAGGAGGACGCTTCCGACATGAAGGCCGTCGTGATGGCCGGAGGCGAAGGCACGCGCCTTCGACCGATGACCTCGAGCATGCCCAAGCCGCTCCTGCCGGTGGCCAACCGGCCGATCATGGAGCATGTGCTGCGGCTGCTCAAAAGGCATGGGCTGAATGAGACCGTCGTCACAGTCCAGTTCCTGGCCTCGTTGGTCAAGAACTACTTTGGTGATGGTGAAGAGCTCGGAATGGAGCTCACCTATGCCAACGAGGAGAAGCCACTCGGAACCGCCGGAAGCGTCAAGAACGCCGAGGAGGCGTTGAAGGACGACGCGTTTCTCGTCATCTCCGGTGATGCCCTGACCGACTTCGACCTCACCCGGCTGATTGAATTCCACAAGGAAAAGGGCGCGATGGTGACCGTGTGTCTCACGCGCGTGCCCAATCCGCTGGAATTCGGTATCACCATCGTCGACGAAGAGGGCAAGGTCGAGCGCTTCCTGGAGAAGCCGACCTGGGGCCAGGTCTTCTCCGACACCGTGAACACGGGCATCTACGTGATGGAGCCCGAGGTGTTCAACTATGTCGACCCCGACGTTCCGGTCGACTGGTCCGGCGATGTCTTCCCGCAGCTGATGAAGGAAGGCAAGCCCATTTACGGCTACATCGCCGAGGGCTACTGGGAGGACGTCGGCACCCACGAGAGCTATGTGAAGGCGCAGGCCGACGTCCTGGAGGGCAAGGTCGACGTCGAGATCGACGGCTTCGAGATCTCCCCGGGAGTCTGGGTCGCCGAGGGCGCCGAGGTGCACCCCGACGCCGCGCTGCGCGGGCCGCTCTACATCGGTGACTACGCCAAGGTGGAGGCCGGCGCCGAGATCCGCGAGCACACCGTCGTCGGCTCCAACGTCGTCGTGAAGAGCGGAGCCTTCCTGCACAAGGCCGTCGTGCACGACAATGTGTACATAGGCCAGCACAGCAACCTGCGCGGCTGTGTCGTCGGCAAGAACACCGACATCATGCGCGCGGCGCGGATCGAGGACGGCGCGGTCATCGGAGACGAGTGCCTGATCGGTGAAGAATCGATCGTGCAGGGCAACGTCCGGGTGTACCCGTTCAAGACCATCGAGGCCGGCGCCTTCGTCAACACCTCGGTCATCTGGGAGTCGCGGGGCCAGGCTCACCTCTTCGGTGCCCGCGGAGTGTCCGGGATCCTGAACGTGGAGATCACCCCGGAACTCGCCGTACGGCTCGCCGGCGCCTACGCGACCACGCTCAAGAAGGGGTCCACGGTCACCACGGCCCGCGACCACTCCCGGGGTGCCCGCGCGCTCAAGCGAGCGGTCATCTCGGCTCTCCAGGCCAGCGCCATCGACGTACGGGACCTGGAGAACGTACCGCTGCCGGTCGCGCGGCAGCAGACCGCGCGGGGCAGCGCAGGCGGCATCATGATCCGGACCACGCCCGGGGTGCCCGACTCGGTCGACATCATGTTCTTCGACGGACAGGGCGCCGACCTGTCCCAGGGCAGCCAGCGCAAGCTGGACCGGGTCTTCGCGCGCCAGGAGTACCGGCGTGCGTTCCCGGGCGAGATCGGTGACCTGTACTTCCCGTCCAGCGTCTTCGACTCGTACACGGGGTCGTTGCTGCGCAACGTCGACACCACCGGGATCGCCGAGTCGGGGCTCAAGGTCGTCGTGGACGCCTCGAACGGCAGCGCCGGACTCGTGCTGCCCAGCCTGCTCGGCAAGCTCGGGGTGGACTCGCTGACGATCAACCCCGGGCTGAACGAGGCCCGGCCGACGGAGACCGCCGACATTCGGCGTTCGGGTCTGGTGCGGCTCGGCGAGATCGTGGCGTCCTCCGGGGCCGCCTTCGGTGTGCGGTTCGACCCGGTGGGCGAGCGGCTGTCGCTCGTCGACGAGAGGGGCCGCATCATCGAGGACGACCGGGCGCTGCTGGTGATGCTCGACCTCATCGCAGCCGAGCGGCGCAGCGGCCGGGTGGCGCTGCCCGTCACGACCACGCGCATCGCCGAGCAGGTGGCCGCCTACCACGGCACCCAGGTGGAGTGGACGACGACCTCGCCCGACGACCTCACACGGGTCGGCGGCGAGGAAGGGACGATCTTCGGCGGCGACGGCAAGGGCGGGTTCATCGTCCCGGAGTTCAGCAGCGTCTACGACGGCACGGCGGCCTTCGTGCGGCTCATCGGGCTGGTCGCGCGCACTCAGCTCACCCTGAGCCAGATCGACGCCCGGATTCCGCGTGCGCACGTCCTCAAGCGCGACCTGGCGACGCCGTGGGCCGTCAAGGGCCTGGTGATGCGCCGGGTCGTCGAGGCGGCCGGAGACCGCTTCGTGGACACCACGGACGGTGTGCGGGTGGTGGAGACCGACGGCCGCTGGGTGATGGTCCTGCCCGACCCGGCCGAGGCGGTCACCCATCTGTGGGCCGAGGGGCCCGACGACGCCTCCGCTCAGACGCTGCTGGACGAGTGGGCGGCGGTCGTGGACAGCGCCGGCCGGTAGAACGCCGGCCGCTGGAACAGGGCGTCGGCCGGTAAAACGGACAGCACGCGCGCGTGCCGGACAAGTGTTCCCCAAGGGGGCCTGTCCGGCACGCCGGTGGGGCCATTCGGAGGTCACGGCCACGTCGTGCGACGATGTGCGGCATGCCGCAGCAACCCCCCATTCGGAGCAACCCCGCGCGGCCCTCCCGACCGGACGCCTCCATGTCGTTGATCACCAACGTCATGGACCACAGCCTCGACGACGGTTATGCCGAGGCCGCCGCTCGGAAGAAGGCCGTGGGTGAGAGAGGCATGCCGAAAACCGTCCGGGCGAAGCTCGGTCTGGCGGGCGGGCTGGTGCTGGCCGGGCTCGTGGTGACCGTGGGAGCGGCACAGGCGCGTGTGGCGGCCCCGGTCGTCGCCAAGGAGCGCCAGGAGCTGATCGATCGCATCGACAAGGAGACCGCGGCGGCCGACGAGCTCGAGGGCACCGTCGACAAGCTGCGGGACGACGTGAACGCGCGGCAGCGCCAAGCGCTGCGGCACACCGGTGGCAACCCGCAGGCCGACCTGGTGAGCATGCTGGCGGGCGCCAGCGAGGTGTACGGCCCCGGTATGAGGCTCGTGGTGGACGACGCCAAGGAGGCCGGCACGGGCGGCGGCGGCAATCCGCGCGGGGCGTCGGGTTTCTCCGACACGGGCCGGGTGCGTGACCGGGACATGCAGCGGGTGGTGAACGGGCTGTGGCAGTCGGGCGCCGAGGCGGTCTCCATCAACGGGCAGCGGCTGACGGCCCTGTCGGCGATCAGGGCCGCGGGTGACGCGATACTGGTCGACAACAAGCCGCTGGTGCCGCCGTACACGGTGCTCGCCGTGGGGGACGGGAAGGGGCTGAGCGCCCGGTTCCAGGACAGCTCCGACGGGCTGTACCTCCAGGCCCTGAAGGACAACTACGGCATCCGGACCGGCATCTCCGTGGAGAGCGACCTCCGGCTGGCCGCCGCACCGAGTGTGATCGTACGTACAGCACAGCCGAGCACTGAGAAGGGCACATCGTGATCGCCGTACTGGGCCTCGTCGTGGGAGTGGTGGCCGGCCTGTTGGTCCGGCCGGAGGTTCCGGCGGTCGTCGAGCCTTATCTGCCGATCGCCGTCGTCGCGGCGCTGGACGCCGTCTTCGGTGGCCTGCGGGCCATGCTGGACGGCATCTTCGACGACAAGGTCTTCGTCGTGTCGTTCCTGTCCAACGTGGTCGTGGCCGCGCTGATCGTCTTCCTCGGCGACAAGTTGGGCGTGGGCGCCCAGCTGTCCACGGGTGTCGTGGTCGTCCTCGGCATCCGCATCTTCTCCAATGCCGCGGCGATCCGACGGCACGTGTTCCGAGCGTGAGAGTCATGACCCACCAGGACGAACAGCCCGGGAACGGGCAGCAGGACACACAGCCCGAGCAGCAGCGGCTGCGCCAGGAGTTGCCCGAGGAGGTGCCCGCGCAGGCGGCCGCCGGTGAGGGCCCGAGCGCCGAGGCGAGTTCCGAGCCCGCGCTGACCGGTCGCCAGCGGCTGGCCCAGGGGCTGTGGCCGCCGCGCTTCACCCGGGCCCAACTCGTTGTCGCGCTGCTGCTGTTCGGCCTCGGCTTCGGACTCGCCGTCCAGGTCGCCTCCAACAGCAGCGGCGACAACGCGCTGCGCGGCGCCCGGCAGGAGGATCTCGTTCGCATCCTCGATGAACTGGACGACCGTACTCAGCGTCTTGAAGACGAGAAGCAGGGTCTGGAGAAGCAGCGCCAGGAGCTGGAGAACAGCTCGGACCAGGCCGAGGAGGCCCGCAGGCAGACGGCCGAGAAGGAGAAGCAACTCGGCATCCTCGCGGGCACGGTGGCCGCGCAGGGACCAGGCATCACGGTGACGATCGAGGACACGAAGAGGACGGTCCGGGCGGACATGCTGCTCGACGCGATACAGGAGCTGCGCGCGGCCGGTGCGGAGGCGATCGAGGTGAACGGTGTACGCGTGGTGGCGAACACTTATCTCACCAACGCCGCCAAGAGCGTGGACGTCGACGGGAACAAGATCAACGCCCCGTATCGTTTCAAGGTCATCGGCAAGCCGCAGGACCTCGAACCGGCGCTCAACATTCCTGGAGGCGTGGTGCAGACCCTGGAGAAGGAGCAGGCCACCGTGACCATCGACCGTTCGGACAAGATCGTCGTGGACGCCTTGCGGGCGGCGAAGAGGCCTGACTACGCTCGGTCGTCCTCGCGGTGAACCGGCGGTGCATGGCGGTCGTCCGGCAGGGGCATGAGGTTGCGGGGGGTCGGCGCACCGATTGGGTGGTGCGTGGTGGAAACTGTCTGGTGGATACGGACGTTGTGAAGATGTCCGGGTCGACCGGTGTATGCAGTCAGGGTTCGTCCTGCCCCACGGGCGGGTCTGTTTCGGTCAAGGGGAATCGCCCGTGAAGTTGTTTGCGAAGTTGTTCGGCAAGAGCGCGCGAGAGGGCGGCGAGAACGCGACGGCCCGTCATCGCGCACAGCCTGACGCCGAGGGTCGGCGTCCGCTGTTCAGGGACCAGGTGGCCGGTCAGGACGCGTCGTCGGTTGACCCTGCCCAGTCGGGCGGCATAGGTTTCGGGCAACCGTCGACCTCAGGTACGGCTGGAGGGTTTGCCGCCGGCCCGTACGCGTCCGATGCCCCCGCGGGGCAGCCGCGGCAGGAGGATCCGTCCATGTCGGCCCTGGTGTGTACGAGGTGCGGTAACCGCAACGCGGAGAACAGCCGCTTCTGTTCCAACTGCGGTGCGCCGCTGCGGCCCGGTGCGACGCCGGAGCGCTCGTCGGAGACGACCTCGACGATCTCCATCTCCGGTCTCGAGGCGTACGACGCCGAGGCCACCGGCCAGACGCCGATGCTGTCTCCGGAGGCGCAGGCGGCCGTCGACGCGCTGCCGCTGGGCTCGGCCCTGCTGGTGGTGCGCCGCGGCCCGAACTCCGGCAGCCGCTTCCTCCTGGACGGCGAGCTGACCACGGCGGGGCGTCATCCGCAGAGCGACATCTTCCTGGACGACGTGACGGTCTCGCGTCGCCATGTGGAGTTCCGCCGCAGCCCGGACGGCTCGTTCACGGTGGCCGACGTCGGCAGTCTGAACGGCACGTACGTCAACCGGGAGCCGATCGACCAGGTCGCTCTGTCCAACGGTGACGAGGTGCAGATCGGCAAGTACCGGCTGGTCTTCTACTCGAGCCGGCAGGGCGTCTGACCTGTCAGGGAAGGTCCATGCGTCAATCACCGAGCGGCGGCGCCGGGCACGGCGCCGCCGCCACGGACAGTGGGCTGAAGAGCATCGGCACGGTGCTGAACGTGCTGCGCGACGAGTTCCCCGAGGTCACCGTCTCCAAGATCCGTTTCCTGGAGTCGGAAGGGCTCGTCGAGCCGCGGCGCACCCCCTCGGGGTACCGCAAGTTCAGCACCGGCGACGTCGAGCGGCTGGCCCTGGTCCTGCGGATGCAGCGGGACCACTACCTGCCGTTGAAGGTGATCCGCGAGTACCTGGACGCGATGGAGCGCGGCGAGGCGGTCCACCTGCCGGCGGTCGGCCGGCAGCGTGAGGGCGCGGCCGTACCGGCATCGGCAGAGGCGCCAGTGGCCCGGATCGAGCGGGCCGAGCTGCTCGTCGCCGTCGGTATCGAGGAGGGGGAGCTGCAGGAGTGGGAGTCGTACGGGCTGCTCACTCCGTTGGCGGACGGGGCCTACGGCGCCGAGGCGGTGACCGTGGCCTCGCTCGTGTCCGAGCTGGGGCGTTTCGGGATCGAGCCCCGGCATCTGCGCGTGATGAAGGCGGCCGCCGACCGGGAGGCCGGGCTCGTCGAGCAGGTGGTGGCCCCGCTCAAGCGGCATCGCAACCCGCAGACCAGGGCACATGCGGAGGCCCGCGCCAAGGAGCTCGCGGAGCTCACGGTCCGGCTGCACACGGTGCTCGTCCAGACCGCGCTGGGGGTGCGGCTGCCGTGAGCGGGCCCAGGGAGGCGGCTGGATCCTCCTCCCATGCCCGGCCCGACTACCCAAACGGTCGGGGCACCGCCTAGGGTTGCTGTGTGAACGAGCTCGATGTCGTAGGTGTCCGGGTCGAGATGCCCTCCAACCAGCCGATCGTGCTCCTGCGTGAAGTGGGAGGCGACCGTTACCTCCCCATCTGGATCGGGCCAGGGGAGGCGACGGCGATCGCCTTCGCCCAACAGGGCATGGCCCCTGCGCGACCGCTGACCCACGACCTGTTCAAGGACGTGCTGGAAGCGGTCGGCCAGGAACTCACGGAAGTGCGCATCACGGACCTGCGTGAAGGCGTCTTCTACGCCGAGCTGGTGTTCGCCAGCGGTGTCGAGGTGAGCGCCCGGCCGTCCGATGCCATAGCGCTGGCCCTGCGTACCGGGACGCCGATCTTCGGCAGCGACACGGTGCTCGACGACGCGGGCATCGCGATCCCGGACGAGCAGGAGGACGAGGTGGAGAAGTTCCGCGAGTTCCTCGACCAGATCTCGCCTGAGGACTTCGGCACCAGCAGCCAGTGAAGCGCCCGCAGGGGCCACGGGAGACGGTCCTGCGGCCTCCCTCCGTGGCATTCGGATAGCCTTTCCCAGCGATGGGGTACGCGAAACCACTCTTAGGGTGATTATCACTCGGCGTGCCGAGTGTGGCGATCGTTGACGCACCCCTGGTGACTGCCTACCGTCGAGGAGGCAGGTCAAGGACGGAGGTCGGCGTGAGAAGCAGCGGCGACGGTACGGCTGGGGGTGCCCCCGGACGCAATGCCGGGGGAAGCGGTCCGTACCCTCCCCCGAGCTCTCGGCTCCGACCGAGCGGGGGGTATCCCCCTGTCAGGGGCGTGGCCGGTCGTGCTCCGCAGCGACCGACGGCGGTGCCGAGCAGCGGAGGGGCGGCGGCCATGGCGACCGAGCAGATCGGCTACCGCGGTCCGACGGCCTGCGCGGCCGCGGGCATCACCTACCGGCAACTGGACTACTGGGCGCGCACCGGGCTGGTCGAGCCGAGCGTGCGTCCCGCCCACGGGTCCGGCACCCAGCGTCTCTACAGCTTCCGGGACGTCGTCGTCCTGAAGATCGTCAAGCGGTTCCTCGACACCGGCGTGTCGCTGCAGAACATCCGTAGCGCCGTCCAGCATCTGCGCGAGTGCGGTCTGCGTGACCTGGAGCGCATGACGCTGATGAGCGATGGTGCCACGGTGTACGAGTGCACGTCGCCCGACGAGGTGCACGCCCTGCTCCAGGGGGGCCAGGGAATCTTCGGCATCGCCGTCGGTGTGGTGTGGCGCGATGTGGAGAGCGCGCTGTCGCAGTTGCACGGTGAGCGCATCGACACCGGGGAGACGCTCGTGGGGCACAACCCGGGCGACGAGCTCGCCCGGCGGCGCAACCGGGCCGTCTGAGCCGCCCCTCGGCCGGCTTCGGTCGTTTCGGCCACCGACCTGGTCCCATCGGCCCGATCAGCCCGCTCGGCCCCCGGACCGGCTTCGAGAGCCCGTACGGGTGCCGCCGGAACCGGGGCATTGTCAGTGGCGTGGTGCAGCATCGTAGATGTGAGAACCGCACCCACGATCCTCCATCTCGACATGGATGCCTTCTTCGCCTCCGCGGAGCAGGCGTCCAAGCCGAGTCTGCGCGGGAAGGCCGTGGTCGTGGGCGGGCTGGGGCCGCGCGGGGTGGTGGCCACGGCGTCGTACGAGGCGCGCGTCTTCGGCGTCCACTCCGCGATGCCCATGGCCCAGGCGAGGCGGCTGGCGCCGAACGCCGCGTACCTCGTGCCGCGCTTCGCCTTCTACCGCTCCATCAGCGAGCGGGTGATGGGCCTTCTGCGGGCGCTGTCGCCCCTGGTGGAGCCGCTGAGCCTGGATGAGGCGTTCGTGGACCTGGAGGCCGGGGGAGCCGCCTGGGACGCGGAGTCAGCCCGGCTGGCGGGGACGAAGCTGCGTGCCGACATCCGGACCGTCACGGGGCTCACGGGGTCCGTGGGGCTGGCCACCGCCAAGATGCTCGCCAAGATCGGCTCCGAGCAGGCCAAGCCCGACGGGCTGGTGCTCATCGAGCCCGGCACCGAGCGGGCCCTGCTCGGTCCGCTGTCCGTGCGGACCCTGCCGGGGGTGGGCCCGGCCACGGGCGACCATCTGCGGCGGGCCGGGATCCACACCGTCGAGGAGATCGCCGAGGCCGGCGAGGACGAGCTCGTACGGCTGCTCGGCAAAGCGCACGGGCACGCGCTGTACGCGATGGCGCTGGCCCACGACGAGCGTCCCGTCGTCGCCGAGCGCGAGACGAAGTCGGTGTCCGTCGAGGACACCTACGACGTGGACATCCACGACCGCGTCCGGGTGGCCCTGGAGGTGCAGCGACTGGCCGACCGGTGCGTGCGGCGGCTGCGCGGGGCCGGTCTGTCGGGGCGCACCATCGTGCTGAAGGTGCGCCGCTACGACTTCTCCACCCTGACCCGCTCCGAGACCTTGCGGGGACCCACCGACGACCCCGCGGTGATACGGGAGGCGGCCGCCCGGCTGCTGGACTCCGTGGACACCACCGGCGGCGTACGGCTGCTCGGCGTAGGCGTGTCCGGGCTCGCCGACTACACCCAGGAGGACCTGTTCGCGCAGGCCGCGGGCGCGCAGGCGGAGGGCCCGGCCGAGGAGCGGCCGGAGGAACCCGCCGAGCGGCAGCCGGCACCCACCGAGCGGCGGTGGCCGGCGGGCCACGACGTACGGCACGCCGGATACGGCCACGGATGGGTGCAGGGCAGCGGCCTCGGCCGCGTCACCGTGCGCTTCGAGACCCCCGACTCCGCGCCGGGCCGGGTACGCACCTTCCTCATGGACGACCCGGACCTGGAGCCGGCCGAGCCCCTTCCTCTGGTTCCTTCGGTACCTCCGGTCCCGCCGGCTCAGCTCTCGTCCGGGCCCGAGCCGGAGCCTGCCAGCTTGCCGAAGTGGTGGTCCGGAACGGTCGGCGGAGGGGCCACGTCGAGGCCGTAGTGGTGGTAGAGCTGCAGTTCCTGCTCCGGGGACAGATGGCGGCCCACGCCGAAGTCGGGGGCCTCCTTGATCAGTGCGCGGTCGAAGGGGACGCGCAGGGCGCCCTCGACCAGTTCGCTGGGCTCCAGGGGGACGAAGGCGTCCCGGGAGAACAAGCCGGTGCGTATGGCCGCCCACTCCGGCACACCGGTCGCGTCGTCGAGGTAGACCTCGTCCACCGTGCCGATCTTGTGGCCGCTGCGGTCGAACGCCTTGCGGCCGATCAGGTTGCGCGGATCGATCTCCGTCTGCACTGTCCCTCCACGTGGTCGCAACTCATCCGTAACCACTACAAAAGAGCACATTCAGCATGGCGGCCACTCGAAGACCCGTGCGGCCGGCCCGCTGGTACTCTGGCAACGGCTGCTGACCCCGTGCGGGAGAGCCCTCCGGCACCACCGGGGGCGCCGAAGGAGCAAATCCTCCCCGGAATCTCTCAGGCCCACGTACCGCACGGACGAGGTCACTCTGGAAAGCAGAGCGGTTGTCGACGGCTTCCGCTCTCACCGACGGTGAAAACCGGGAGCCCTCGGGCGGCCCGGTGAAGCTCTCAGGTTGAGATGACAGAGGGGGAGGCCGTCGGGGCACCCGTGCCGGGGTGTCCCTCGAAGGTCGTGTCAGACCAGGAGGCCTCCGCAATGACCGCCCAGCGCATTCCGCTCTCCGAGCTCGAACAGGGCATCCCCTTCGAACAGCGCCACATCGGGCCCGACCAGGAGGCGCGGGCCAAGATGCTCGCGCAGGTCGGCTACGGCTCGCTCGACGAGCTCACCGCCGCCGCGGTGCCCGATGTGATCAAGAACGCCGACGCGCTCGACCTGCCCGGCGCCCGCACCGAGGCCGAGGTGCTGGCCGAGCTGCGCTCCCTCGCCGACCGCAACCAGGTCCTCGGCTCGATGATCGGACTCGGCTACTACGGGACCTTCACCCCGCCGGTCATCCTGCGCAACGTCATGGAGAACCCGGCCTGGTACACCGCCTACACCCCCTACCAGCCGGAGATCTCCCAGGGCCGCCTCGAGGCGCTGCTGAACTTCCAGACCGTGGTCGCCGACCTGACCGGTCTGCCGACCTCCGGCGCGTCGCTGCTCGACGAGGGCACCGCCGCCGCCGAGGCCATGGCGCTGTCCCGGCGCATGGGCAAGAACAAGAAGGGCCTGTTCCTGGTCGACGCGGACGCGCTGCCGCAGACCATCGCCGTCATCGAGACCCGCGCCGAGCCGACCGGCGTCGAGGTCGTCGTCGCCGACCTGGGCGCGGGCATCCCCGCCGAGATCGCCGAGCGCGAGATCAACGGCGTGCTCCTGCAGTACCCGGGCGCCTCCGGCGCCGTGCGCGACCTGAAGCCCGTCATCGACCAGGCGCACGAGCTGGGCGCCCTGGTCACCGTCGCCGCCGACCTGCTCGCGCTCACCCTGCTGAAGTCGCCCGGCGAGCTCGGCGCGGACATCGCCGTCGGCACCACCCAGCGCTTCGGTGTGCCGATGGGCTTCGGCGGCCCGCACGCCGGCTACATGGCGGTGCGCGAGAAGTTCGCGCGCAGCCTGCCCGGCCGCCTGGTCGGCGTCTCCGTCGACGCCGACGGCAACAAGGCCTACCGCCTCGCCCTGCAGACCCGTGAGCAGCACATCCGCCGCGAGAAGGCCACCAGCAACATCTGCACCGCCCAGGTGCTGCTCGCCGTCATGGCAGGCATGTACGCGGTCTACCACGGCCCCGAGGGCCTGCGGGACATCGCGCTGCGCACCCACCGCTACGCCACGGTCCTCGCCGAGGGCCTCGAGGCCGGCGGCTTCGAGGTCGTGCACGGCGCGTACTTCGACACCCTGACCGTCAAGGCCGAGGGGCGTGCCGCCGAGGTCGTCGCCGCGGCCCGCGAGGGCGGCGTGAACCTGCGCCTGGTCGACGCCGACCACGTCTCGGTCGCCTGCGACGAGACCACCACCCGGGACCGGCTGCGCGCCGTGTGGGCCGCCTTCGGCGTCGGGGGCGACATCGAGGCGCTGGACGCCGCCGCCGAGGACGCGCTGCCCGAGGCGCTGCTGCGCGACGACGCCTACCTCACCCACCCGGTCTTCCACCAGTACCGGTCCGAGACCGCGATGCTGCGCTACCTGCGCCGGCTGTCCGACCGCGACTACGCGCTCGACCGCGGCATGATCCCGCTGGGCTCGTGCACCATGAAGCTCAACGCGACGACCGAGATGGAGCCGGTCACCTGGCCGGAGTTCGGGCAGCTGCACCCCTTCGTGCCCGCCGAGCAGGCGCAGGGCTACCTCACCCTCATCCGCGAGCTGGAGGAACGTCTCGCCGAGGTCACCGGCTACGACAAGGTCTCCCTTCAGCCGAACGCCGGTTCCCAGGGCGAGCTGGCCGGTCTGCTCGCCGTGCGCGGCTACCACCGTGCCAACGGCGACGAGCAGCGCACCATCTGCCTCATCCCGTCCTCCGCGCACGGCACCAACGCCGCCAGCGCCGTGATGGCCGGCATGAAGGTCGTCGTCGTCAAGACCTCCGAGGACGGCGAGATCGACGTCGAGGACCTGCGGGCGAAGATCGAGCAGTACCGCGAGCAGCTGGCCGTGCTGATGATCACCTACCCGTCCACGCACGGCGTGTTCGAGGAGCACGTCGCCGACATCTGCGCGCAGGTCCACGAGGCCGGCGGCCAGGTGTACGTCGACGGCGCCAACCTCAACGCCCTGGTGGGCCTCGCCAAGCCGGGCCACTTCGGCGGCGACGTCTCCCACCTGAACCTGCACAAGACGTTCTGCATCCCGCACGGCGGCGGCGGTCCCGGCGTCGGCCCGGTCGGTGTGCGCTCCCACCTGGCGCCGTACCTGCCCAACCACCCGCTCCAGCCCGACGCCGGTCCCGAGACCGGAGTCGGCCCGATCTCGGCCGCGCCGTGGGGCTCGGCCGGCATCCTGCCGATCTCCTGGGCCTACGTCCGCCTGATGGGCGGCGAGGGCCTCAAGCGGGCCACGCAGGTCGCCGTGCTCAGCGCCAACTACGTCGCCAAGCGCCTCGAGCCGCACTACCCGGTGCTCTACACCGGTCCCGGCGGCCTGGTCGCCCACGAGTGCATCATCGACCTGCGCCCGCTGACCAAGGCGACCGGGGTGAGCGTGGACGACGTGGCCAAGCGGCTGATCGACTACGGCTTCCACGCGCCGACGATGTCGTTCCCGGTGGCCGGCACGCTGATGATCGAGCCGACCGAGTCCGAGGACCTGGCCGAGCTGGACCGGTTCTGCGATGCCATGATCGCGATCCGCGCCGAGATCGAGAAGGTCGGTTCCGGCCAGTGGCCGGCGGACGACAACCCGCTGTACGGCGCCCCGCACACCGCCGCCGCTCTCGGCGGGGAGTGGCAGCACGGCTACACCCGTGAGGAGGCCGTCTTCCCGGCCGGGGTCTCGGTGGCCGACAAGTACTGGCCGCCGGTGCGCCGGATCGACCAGGCCTTCGGCGACCGCAACCTCGTCTGCTCCTGCCCGCCGCTGGACGCGTACGAGGACTGATCGAGCGGCTTATGGGGCTCCCGTCCGATCCGGGCGGGAGCCCCAGGGCTTTTCCCGGCGTGTCACACGGTGGCCAGGGAGACCTCGGTCGACTTGATCAGGGCCGTGACGCGCGTACCCGCCGCCAGGCCGAGTTCCGTGGCGGCGTCCCTGGTGATCGCGGCGGTCAGCTCGCCGCCCTCCACCTCGACCCGGACGGACGCCATGGCCGCGCCCAGGGCGATCCCGGTGACGGTGCCCGGCAGCCGGTTGCGGATGGACAGGCCCTCGACCGGCCCGGTCGCCAGGGACACCTCCGTCGACTTCACCAGGGCGCGCACGGCGCTGCCCACGGTCAGACGCAGGTCCTCGACGGCGTCCCTGGTGATCGCGGACGTGAGCTGTCCGCCTCCGTCCAGGCGCACGTGAACGAGGGCCATCGCCTCGCCTTGGGTGACGGTGGTGACCGTGCCGGGCAACTGGTTGCGCATGCTCAGGCTCATGGGCGTGCCTCGCGGTGGGTGGGTGACGTGGTGATCACCACCGTAGGGCGGCCGGTGCCTCAGGCCGGGTAGGCGTGGGTCTGCGCCGCCTTGACCGTCGCCCAGACCACCGCGCCCGGGTGCAGTTCCAGCTCGGCGGCCGCGACCGTGGTCAGGTCCGCGGTGAGGGCGAGTTCGCCGGTCAGGTCGGCGCGGATCTGGTCGCCATGGGTCTCAAGGCCGGCGACCTCGCAGCGCCACAGGTTGCGCGCGCTGGAGCCCGAGGGGCGGTCCCGGTGGAGAGTGACCGCGCTCGGCGGGAAGGCCACGAAGACCTCTCCTGTCAGGTCCTCGGTGGTGGTGATGGCGGGACCGGCCGCGAGGCGGACGCAGTGGCCCTCCGCCTCACCTCGGTAGAGGTTCAGGCCCACGAGCTGCGCGACGTAGTCGGTGCGCGGGTGGCGGGCGATCTCCGACGGGGTGCCCTCCTGGACGACACGGCCGTGCTCGACGACGACCAGCCGGTCGGCCAGCACCATCGCGTCCAGCGGGTCATGGGTGACCAGGACGGCGACGGCCTCGAACTCGGCGAGGTGCCGGCGCAGCTGGGCGCGGACCTCCAGCCGGGTGCGGGCGTCGAGCGCGGCGAGCGGTTCGTCGAGCAGCAGCAGCCGGGGCCCGGTGGCCAGGGCGCGGGCCAGAGCCACGCGCTGCGCCTGGCCGCCGGAGAGGCGGCGGGGCTTGGCACCGGTGTGGTCGGCCAGTCCCATCCGGTCCAGCCACCGCGCGGCCTGCGCGCGGGCCTCGGCCTTGGACGCGCCCCGGCAGCGCGGCCCGAACGCCACGTTGTCCAGGGCCGACAGGTGCGGGAACAGCAGGTAGTCCTGGAAGACCACGCCGACCGGGCGTGCCTCGGGCGGCGTGCGGTCCAGCGCGGCGCCGTCCAGGCGCAGATGGCCGTCGGTGAGCGGGACCAGGCCCGCCAGCGCGCGCAGAGCCGTCGTCTTCCCGGCGCCGTTCGGGCCGAGCAGTGCCACCACGTCGCCGGGGGCGGCGGTGAGCGCGACGTCGAGGCGGAAGCCGCCGCGGCCGACGACGAGGCGGGCGTCCAGGCCCTCCCCGGGAACGCCCTCGGCGCGTACGCCGGCGGTGGTCCGGTCGATGTCGGTCATGAGGTGAACGTCCTGGATACGAGGCGGGTCGGGATCGGCGGCGGATTCATCAGGAGGCCGTCATCCAACGGTCCCGCAGACCCGCCAGTACGGCGATCGACACCGCGAGCAGCACCAGGCTCAGGGCGATCGCCGCCGCCGGGTCGTTCTGCAGGGCCAGGTAGACGGCCAGCGGCATGGTCTGCGTACGGCCGGGGAAGTTGCCGGCGAAGGTGATCGTCGCGCCGAACTCGCCGAGTGCCCGCGCCCAGGCGAGCACGGCGCCCGCGGCGATGCCCGGCGCGATCAGCGGCAGGGTGACCCGGCGGAACGCGGTGAAGCGGGAGGCGCCGAGCGTGGTGGCCGCCTCCTCATAGCGCGGGTCGGCGGCCCGCAGTGTGCCCTCGACGCTGATCACGAGGAACGGCATGGCCACGAACGCCTCCGCGACCACCACCCCGGCCGTGGTGAACGGCAGCGTGATGCCGAACCAGGAGTCCAGCCACTGCCCGACGACACCGTTGCGCCCCAGGGCCAGCAGCAGGGCCACACCGCCCACGACCGGGGGCAGCACGAGCGGCAGCGTGACCAGCGCGCGGACGAATCCGCGTCCGGGGAAGTCCGTACGGGCCAGCAGCCAGGCCAGCGGGACGCCGAGCACCAGGCTCACGGCGGTGGCGGCGGTGGCGCTGACCAGGGACAACTGGAGCGCCTGCCACACCTCGGCGCTGGTCAGCTGGGCCGGCAGGCTGCGCCAGGGGGCCCGGATCAGCAGCGCGATCAGCGGCAGCAGCAGGAAGGCCAGGCCGACCAGGGCGGGGACCAGCAGGGGCAGCGGGGCCCTGCCTAGCGCGCGGCCGCGCCGCGACCCGTTCGTCCGGGTCACGGCGCGGGCCTCGTCGATCTCGGTCACGGCTTCAGGAACCCGGCCCCGGTCAGGACCTTCTGGCCCTCGGCCGACGTCACCAGTTCGACGAACGCCTTGGCCGCAGTGGCGTTGGGCGCGTTCTTGAGCAGGGTGATCGGGTAGTCGTTGACGGCCTCGGCCGACTCGGAGAACTCCACGCCCTGGACCCTGCCGGCGGCGGCCTTCACATCGGTCTTGTAGACGAGGGCCGCGTCGGCCTCCTTCAGCTCGACCTTGGTCAGGGCGCTCTTGACGTCCTGCTCGTAGGAGACCGGGGTCAGCTTGAGGTGGCTCGCGTCCAGTACCTTCTGGGCGGCGGCGCCGCAGGGCACGGTCCGGTCGCACAGGACGACCTTCAGGCCGGGCCCGGTGAGGTCCTTCAGCGAGGAGATCTTGGCCGGGTTGCCCGGCGCGGTCGCGATCTCGAGTTGGTTGCGGACGAAGGTGACCGGGGTGCCGGCCGCGTCCTCCTTGTCGGTCACGATCGCCATGGTCTTGGTGCTGGCGGCGGCGAACACGTCGGCGGGGGCACCGGAGGTGATGCTCGCGGCGAGGCTGTCGCTGCCGCCGAAGTTGAAGGTGACCTTGGTGCCCGGGTGCTGCTGCTCGAACTGCTTGCCGAGCGTGGTGAAGCTCTCCTTCAGCGAGGCGGCGGCGAAGACGGCCACGGTGCCGGACAGCTTCGGCGCGGCGGCCTCCGACGTGCCGGACCCGGCCGAGGACGAGTCGTCGGAGGACGAGGAGGAGCAGGCGCTGAGAGCCAGCAACGCCGCGGCCGCCGCCACTCCCGACTTCAGCACCCTGGTCCGTCGCGTGGAACGGGTCATCTCGGTTCTACTCCTCTGGCTCTGCACGGAAGAAGCTGTCGCGCCCTGCCACGACCGCTCACACGGCCGTGCCGCGATCATACTGCCGCAATTGCCAGGTGTAAGGGCCTCGTTGCATTGCACGAGCTGGCGATACGTGACGCATGACTTGCATGTGCGTTTGTACAGGGCGGCCGTTCGGGTACGGACACTCAGGAGGTGGTGCCCGTGAGGCCCGCGGAGCTCGACCTGACCGGCGACCTCGCCCGCCCGGCCCGGCTGACCGTGCGGGATCTGCTCGGGTGGCCGCAGCACGGGGTGGGAGTCGCCTTCGACTGCGCCACCAGAGGAGTGCGGCACCACCGGTTCACCGGACCGCGCCAGTACGACGTGCTGTCCGCGGCGGGGCCCGGTTTCGACCCGGCCCGGCGCAAGGACCGGCTGCGCTTCCTGATCGCGGTCACGGCCGCCGACGGGCATCACGGGCCGCCGACGGGCATCACGCGCTGCTGTCGTGGGCCGAGATCGATCCCGACTTCGCCGACGCTCCGGTCCTGCTCGCGGTGACCATCGACGGCTCCCGGCTCGACGGCGCCGGCCCCCAGCTGGTCCTGCCGCAGGACCGCTGCGGCGCGCGGTACGTCAGCGGTGTCCGGGCGATACGCGTGGACGGCGGCTGTCGCGCGCGTACCCGGGTGTGAGGCGGTTCTGCTACGTGCGGTCGATGTGCACGTTCGTCGACTTCACGCGGGCGGTGGCCTCCATGCCGACCTCCAGACCCAGTTCCTCCACGGCCTCCCGGGTCAGCAGGGAGACGAGGCGGTGCGGTCCCGCCTGGATCTCGACCTGGGCGGCGACGTCGCCGAGTTTGATGGCGGTCACGATGCCGGCGAAGGCGTTGCGGGCCGACGTGTACGAGGGGCCTTCCTCGCCGCCGCCGGTCCGGGCCAGCTCGACCGAGAACGCGGCGAGGTCCCGGCCGTCGATGAGCCGGCGTCCGCTGTCGTCGCGGTGGGTGGCCATCCGGCCCGCGTCCGCCCAGCGGCGCGCGGTGTCCGGGCTGACGCCGAGCAGCCGGGCCGCCTGCCCGATCGTGTAGGACTGCATGCCGGTCACGATAGAGCCGCGCACGGCGTGGGGCTGACCTGGGGGTGGGCCGTTCGCGGGCGCGGCTCAGCCGGTGTGCACCCGCGGCCGCTTGGCGCGGTCCGGCTCCGCCTCGCGCAGCACCTCGCGCGTGACCGGCGCGACCTCGCCCAGGCCGAAGAGGAAGAACCGCAGGAAGTTGGCGAACGGGTTGCCCTCGGTCCACTCGAAGTAGATGTGCGGGGTGCGGCCGGTCATCTCCCGGACGTGGAGCAGGAGCGCGGCCAGGGCGTTCGGGACGGCCGCGGACTCCAGGGCGAGCACGCGGTACCGGTCGTGCCTGACCTCGCCGTGCACGGTCAGGCCGGCCTCGAACTCCGAGGGGTCGGTGACCGTCACCTCGACGAAGACGAAGTCCTCCGTGAGCGGGATGTCGCTGTCGCTGCGGATCTGCTCGATCTTGTCGCGGTACTCGGACTTGGCCTGCCGCTCGGGCTCCTTGGCGATGAAGCGGATCTTGCGGCTGGCGATGTCTCTGACGAACCGTTCCGCCATGGCGTCCAGCGTCACGTTCGTCACCCGCAGTTCGAAGGAGCGCGCGAGCCGCGACAGCAGCGAGACCAGGATGATCCCGGCGATGAAGCAGGCGCCGATCTTCACACCGTCGGGACGCTCGATGACGTTGACGACGGTCGTGTACAGGAACACGGCCGAGATGACCCCGAACGCGATGGTCCATTTGCGCTGGCCGGCCCTGCGGGCGGCGATGGTCACCGCGATCGCCGCGGAGCTGATCAGCACGAGCACGCCCGTGGCGTACGCGCCGCCCTGCTTGTCGACGTTGGCGTCGAAGATCCAGGTGACCAGGAAGCCGATCAGGGTGAAGACGATGACCATCGGGCGGACCGCCCGCGCCCAGTGCGGGGCCATTCCGTAGCGGGGCAGGTACCGCGGCATCAGGTTGAGCAGCCCGGCCATCGCGGAGGCGCCCGCGAACCACAGGATCAGGATGGTCGAGACGTCGTAGACGGTGCCGAAGGTGTTGCCGAGGTACTCGTGCGCCAGATAGGCCAGAGCACGGCCGTTGGCCTGGCCGCCGGCCTTGAACTCCGGCGCCGGGATCAGCAGCGTGGTGATGAAGCTGGTGGCGATCAGGAAGCAGCTCATGATCAGCGCGGCCGTGGTGAGCAGTTTCCTGGTGTCCCGGATCCGGCCGGTGGGCCGCTCCTCGGTGTCGTCCGGGTTGCCCCGCACGTGCGGCATGACGGCGACGCCGGTCTCGAAGCCGGACAGGCCGAGTGCGAGCTTGGGGAAGACGAGCAGGGCCACGCCGACCATGAGGAAGACATTGCCGTGCTGGGCGGTCAGCGCGCTGGTCCAGTCGGTGACCACATGGCCGGCGGTCAGGGCGTGCCACAGACCGACGGCCACCACGACGGCGTTCAGCGCAAGATAGATCCCGACCAGGACGAAGGCGACGCCGATCGCCTCCACGAAGCCCTTGAGGAAGACCGCGCCGAGCAGCGCGATGAGCAGCAGCGTGATCAGCATCTGGTGGCTGTGGAGCGCGGCCGTCAGGTGCGGGTTCTCCACCAGGTGGGTCGAGGCGTCCGCGGCCGACAGCGTCATGGTGATCAGGAAGTCGGTGGCGGCGAAGCCGAGCAGGGTCAGCACGAACAGCTTGCCCTGCCAGAACGACAGCAGCCGCTCCAGCATCGCGATCGAGCCCGCGCCGTGCGGGCTCTCCGCCGCCACCCTGCGGTACACCGGCAGGGCACCCGCGAGGGTGACGACGACCAGCACGAGGGTGGCGATCGGCGACAGCAGCCCGGCCGCCAGCGCCGCGATGCCCGGCTGGTATCCGAGCGTGGAGAAGTAGTCCACGCCGGTCAGGCACATCACCCTCCACCACCGCTGTCCCTTGTGCGGGGGCTCCGGCAGGGCGTGCGGGGCCTGCTGAATGCCCTTGCCCATGTCGGACAGGCCCTCCAGCATCCAGGCGCGCAGACGACTGGGAGGGTGCTCGGTGGTCGCCATGCCCCTGCTCCTGAGGTGTGGCTCGCGTGCGGACCGGGCCGTCACGCGGACGGGTCACCAGGGTATGCGGAGAGTAACGCAGGGGCAGACGAGTACCCGGGTGAGCAGGCGTCAATCTTCTGTCAAGAGCGGCCGTGACGACCCCGACGTCACTTCATGACCAGCGGACACGCAGGCTTCACCGCACCTTCGGCCATCCGGGGGAGACACGGCGGCGGAGCCCGGGGCGGACACCCAGCGTCATGACTCCAGTCCCGAGACCCGGAACACCGCCAGTGCGGTCTCCCGGTCCACCTGCTCGGAGATGTCGCGCAGCTCGTCCGTCCCGCACTGGAGCCTGCCCGTCGCCACACAGTGCCGGGCGTCCTCGTCGAGGCGGTACCAGACGTCGGGATGGTCCACCAGGACCTCGGGATCCAGCTCCACCCTCCCGCCGAGCGAGTCCAGCAGCACCAGCCGCCGGCAGACACCGTCGACCGCGCGCACCGACACCAGCAGGTCGGTACGGACCAGGCGGCTGCGCAGCAGCGACCGGGAGGCGATCCAGCCCCGGCCGGCGCGGACGCGGGGTGGGCACAGCACCACGAAGAGCAGCACCGCGAGCATGAACCAGAGGACCCCGCGCCACCAGGTGAGGCTGCCCGTGCCCCAGTCGATCAGGAGCAACAGGGCGAGCAGCGCCACGGAGCAGCCGACCGAGGTGCGCAGCTCCCGCGCCCACGGATGGGTGCGGGCCTCGTGGCCGGGTTCCCGCTTCACCGGATCGGTGCCGGCTCGCTCGTCGTCGCGGTGTCCCATGTGCTCGACGTTAGAGCCCGCCGAGGGCTTCGGCACCTGCCCTTGACACCCCCCTGACGCGGCCGGGCCGGTTCTTGACGACACTCCGCCGACACGGCCGGGTGGCGCGTCGTCAGGGGTCCGTCAAGGGTGGGTGTGCCGCCGTATGAGAGCCGTCAACGGTGGTCGGAATCGGGCAGAGGAGGTCGTTTCCTCGAATCGTCGATGTCCGTTCGTCTCTCATTCCAGGAGTTCGCGATGGCCGATGTGGCCTTCGTCGTCGTCACGCTCGCGGTGTTCGCGCTCGTGGCCCTCGCCGTCAAGGGGGTGACGAAGCTGTGACCGCCGAGAACGTCGTCGGCCTGGTCGTGGCCGTCGCCCTGCTGGGCTATCTCGTCCTCGCCCTGATCTTCCCGGAGAGGTTCTGAGCAGCGTATGAGTCCCGTACTCGCCGGAGTGCTCCAGTTGCTCGCTCTCATGGCCGCGCTGGCGCTCGCCTACGTACCGCTGGGCACCTACATGGCCGGCGTCTACCGCGCGCAGCGCCACTTGCGGGTCGAGAGATGGATCTACCGGGCCGTCGGCGCGGATCCGGACGCGGAGATGCGCTGGCCCGCGTACATCCGCGCCGTGCTCGCCTTCTCCCTGGCCGGTGTCCTCTTCCTGTACCTGCTCCAGCGGATCCAGGGCGTGCTGCCGCTCTCGCTCGGCTTCCGGTCCGTCGGCCCCGCCCAGGCCTTCAACACCGCCGCGTCCTTCGTCACCAACACCAACTGGCAGTCGTACGCGGGCGAGCAGACCATGGGGCACGTGGTGCAGACCGCCGGTCTCGCCGTGCAGAACTTCGCCTCCGCCGCCGTCGGCATGGCGGTGGCCGTGGCCCTGGTGCGCGGCTTCGCCAGGTCCCGCACCGGTGAACTGGGCAACTTCTGGGCCGACCTGGTGCGCGGCACCGTGCGCATCCTCCTCCCGCTGGCCGCGGTCGCCGCGGTCGTGCTGGTGGCCTGCGGGGTGATCCAGAACTTCTCCGGGATCCACGAGGTCGGCCAGTTCTTCGGCGGCGCGCAGCAGTGGAACGGCGGCGCGGTGGCCTCCCAGGAGGCCATCAAGGAACTGGGCACCAACGGCGGCGGCTACTTCAACGCCAACAGCGCCCACCCCTTCGAGAACCCGACCCCGTTCTCCAACCTCTTCGAGACCTTCCTGATCCTGGTGATCCCCTTCGCCCTGACCCGGACGTTCGGCGTCATGGTCGGCTCGGTTCGGCAGGGCTACGCGATCCTCGCGGCGATGGCCACCATCTGGCTCGCCTTCGTCTCTCTGATGATGTGGAGCGAGTTCGCCCACCACGAAGGCGCGCTGCGGATCGCGGGCGGCGCGATGGAGGGCAAGGAGGTCCGGTTCGGCATCGGCGCCTCCTCGATCTTCGCGGCGTCGACCACGCTCACCTCGACCGGCGCCGTCGACGCCGCGCACTCCTCGCTCACCGGGTTCGGCGGCGGGATCGCGATGCTCGGCATGATGCTCGGCGAGATCGCGCCCGGCGGAGTCGGCTCCGGCCTGTACGGCATCCTGATCATGGCCGTCATCGCGGTCTTCATCGCCGGTCTGATGGTCGGGCGCACACCCGAGTACCTGGGCAAGAAGATCGGCTCCCGGGAGATCAAGCTGGCCGCCGTCTACATCCTGATCACCCCGGCGCTGGTGCTGGTGTTCAGTGCCTTCTCGATGGCCCTGCCGACCCCGCCGCACTCGGCGCTCAACCCGGGCGCGCACCGATTCTCCGAAGTGCTCTACGCCTACACCTCGGCCGCGAACAACAACGGCTCGGCCTTCGCCGGCCTGAACGCCAACACCGACTGGTTCAACACCACGACCGGGCTCGCCATGCTGCTCGGCCGCTTCCTGCCCATGGTGTTCGTCCTCGCCCTGGCCGGCTCCCTGGGCGCGCAGCAGCCGGTGCCGGTCACCGCGGGCACCCTGCGCACCGAGAAACCGCTGTTCACCGGCATGTTGGTGGGCGCCGTCCTGATCGTCGTCGGTCTGACGTACTTCCCGGCCCTCGCACTGGGCCCGCTCGCCGAGGGGCTGGCGTGATGACCACTTCCACACAGAACCACGAGGACTCCATGTCCGCAGTCACCAGGACCCGGGCACCGCACAGCGACGTGCCCACCGGGCACCCGTCCGGCCCAAGCCGGGTCGGTGCCGGTCTCTTCGACGCCCGGCAGCTGGTCAGGTCGCTGCCCGACGCCTTCCGCAAGCTCGATCCACGGGTGATGGTCAAGTCACCGGTGATGTTCGTGGTGTGGATCGGCTCGCTGCTGACCACCGCCTTCTCCCTCACCAGGCCGGGCGACTGGTTCGGCTGGGCGATCAGCGCCTGGCTGTGGCTGACCGTCGTCTTCGCCAACCTCGCCGAAGCGGTCGCCGAGGGCCGTGGCAAGGCGCAGGCGGAGACCCTGCGCCGGGCCAAGACCGACACCGTGGCGCACCGGGTGGACGGGACCGAGGTCCCCGGCACCGAGCTGCACGTCGGCGACCTCGTCGTGTGCGAGGCGGGCGACGTCATCCCCGGCGACGGGGACGTCGTCGAGGGCGTCGCCTCGGTCGACGAGTCGGCCATCACCGGCGAGTCGGCGCCCGTGATCCGCGAGTCCGGCGGCGACCGGTCCGCGGTGACCGGGGGCACCAGGGTGCTGTCCGACCGTATCGTCATCAAGATCACCACCAAGCCCGGTGAGACCTTCATCGACCGGATGATCGGCCTCGTCGAGGGCGCCGCCCGGCAGAAGACGCCCAACGAGATCGCGCTGAACATCCTGCTCGCCTCGCTGACGATCGTCTTCCTCCTCGCCTGCGCCACACTGCCGCCGTTCGCCGACTACGCGGGCACGCACCTGACCATGGTGGTGCTGGTCGCGCTGCTGGTCTGCCTGATCCCGACGACGATCGGCGCGTTGCTGTCGGCCATCGGCATCGCGGGCATGGACCGGCTGGTCCAGCGCAATGTGCTGGCGATGTCGGGACGGGCGGTGGAGGCCGCCGGCGACGTGTCGACGCTGCTGCTGGACAAGACCGGCACGATCACCCTCGGCAACCGCCGGGCGGCGGAGTTCGTCCCGGTGCGCGGTACCACCGCCGCCGAACTGGCGGACGCCGCCCAGCTCTCCTCGCTGGCCGACGAGACGCCCGAGGGCCGCTCCGTGGTGGTGCTGGCCAAGGAGAAGTACGGGCTGCGCGAGCGGCACCAGGGCGAACTGGCCGGAGCCGAGTGGATCGCGTTCACCGCCCAGACCCGGATGTCCGGCGTGGACGTGGACGGCCGCAGGATCCGCAAGGGCGCGACGGGATCCGTCATCGCCTGGGTCGAGGAGCAGGACGGGCGGATCGCCGAGGACGCCGACCGCCTCTCGAAGGAGATCTCCGCGGCCGGCGGCACGCCGCTGCTGGTCGCCGCGCAGGACCAGGACGGCGCCCGGGTCCTGGGCGTCATCCACCTCAAGGACGTGGTCAAGGACGGCATGCGGGAACGCTTCGCCGAACTGCGCCGGATGGGCATCAAAACCGTCATGATCACGGGCGACAACCCGCTGACCGCCCGGGCGATCGCGGACGAGGCCGGTGTCGACGACTTCCTCGCCGAGGCCACGCCCGAGGACAAGATGGCCTTGATCAGGCGCGAGCAGAGCGGCGGCAAGCTGGTCGCGATGACCGGTGACGGCACCAACGACGCGCCCGCGCTGGCCCAGGCCGACGTCGGCGTGGCGATGAACACCGGTACGTCGGCCGCCAAGGAGGCCGGCAACATGGTCGACCTCGACTCCGACCCGACCAAGCTGATCGAGATCGTCGAGATCGGCAAGCAGCTCCTGATCACCCGCGGCGCGCTCACGACGTTCTCCATCGCCAACGACGTGGCGAAGTACTTCGCGATCATCCCGGCCCTGTTCGCCGCGGTCTACCCGGGTCTGGACAAGCTGAACATCATGCAGCTGTCCTCTCCGGACTCGGCGATCCTGTCCGCGGTCGTCTTCAACGCGCTGGTCATCATCGCGCTGGTGCCGCTCGCCCTGCGGGGTGTGCGCTACCGGCCGACGAGCGCGGACCGGATGCTCCGCCGCAACCTCGCCGTCTACGGCCTCGGCGGGCTGATCGCGCCCTTCGTCGGGATCAAGCTCATCGACCTGATCATCTCCCTGATTCCCGGGATCGGCTGACGCACATGAACCAGTCCTTCGCGAACACCGGCCGTCTGCTGGCGGCGGGCCTGCGGGCACTGCTCGCGCTGACCCTGCTCACCGGCGTCGTCTACCCGCTCGTAGTCACGGGCGTGGCCCAGGCCTTCCTCGGGCACAGGGCGAACGGCTCGGAGGTCAGGGAGAGCGGCAGGGTCGTGGGCTCCTCCCTGATCGGGCAACAGCACTACGGCCTCGACTACTTCCAGCCGCGCCCGGCTGCCGGGCTGGGCACGAACACCCTGAACACCCAGTACAAGCTGATCCTCTCCGGCGCCACCAACCTCGCCGCCGACAACCCCAAGCTGGTCAAGGCCATCGAGCAGGCCCGGGCCGAGGTGGTCAGGGTCAACTCCACGTCCGACTACAAGGTGAAGCCCTCCCAGGTTCCGGCCGACGCCGTGACCTCCTCGGGTTCCGGTCTGGATCCGGACATCTCCCCGGCGTACGCGCTGCTCCAGGCGCACCGGGTGGCGGAGCGCAACCACGTGTCCGTGGCGCGGGTCGAGCACCTGGTGCGGGAGCACACCGAGAGCCGCACCCTCGGCTTCATCGGCGAGCCGCGGGTGAACGTCCTCCAACTCAACGTCGCGCTCAGGGAACTGACCACGGGCCGCTGACGGCGCGCCCGCGCCCCGCGCACCCTTGTCGCCTTCCGGAGCCGCACCTACAGTGCGGCTCCGGAAGGTTCGCCGTCAGAGGCGAAAGTTTCGGGGATTCAGCGAGGGGTGACGGGAAGTGAAGGGACCGACCGCCGTGCGGACGTACGAGAACCCCGTGATCGGAGGCTTCCACCCCGATCCCAGCGTGTGCCGGGTGGGTGAGGACCACTACCTGGTGTGCTCCAGCTTCGAGTACTTCCCCGGGGTCCCGCTGTTCCACAGCCGCGACCTGGTGCACTGGCGGCAGATCGGCAACGTGCTGGACCGGCCGGGGCAGTTGGAGCTGCCCGACGACCTGCCCGCCTCCGCCGGCATCTACGCCCCGACGATCCGCCACCACGACGGCCGCTTCTACGTGATCACCACCAACGTCGCGGCCGGGGGCACCTTCCTGGTCAGCGCCGAGGATCCGCGGGGGCCCTGGTCGGACCCGGTCTGGATCGACCTCCCCGGGATCGACCCCGACCTCGCCTGGGACGACGACGGCTCCTGCTGGTGCGCCGTCGCCGGGGTGCGGGTGGCCCGGATCGACCCGGCGACCGGCAAGGTCCTGGAAGGGCCGCTGCCGGCCTGGTCGGGGACGGGGCTTCAGCACCCGGAGGCGCCGCACCTGTACCGGATCGGCGCCTGGTGGTACCTCATGCTGGCCGAGGGCGGCACCGGGCACGGCCACGGCGTCTCGATCGCCCGCGCCCGCTCCCCGCGCGGCCCCTGGGAACCCGCTCCGGACAACCCGGTCCTCTCCCACCGCGGCACCGACCTGCCCGTCCAGTGCACGGGCCACGCCGACCTGGTGCAGGCGGCCGACGGCACCTGGTGGATGGTGCTGCTCGGCACCCGCCCCGGGGGATGGTTCCCGGAGTTCCACGTGCTCGGCAGGGAGACCTTCCTGACCCCGGTGGAGTGGGTGGACGGGTGGCCGCGGGTCGGCCCGGTGCGCGAGCGGCATCCGGCGCCCGCGGCCTGGCACCCCCTGCCGCCGCAGCTCGACAGGGACGACTTCGACGCGCCGTCCCTGGCGCCGGTCTGGATCTCCCCGCGCAGCAGGCCGGAGGGCACCTGGTCGCTGAGCGAACACCCCGGCCGGCTGACGCTGCACGCGACCGGCGACAGCCTCGACCGGCCCGGCCACACCTTCGTCGGACGCCGACAGCAGCACCCCGACTGCCGGGTGGCCGCGCGCGTCGAGGCGGGCTCGGGCCGGGCCGGCCTGTCCGTCCGGCTGGACGAGGCGCACCACTACGACGTGGAGATCGGCAGGGGAGTGGTGGGCGTGGTCGCCCGGATCGGGCCGCTGCGGCAGCGGATCGCGGAGCACCCGGTGCCGCCCGGACCGCTCACCCTGGTCGTGGACATCCGCACGGACGACGTGCCTCCGCCCACGGTCACGGCTCCGGACCGGCCCGCCACCGGCGTGCGGGCGGCGACCGGGGTCCGCGCGGCCGGCCCGGACGTGATCGCCTTCTCGGCCGAGGGCCCGGCGGGCACGCTGGCGCTGGCCGAACTCGACGGGCGCTATCTGTCCACCCAGGTCGCGGCCGGCTTCACCGGGCGGGTGATCGGCATGTACGTCACCGAGGGCAGCGCGGCCTTCGACTGGTTCGACTACCAGCCGCGGCGTCCGCGCCGACCCGTCGGCGGCTGACCGCCGGCGGTCCGGTGCACCGTCGGTGGCGGGAGGCGCCCGGACCTACACCGTGACGGGCGGCTCCCGGGACGGCGACGGTGTCACCGGCCGGTCACCGAGAGTTGTCGGCCCCGGACACGCGTCGGGGCCGGTCCGCGCGGGCGTGCGCGCCGGCCCCTGGTGATCCGCGGGCGGTTCGCCGAAGCCGCCCGGTGGTGCTCAGGCGGCGGTCACCACCCGGTCGGCGCCCAGCGGGCGGTGCGGGGCGATGATCTGGCCGTCCGGCAGGAGCTCACCGGTGTCCTCGAAGAACAGGACGCCGTTGCACAGCAGGCTCCAGCCCTGCTCCGGGTGGTGCGCCACGAGACGGGCGGATTCCCGGTCGGCGGAGTCGGCTGTCGGGCACGGTGGCTGGTGCTGGCACATTGATGGGATCTTTCGCTCTGTCGTGTGGTCGCTGTCGGCTGTCGTACGTGTCCCGCGGCTGATGGTGTTCTCCATGGCCGCCCCCCGTTGTCGAGTCGGTCCGAAACCAGTGTTCCCCCACGGGCCTGATTCCGCAGGGATTTCGCAGCACCGCTTCTCACCGGTTGGAGACGCGTCACACGCGCGAGCGGTTCATCCCGACAGCACCGCCTCTTCGGATGGTTCGCACTGGCCGGATGGGGCTAGTCCGATGTGACCCCCCGTCGCGAACGCTGGTCGTGCGAGCGGATGTCGCCACGTACGAGTGCCTTCGGCGGCTGAACGGCCGAACGGCGTCGTACCCCGCCGCCGGGGATCCCGGCAGCGGGGTACGACGCCGATCGGCGGGCGGGCGGTCAGGCGGGGGAGCCCAGGAGCCGGATCGGGGTCACCCGGTGGGTGAGGACCGGGAGAAGGTCGGCGACCGGGTGCGGAAGGTGGGCCGCGATACCGGGCGGGGCCGGCGCGAGCGGCACGAGCAGGTCGGTGGCGGCGGGATGGCCGGTGGCGCCGTCGTCGGAGAGGTCGCCGTGCAGCCACAGCGTGAGCATGTACAGGCTGGGTATGGACAGCAGTCGCGGCTGGTACGGCTGGCTCAGGGCCTCCGCCTGGCGCAACGCGCGCTCGGTGGAGGCGACGTAGGGGCCCTCGAAGAAGTGCGAGAAGGTCCAGCCGTCGGGGGTCAGGATGGTCTCGGCCGCCGCCACCGCGTGGTCGCCGCTGCGGATCAGGAAGCGCCATCCGGCCAGCCTGGTCGCGGAGATTCCCTCGGGGGTGATTTGGTCCAGGACGTGCACCGGCAACGGAAGCTCGGGGGTCGCGGGCTCCTGGGCGGATCGCAGTGCGGGGGACCCGGCCTCGCGGACCGCGGTGGGGGAACCGAGTGCCGTGAGGACGGAGCGCAGGGCGGGCGCGGGAGCCGGGGGTACATGCAGCGGCATGGTGGGTCGCCTCTCATTCGACAGGCACGGTGGCGCGAGGGCGGGCTGGGTGCGGACGGCGTTGTCAGCTCTCAGGGCAGGAGCAGGCTGGGGCCGGGCTCTGGTGAGCGAGGGGTGCGGCGCGGCCTGCCTCACGGGCTCCTGACAGGGTTCAGGGCTGTGGGCGCCAACTTCTGCTGTGGTGCAGAGTTTATACGACAAATGTTCAGGTGGTGTTTCGCCTAGCTGTTTTCGACGTGAACGGCAAGAGCCTATTCGGCCGGAGTCGATCGGGAATCATCCCTGCTCCACGTCAGCCGTATCGCGATGACCTCGGGTTGTGCCCGCACGGCGGTCGGCCTGATCGTGTCGGCGTTTTTCACGAGTTTCGTGGGGTACTCGAAACTGCTGGCTGCCGCATGCCCCGTGAATGTGCCTCCGGTCACACAGGACCAGAGTAGTCGGTGCGGGGCGGGAGCGGGACGTTATCGATCGCGTTGGCGGGGCATCATCCCTCCTGACCGGGACCCCGGCGGCCGGATCTTCGGTCCGCCTTGCGAGGAGGGACGCTGCGATGGGGGAGAAGGTCGTCGCCGGCCAGTTGGACCTGTCGGACCGGAACCGCTACCGCGACAAGCTGCGGCGGTGCCTGACGGGGCTGGAGCGGTTGCTGGAAGAGAAGCGGTTCGACCGGCCGAAGAACCTCATGGGGCTGGAGATCGAATTGAATCTGGTCGGCCCCGACGGCATGCCGAAAATGCTGAATGCACAAGTTCTCGAGCGCATCGCCAGCCGTGACTTCCAAACAGAACTCGCCATGTTCAATCTGGAAGTCAACATTGCCCCACACCGCCTGGGTGGCCGGGTATTCGACCAGCTCGCCGAGGAGCTGCGGACATCACTGGCATATGCCGACCGGAAAGCCGGTGAGGTGGACGCCGGAATAGCGATGATCGGCATTCTGCCCACCCTCGGCCGGGACGACCTGGTGTCCTCCAATCTCTCCGACGTCGACCGCTACGTGCTGCTGAACGATCAGATCGTGGCGGCCCGCGGAGAGGACTTCACCCTCGACATCGACGGCGTGGAACATCTCACCTGCACCTCGAAGTCCATCGCGCCCGAGGCCGCCTGCACCTCCGTGCAACTGCACCTCCAGGTCACCCCGGGCCGTTTCGCGGACGTGTGGAACGCGGCAGAGGCCGCCTGCGCCGCGCAGATAGCCGTCGGCGCCAACTCGCCCTTCCTCTTCGGGCGCGAGCTGTGGCGGGAGTCGCGGCCGCCGCTGTTCCAGCAGTCCACCGACACCCGCCCGCCCGAGCTCCAGGCCCAGGGAGTGAGGCCGCGCACCTGGTTCGGCGAACGGTGGATCTCCTCGGCGTACGACCTCTTCGAGGAGAACCTGCGCTACTTCCCGGCCCTGCTGCCGATCTGCGACGGCGAGGACCCCCTCGACGTGCTGGAGTCGGGCGGCGTGCCCAAGCTGGCCGAGCTGGTCCTGCACAACGGCACCGTCTACCGCTGGAACCGCCCGGTCTACGACGTCGCGGACGGCGTGCCGCACCTGCGCGTGGAGAACCGGGTGCTGCCCGCCGGACCCACCGTCACCGATGTGATCGCCAACGCGGCCTTCTACTACGGCCTCGTGCGCGCCCTGGCCGAGGAGCCCCGGCCGGTGTGGAACCGGCTGCCCTTCGAGGCCGCGGCCGCCAACTTCGACGCCGCCTGCCGGCACGGCATCCACGCCCGGTTCACCTGGCCCCGGCGCGGACGCCACTCGGGCACGGCCGAGATCGACGCCGTCACTCTCGTCCGTGACGAACTGCTGCCGCTCGCGGAGACCGGACTGAGGGCCTGGGGCGTGGAGCGCGCCGACCGGGACCTGTATCTGGGCGTGATCGAGGAGCGGTGCCGGCGCCGGACCAACGGCGCGGAGTGGCAGGCCGCCACCTTCCATCAGGCGCTGGAGCAGGGGATGGGCCGGGAAGCCGCCCTGGCCGCCACCACCCGGCGCTACCGCGAGCTGACGAAGTTCGGCGAGCCGGTCCACACCTGGCCGATCGGCCTGCCGGAACCGGTCCCGGCCGGCTAGTGCTGTCCCGCGACGGCCTGCGGTTCCCTGTGCCTTGAACCGCGGACGCGCCCGGCCGGCCGTGCCGCCTCGCCGTAGGCGGGGGGCACTCGTGCCCGCCGGGGAGGGATCGGGCAAGCTGTGACGTCCCACGACGGTGGCGCCGCGTGCGCACCCGTGCCTGAATCCGGCCGTACCCGTGCGACGGGCCGGCGCGCCCCGTGGTGGGACGACCGAACTGGAGGCAGGTGTGCTGGCGGAGTCACAGCCGGTGGGCGACTCTCAACCGCAGGAGCGGCCGTCGCGGCGGATCCTCCGCGACGAGACACTGCTCGTCCTCGGGCTCTCGCTCGGGGCGAGCGGGGTGTCCGCGCTGATCAGCTTTGTCGGGTCGGTCACCAAACCCGGTGGGCTCAAGGACCAGGCCGCCATGCTCAACGCCTCCGCCGCCCCGGGCCGTCCTTGGCTCGACCTCGCCTGGCAGCTGTTCGGGATCGCCACGGCCCTGATCCCCGTGGCCCTCGTCGCCCACTTCCTGCTGCGCGAGGGGCGGAGCCTGCGCGCGCTCGGCTTCGACCGCACCCGCCCCTGGCCGGACCTCGGCCGCGGGGCGCTGGTCGCGGCGGTGATCGGCAGCACCGGCATCGCCTTCTACCTGGCAGCCCGCGCGTTCGGCTTCAACCTCACCGTGGTGCCCGAGGCGCTGCCCGCCGTGTGGTGGAAGTTCCCGGTGCTGATCCTGTCGGCGCTGCAGAACGCCGTCCTCGAAGAGGTCATCGTCGTCGGCTATCTGCTGCGCCGGCTCGGGCAGTTGGGCTGGACCCCGGGGTCCGCGCTGGTGGCCAGTTCCGTACTGCGCGGCTCGTACCACCTCTATCAGGGCGTCGGCGGCTTCGTCGGCAACATGGTGATGGGCGTGGTCTTCGTCTGGCTGTACCGGCGGTGGGGCCGGGTCGGCCCGCTCGTCGTGGCGCACTCCCTGCTCGACATCGGCGCGTTCGTGGGCTACGCCCTGCTGGCCGGGAAGGTGGGCTGGCTGCCGACGGCGTGAGCGGCACGGGGAACTTGCCAGGGGGCGTACGACAGTGTCGTACGCCCCCTCGGCGTTCCTAGTGCTGCGACCGGAAAGGTTCACCGGGTCGCAAACCTTTCCGGTCACAGCACTAGACGAGCAGGTCGCCCTCGATGACGGTGACCGCGTGGCCGGTGAGCAGGGTGCGGTCGCCGCGCAGGCCGGTGCGTACGAGGCCGGAGCGGGCGGAGGCCTGGAGCCCGGTGAGGTCGGGGCGGCCGAGGCGTTCGGACCAGTAGGGGGCCAGGGCCGTGTGGGCGCTGCCGGTGACCGGGTCCTCGTCGATGCCGACGTTGGGGAAGAAGCACCGGGAGACGAAGTCGTAGCCGCGGGCGGGGTCCTCGGCGCGGGCGGTGGCGATGATGCCGCGCGCGGAGTAGGCGGCGAGGGCCTTGTGGTCGGGGGCGAGGCCGCGGACGGTCTTCTCGTCGGCCAGCTCCAGGACCAGGTCGCCGACGTTGGCCCCGGTGTCGTAGGCGGTGCGGGGCTCGGCACCCAGGGCCCGGGCGACCCTGTCGGGCACGTCCACCGCGGTGAGCGGGGCGGTCGGGAAGTCCAGGGTGATCGCGCCGTCGCCGGCGGGGTCGGCAATGAGCACACCACTCCGGGTGGCGAAGCGCACGGGCCCCTCGTGGGCGCCCGTCGTACGCAGGACATGGGCGGTGGCGAGGGTGGCGTGACCGCACATCGCGACCTCGGTGGTGGGCGTGAACCAGCGCAGCGCCCAGTCGGCCTCGCCGCCCTCCGGCAGCCGGTGGGCGAACGCCGTCTCGGCGTGGTTGACCTCCAGCGCCACCTGCTGGAGCCAGTCGTCCTCGGGAAAGGCGTCCAGCAGCAGCACCCCTGCGGGGTTGCCGGCGAACGGGCGGTCGGTGAAGGCGTCGACGATTCGAATCCGCATGCCCAGACGGTAAGGGCTCCGGCGAGCGGCGAACCAAGGCCAATCCGGGGCCGGCGGCCTTGGGGCAGGGGAAGCCGCAGTTCGGAGAGGGTGGCCAAGCGAGCTATTCCGATATATCGTTGAAGCAACGTGACAGATCGACGATGGAATGGAGTGGTTGCGATGCGTACCCATGGATTCGAGCACGGGCACCGGCAGGGCGGTCCCCGGCGCGGCCGCGGCGGTTTCGAGGAGCGCCGGGCGGCCTTCGGACCTTTCGGCCCGGGCGGACCGGGTTTCGGTCCCGGCTTCGGACCGGGTTTCGGCCCGGGGCACTGGGGCGGGCGAGGGCGCGGCGGACCGCGCGGCCGGGCCCGGCGCGGTGATGTGCGGGCCTCGATCCTGGCCCTGCTGAAGGACCGCCCCATGCACGGCTACGAGATGATCCAGGAGATCGCCGAGCGCAGCGGCGGCGCGTGGAAGCCCAGCCCCGGCTCGGTCTATCCCACCCTCCAGCTGCTGGAGGACGAGGGCCTGATCGTCAGTGAGAGCGAAGGCGGCAAGAAGCTGTTCTCGCTCACCGAGGCGGGCCGTACCGCCGCCGACGAGGGGCCGGACGCGCCCTGGGAGGAGGCCTCGCGCGGAGTCGACTGGGAGGCCCTCGGCGAGATCCGGCAGGCCGGCTTCGGTCTGATGGAGGCCTTCGGCCAGGTATGGAAGACAGGCAGCAAGGAGCAGCGCGAGAAGGCGCTCGCCGTCATCAACGAGGCCCGCAAGAAGCTGTACCTGATCCTCGCCGACGAGGACTGACGGTGGCCGCGGGGCCCGGAACCCAGCCGCGCCCTCCGCGCCGGGGAGCCGCAGACGTCCCGCGCGCCTGTGTGCTCCCCGGGGAGGCGCTGTGCGGATGCTTCCCGATCTCATCCGTAAGGAGGAGATTCCGTCCGCCCGGGTCCACTTCCCGTGGGACGCCGAAATGCTTCCCGCCGGGGATGACCGGAGCCGGAGAGGCTGGTGAGCTGGACGATGTGCAATCCCGTGTTCCCCGGCAGCCGCCCCCCGGGCAGGATGCCCTCCGTCCGGACGACGACGCCCGGCTCAGCGCCGAGCTGGCGGCGGCGGTCGCCGGTGCCCGCAGAAGGGCCGTCCGGGACGGGGACCGGCAGATCGACACCGCCCATCTGCTGCACGCGCTTCTGGAGTCCGACCCCGAGGTGCGCGCCGTGTTCGACGGCGGACCGCAGATCGCCCGGCTGCTCGGCTACCTCGTGCAGCGCAGCATCGGATACGGCCTTCGCTGGCAGAGCACCGTCGAGGACTCCGGCGCCGTGCCCGTGGTGACGGAGGCCGACGGCCTCTCACCGATGGCCTTCGCCGCCCTGGAGTACGCCTGCGAGCGCGCCGCCCGGCGCGGCGACGACCTGGCGCGCGGCCTCGACCTGCTCGCGGCGATCGTCGTGGACCCGCAGACGCGCGCCGTCGAGGTGCTCACCCGCGCGGCGATCAACGCGGGAGAGCTTGCCGCGCGGCTCGACAACGATGCCAAGGACTGTCCGGGGGAGTACGCCGTGGACGGCGGGCCCGCCTGCTGAGGGGGATGGGAGGGTCGGCCGGGGCGGGCGTGCCGGCGAGGTGTACCAGGCCTTTTGTTCGTTATGCCCGGTGATGGCCCCGTCCAGGCGGTGAGACAGGTGCCATCGAAGATGACGCTCATGTCATCGCCTGTCATCATGTGCCGGTGCGTACGTCTCAGATCAGTCAGGGCCGCCCCGGCAAGGGTGTCGGGCTCGGTCTCGCGCTCCTGTCCGCGGTCGCCTTCGGCGGTTCCGGTGTCGCGGCCAAGCCGCTGATCGAGGCGGGCCTCGACCCGCTGCACGTGGTGTGGCTGCGCGCCACCGGGGCGGCCCTGGTCATGCTGCCGCTCGCCGTACGCCACCGCGCGCTGCTGCGCAGCCGCCCTGCCCTGCTCGCCGGGTTCGGCCTGCTCGCCGTCGCCGGCGTCCAGGCCTGCTACTTCGCCGCGCTCTCCCGGATACCCGTCGGGGTCGCCCTGCTCATCGAGTACCTGGCGCCCGCCCTGGTGCTCGGCTGGGTCCGGTTCGTGCAACGGCGACCGGTCACCCGGGCCGCCGCCTTCGGCGTGGTCCTCGCGGCGGGCGGACTCGCCTGTGTCGTCGAGGTGTGGTCCGGCCTGAGCTTCGACGTCCTCGGACTGTTGCTCGCGCTCGGCGCGGCCTGCTGCCAGGTCGGCTACTTCGTGCTGTCCGACCAGGGCGGCGACGCGGGCGACGCGGCCCCGAACCCGCTCGGCGTCATCGCCTACGGACTGCTGATCGGCGCCGCCGTCCTGACCGTCGTGGCACGCCCCTGGAGCATGGACTGGTCGGTGCTCGCGCACAGCGCGGACATGAACGGCACGTCGGTCCCGGCCGTTGCCCTGCTGCTGTGGATCGTACTGGTCGCCACGGTCCTGGCGTACGTCACCGGGGTGCTCTCCGTGCGGCGGCTCTCGCCGCAGGTCGCCGGCGTGGTGGCATGCCTGGAGGCGGTCATCGCGACCGTGCTGGCCTGGGTGCTGCTCGGTGAGCGCCTCTCGGCGCCGCAGGTCGTCGGTGGCGCGGTCGTCCTGCTCGGCGCGTTCATCGCGCAGTCCTCCACGCCGTCGAAGGGCTCGGCGGAGCCGGTGGCGAGCGGTGGGGCGGAAAGGGAGTTGTCGGCCCGGGGAAGGGCGGCCTAGGGTACGGATCATGCATTCGGACGCACTCGTTCTTCCGCCTCCGGCCGCCTGAGGCGGGCCCTCCGGTGAGCGCGCCCGGCGATGAGCCGGGCCGAACGGTGCTGCCCGCAGAGGAAGTCCGCACGATCCCGACCGACGGGGTCGTGCCTCCCGAACTTCTGCACCTCTGCGGAGACGACTCATGTCCCATGCTTCTCTTGGCCTGCCCGTCGGGCGTGGCCTGCTCTATCTGATCGTCGCCGGTGCCGCCTGGGGCACCGCCGGCGCGGCCGCCTCGCTGGTCCACCGGACCAGCGACATCGGGCCGGTCACCCTCTCCTTCTGGCGCTGTGCCATCGGCTTCGTCCTGCTGCTCGCCGCGCGCCTGCTGCGCCCGCGCGTGCGGCCGGCCGTGCCCGTGCCGCTCGGCGGCAGGCTGCTGCGGGCCGGTGCCACCGGCGTCGGCCTCGCCGTGTTCCAGACGGCCTACTTCGCCGCGGTCGCGGCCACCGGACTGGCCGTGGCGACCGTCGTCACTCTCGGCGCCGGGCCCGTCCTCATCGCGCTCGGCGCCCGCCTGACGATGGGCGAACGGCTCGGCCGGGCCGGCCTGACCGCCGTCGCCGGGGCGCTGGCCGGTCTTGGGGTGCTGGTGCTGGGCAGCGGCGGTGCCGCCGTACGGCCGTGGGGCGTGCTGCTCGCCCTGCTCTCGGCGGCCGGCTACTGCGTGATGACGCTGCTCACCCGATGGTGGGGCCGCGACGGCGGAGCCGACCACTCCGGTTCGACCCTCGGGGCGTTCGCGGTCACCAGCCTGTGCCTGCTGCCGTTCGCGCTGCGGGAAGGGCTGGTGCCGCACACCGACGACCCCGTACGGGTGCTGTGGCTGCTGGCGTACATCGCCTCGGTCCCGACGGCCCTGGCCTACGCGCTCTACTTCGCGGGCGCGGCCGTCGTCCGGTCGGCCACGGTCTCGGTGATCATGCTGCTGGAGCCGGTCAGCGCGGCGGTGCTGGCCATCGCCCTGCTGGGCGAACGCCTCACGGCGGCGACCCTCGTCGGCACCGCACTGATGCTCGGCTCGGTCGCCGGCCTCGCCCTGACGGAGGCGCGCGGAGCACGAACGACGGCGAAGGAACCGGCGCTCGCATGACACCGGACGGGCCCGGACCGGGGGCCCGTTACCGGGTCGGCCCGCCGGGCCGTTACCGGGCGGGGCCCGTTCGGTCCTGGCCGGGAAGGGGCCGTTCGGTCGTCTCCGGGGCGCGTCACCCGGGGCGCCACCGGCAGGGGGCCGTTGCTGTCACGGGGGCGGTTGCGTCGGGCGTTTCCGGGCGGGGCCCGCATGCCTGTCGTCGGGACGGGTTTGCCGGGCCGACGCGGGGAGGGGCCTGTCCGGCGTCACCGGGGGGTGCTCGCTCGGTCGTTGCCGTGGCGGGTGTGCTGGGCCGTTACCGGCGGGATCCGCACGCCTGTCATCGGGGTGGGCCCGCGAGGTCGTCGTCGGGAAGGGCCCGCCCGCTGTCGCGAGGGCGGGTCCGTCGGGCGTTACCGGAGCGGGCCGCCCGGCCACCGTCGGGCGGGCCCACCCGTTCAATTCGCGCCCCTTGCACAGCAGAGGTTCCCTGGCAGCCGCGTCGTGGGGACCGTCCCAATCCGCGAATGCCGTCGCGACACGGTCCTGGACCTGTGGGCCGCACCGGAGGCGAACTCGAAGGTGCTCGCCTCGCCGTGCCCGGCGATGACGGGTGGCTGGTCGAAGTCGTGGGCGGACAGCCATCGTTGCCACTCGGCGTCCTCGCGGGGCGCGTCTCACGGGTAGGTCGGCGTCACAATGCCGTGAGATAGCCGGGAAGCTCGGTGCCGGGGGCCAGGTCGGGGTCGGCGAGCGGGGTGCCGTACTCCCTGCGGACCGGGACCACGCCGGCCCAGTGCGGCAGGGAGAGGTCCTCGGGCTCGTCGTTCACGCCGCCGACGCGCAGCTTGGCGGAGACCTCGTCCAGGTCCAGGCGGAGCACGGCGGTCGCGGCCAACTCCTTGGTGTTGGCGGGGCGGGAGTCGGCCGACCGGCCCGGCACCACGTGGTCGACCAGGGCGTCCAGCGCCAGACGCTTCTCCTCGGGGTCGGTGACCTGGTGGGCGGTGCCGTGCACCACCACCGAGCGGTAGTTGATCGAGTGGTGGAAGGCGGAGCGGGCCAGGACCAGGCCGTCGACATGGGTGACTGTCAGGCAGACCGGCAGCCCGGGGTCGGTCCTGCCGGCCATCCGCAGCGGGCGCGAGCCCGTCGAGCCGTGCACGTAGAGCCGCTCGCCGACCCGGGCGTACAGCGTCGGCAGCACCACGGGCGCGCCCTCGCGGACGAAGCCGAGGTGGCAGACGTAGCCCTCGTCGAGTATCGCGTGCACCAGTTCCCCGTCGTACGACGCCCGGTCGGCGGAGCGGGTGGGAACGGTGCGGTCGGTCGGGGCGTAGGCGGCGGGCGGCGACGTCGGCGGCTGGGTCTCCTGCATTGCGTGCTCCATTGCATTAGTGCATAATCTGCTTTGTGCTAGGAGAGTATCGGATCGAGGGGCGACGCGCAGCCGAGATCGCGGCGAGTATCGAGCGCGCGGTGGGCTCCGGGGACCTGGAACCGGGTCAACCGCTGCCGCCCATGCGGGAGTTGGCGGCCCAGCTCGGGGTGAACCCCAATACCGTGGCGGCCGCGTACCGGACCCTGCGCGAGCGTGGGGTCATCGAGACCGCCGGGCGCCGCGGCAGCCGGGTGAGGCCCGCGCCCGCCACGACCGGGCGGGACCTTGTCCGAGTGGACGTGCCCGAGGGCGTGCGCGACATGTCGAGCGGCAACCCGGATCCGGCGCTGCTGCCGCCGCTGGCACCCGCGTTCGCGGCGGCCGCCGCGCTGGCCGACCGTGAGCCGGTGCTCTACGGGGACGTGGCCGTGGAGCCGGAGCTGGCCCGGATCGCCCGTGCCGCGCTGGACGCCGACGGGGTGCCGGACGGTCCGCTCGCCGTCCTCTCCGGTTCCCTCGACGGGGTGGAGCGCGTCCTCGCCGCCCATCTCAGGCCCGGCGACACCGTCGCCGTCGAGGATCCCGGGTGGGGCCGCACCCTGGACCTCGTCCCCGCCCTCGGACTGCGCACGGCGCCGGTGGGGGTGGACGACGAGGGCCCGCGCGCCGACGACGTGCGCCGCGCCCTCACGGACGGCGCCCGCGCGCTGATCGTCACGGCCCGCGCGCAGAACCCGACCGGCGCCGCGGTCGGCGCCACGCGCGCGCGTGCCCTGCGGGCCGTCCTCCGGGAACATCCAGAGACACTGCTGATCGAGGACGACCACGGCCACGGCATCGTGGACCTGCCCCCGCACCCGCTCGCCGGCGCCACCGGGCACTGGGCCTTTCTGCGCTCGGTCGCCAAGGCGTACGGCCCCGACCTGCGGCTCGCCGTGCTCACCGGGGACGAGACCACGGTCGACCGGGTGCACGGCCGGCAGCGCCTCGGGCCCGGGTGGGTGAGCCGCCTGCTCCAGCGCGCCGTGGTACGGCTGTGGTCGGACGGAGCCCTCGACTCGGACGCGGTGGCCGCGTCCTACCGGCGGCGGCGCGACCTGCTGACCGGCGCGCTGGCCGACCGCGGCGTCGCGGCCCACGGGCGCAGCGGGATGAACGTATGGGTGCCCGTGCCGGACGAGACCGGCGTCGTCGCGAGCCTGCTGCACGCCGGCTGGGCCGTCGCCCCCGGCGCCCGCTACCGGCTCGCCGCCCCGCCCGGCATCCGGATCACCGTCTCCGCCCTGCGGGACGAGGAGACCGAGCGGCTCGCGGACGCGGTGGCGACGGCCCTGCGTCCGGGGCCCGCGCGGAGTTACGTCTAGTGCCGTGCCGGGCGTCGCGAGCCGGCAAACCTTTCCGGTCACAGCACCAGGGCCGACCCGAGGCGTCCGGTCCTCCCGGTCCTACGCCGTCGTGGCCGGCTCCGGGCGGGAGGGCGGCTCGGGCGTCTTCGGGGCGGAGGCCGGCGCCTGGTCCGGCCGGGGCGCGCCGGGCCCGGCGGACGTGCCACGGCTCTTCGGCCGGGCCTGGGTCAGCGCCGCGCCCGCCAGGACGATCACCGCGCCGACCGGGGTCGACCAGGTGAGGGTCTCGCCCAGCACGGCGACACCGGCGGCGGTGGCGATCACCGGGACGAAGTACGTGACCATCTGGGCCGTGGTCGGCCCGACCTCCGCGACCAGGCCGTACTGGACGAGCATCGCGAAGCCGGTGCCCAGCGCGCCCAGAGCGGCGATCGCGAGCAGCGGCATGACGGGCAGATGGTCCGGAGCGCTGGTGAACAGCGGTGTGACGACGGCCAGTTGCACCGTGGCCAGCAGCAACTGACCGCCGGTCAGTGACAGGTGGGACTCAGTGGAACCCGCCAGGGTGCGCCGTACGTAGATCCAGCCGACCGGGTAGCTCAGCGAGGCCAGCAGCGCCATCGCCGTGCCGCCGGCGTCCAGTCCGTGGAAGCCCTGCCAGGCGCCGAGCACCGTCAGCACGCCGAGGAAGCCCAGCCCGAGGCCCGCGACCCGGAGCCGGGTCGGGCGGTCCTCGGAGAGGGCGACGAGGGACAGGGCCATGCCCCACAGCGGCGAGGTCGCGTTGCAGATCCCCGCGAGGGTGGAGGGGATCGTCAGCTCCGAGTACGCGAAGAGCGAGAACGGCAGCGCGTTGAGGAAGAACGCCGCGACCGCCAGATGCCCCCAGGTCCGCGCACCGCGCGGCAGCCGCTCCCGCTTCACCGCCATCGCCACCGCGAGCACCGCCGTGCCGAACACCAGCCGCCCCAGCGTCACCTGGAACGGGGCGAAGCCGTCCGTGCCCACCTTCATGAACAGGAAGCTGAAGCCCCAGACCAGCGAAAGGAAGGCGAAACGGATCCGCCAGTGCACGGGACGGCGGGCCGGTCGGGCCGGGCCGGACGGGGACTGCGGGGAGGCGGGCGAGGTGCTGCTCATGGTCGTACGATGCACGCCCACGACCTCGTAGCACAATCGAGAATTCGCGTGCGATATCTCGTAGCATCGCTTACATGTTGAATCTGGAGCGCCTGCGCACGCTGGACGCCCTCGCACGGCACGGCTCGGTCAGCGGAGCCGCGGAGGGGATGCACGTGACGACGTCGGCCGTCTCCCAGCAGATGGCCAAGCTGGAACGGGAGGTGGGCCAGCAGCTCCTCGCCAAGAACGGCCGGGGAGTGCGGCTCACGGACGCCGGACGGCTGCTCGCCGAGCACGCGACGCGCATCCTGTCCCAGGTCGAGCTCGCGCAGGCCGATCTGGAGGCGCAGCGCGGACAGGTGGTCGGCGAGCTGCGGCTCGGCGCGTTCCCGACCGCCGCGCGCGGGCTGTTCCCGGCCGCCCTGTCCCATCTGCGCGAACGGCACCCGAGCCTGCGGGTCCACACCGCGGAGATGGAGCCGGCCGCGGCCGTGCGCGCCGTGCTGCGCGGCGACGTGGACCTGTCCGTCGTCCTCGACTGGTACAACAAGCCGCTGCCCGTGCCGGACGGACTCAGCCGGGCCGCGATCCTCGACGACCCCGCCGATGTGGCACTGCCCGCCGCGCACCCCTGCGCCGACCGCACCGAGGTCGACCTGGAGGACTTCGCGGACGACGACTGGGTCGCCTGGGGCGAGGCCGAGTTCTGCGACGAGTGGCTGCTGGACACCCTGCGCTCCAAGGGCGTCGAACCACGTATCGCGCACCGCGCCGAGGAGCACGCCACCCAGCTCGCCCTGGTCGCCGCCGGCCTCGGCGTGTGCGTGGCTCCCCGGCTCGGGCGCGGGCCGCTGCCCGCCGGGGTGCGGACCGTCCCGGTGCGACAGGTGGTCCGGCGGCACGTCTACGCCGTCTGGCGCGCCGACGCCGACCGCCGGCCCTCCGTCCGCGCGGCCGTCGACGCCCTGCGGACGGTGGGCGCGCGGATCGGCTGAGACGCCGCCGACGGGCCTACACCGAGCCCAGCTTGCGGAAGTCCCAGGAGACGATCTTCTCCGGGGTCAGCCGCAGCCACGCGTGCCGGCCGTCGTGCGGCATCTCCTCCAGACCGAAGTTCTTGCGGGCGAACAGCGTCTCGGGCAGGTCGAGTTCGGCGCACAGCTCCCCGGTGCGCGGTGCCTCGCCCACGACCTCCGCCGTGCCGGACAGCTCCGCGCCCCGCAGTTGTTCGTACTCCTCGCCGATGTCGACGACCACGGCCACCCGCGGATCGCGGCGCAGATGGGGCCAGCGCCTGCTGCGCACCACGGAGTAGAGCCACAGCGAGGTGCCGTCCCAGACGAACCACAGGGCGCTCGCATGCGGAGCGCCGCCGGGCGACACGGTGGCGACCCGGCAGGTGCGCTGGGTGGTCAGGAACTCGTCCAGCTCGCCCGGCGTCATCATGATCTTCCGGCCCCGGCGCTGGGTGACGGTCATGCGGCCCTCTCTCTTCTCCCACGCGCGGGGGGCACCCTCCTACGGCCCCCCGCCGCAACCCGCCCCACCCTCAGCGGGTGTCAGGCGAGCCTGATCTCCCCGTCCGCGACCGAGATGTCCTTGGCGGGCAGCGGCTTCAGGGCCGGGCCCTTCTTGACGCTGCCGTCGGCGGCGGAGAACTCGCTCTGGTGGCACGGGCAGACGATCACGCCATTGGCAATCCGGTTCACCGCGCAGCCCTGGTGGGTGCAGGTGGAGGAGAAGGCCTTGAACTCGCCCTTCGCCGGCTGCGTGACCACCACGCCCTGAGTGCCGAAGACCTTGCCGCCGCCCTCGGGGATGTCGGAGGTCTTCGCGAGCACGGTGCCGCCGGAGCCCGCCGCGGCGCCGTCGCCGCCCGAACCGCCGGTCGTCTGGGACCCGTTCTGGGTGGTGGACGCACCGGAGCCGGACTTGTCCTCCGATCCGCACGCGGTCAGCGCGGCGGCGAGCCCCGCCGCGCCCACCGCCGCCACCACCGTGCGGCGGGCCGGTGCCCCCTGGGGGTGAAGCGATTCGCTGGTCATGCCGACGTTCCCCTTTCGATACGGGTTTCACGCTGGTTCCGCGCGGGTTCCAGGCAGAGCCTCCTGGCCCGTCCAGGGGTACGGGCGGCGGGCAGCCGGTGTTCAGATCGGGTCCGGACCCCGGCCGGCGGGCGAACCGGACGGCCGCGGGACGCCCGGCACCGCACCGGTAAAGTGGGGCGGTGCTCAAGGAAGTCATCGCGACCCGCTACATCACTCCGCTGCGCGAGGGCGGCTCGCTGCCGGGGCTCGTCGAGGCCGACGACTTCGGGACGTACGTCCTGAAGTTCACCGGTGCCGGGCAGGGCCGCAAGACGCTCGTCGCCGAGGTGGTCTGCGGGGAACTCGCCCGCCGGCTGGGACTGCGGGTGCCCGGGCTGGTCACGGTCGACCTCGATCCGGTGCTGGGACTCGGTGAACCCGAAGAGCAGGTGCAGGAACTGCTCAGGTCCAGCGGCGGCACCAACCTCGGCATGGACTTCCTCTCCGGAGCGCTCGGTTTCGACCCGCTCGCCTTCCCGGTGGACGCCGAGGAGGCGGGTCGGATCGTCTGGTTCGACGCCCTGGTGAACAACGTCGACCGTTCCTGGCGCAACCCCAACCTGCTCAGATGGCGCGGCGAGCTGTGGCTCATCGACCACGGCGCCACGATGATCTGGCACCACAACTGGCCCGGTGCGCAGGCCTCGGCCAGCCGGCCGTACGACGCCTCGGACCACGCCCTCGCGCCCTTCGGCCCGGACGTCGCCGCCGCCGCCCGACGGCTGGCTCCCCTGGTCACCGAGGACCTGCTCGCCGAGGTGACCGCCGAGATCCCGGACGCCTGGCTGACCGGCGAGCCCGGCTTCGACACGCCCGACGAGCTGCGACGGGCCTACGCACGACCGCTGCTCGCACGGGCCGCCGTGATCCACGAGCGCATCCACGGCATCGAGGAGGCCCAATGAGCGAGCGTCACCTCGCCGGAGGCGGCCGGGCGGGCGACCGCCACATCGTCCGGGCCGGCCGGACGGACGACCGCGACGTCTTCGAGTACGCCCTGCTGCGCGTCGTCCCGCGCGTCGAGCGCGGCGAGTGCATCAACGCGGGCGTCCTCGTCTACAGCCGCGCCCGGGCCTACGTCGGCGCCCGCACCCACCTGGACGAGTCCCGGCTGCTCGCCCTGGACCCGGACGCGGACGTCGCGGGCGTCCGCGCCGCGCTCGCCGCGATAGAGAGCGTGTGCGCCGGGGGAGCGGGGGCCGGGCAGGCCGCGGGCGACGACGCCGGGCGGCGCTTCCGCTGGCTGGTCGCGCCCCGCTCCACCGTCGTCCAGCCCGGTCCGGTGCACACCGGACTGACCACCGACCCGGCCGCGGAGCCGGAGCGGTTGCTGGACCTCCTGGTGAGGTAATGGATCACATGCACCCGGTGCGCCGTTGACACCGGGTGCCACGGCTTCTAGCGTCGCACCCACCAAAGGTACTAAGCGGTCGCTCACCGTAGATCAGGTTCTCTCAAGGGCGAGGAGAAGCAGCAATGTCCACCACTGAGCAGCGGGTCGCCGTCGTCACCGGTGCCGCGCGCGGCATCGGCGCCGCCACCGCCGTACGACTGGCCGCCGAGGGGCGTGCGGTCGCAGTGATCGACCTCGACGAGTCCGCCTGCAAGGACACCGTGGAGAAGATCACCGCGGCCGGCGGCAAGGCCATCGCGGTCGGCGCCGACGTCTCGGACGAGGCACAGGTCGAGGCGGCGATCGCGCGTGTCGTCGAGGAACTCGGCGCGCCCACCATCCTGGTCAACAACGCGGGCGTGCTCCGCGACAACCTGCTGTTCAAGATGAGCGTCTCGGACTGGGACACCGTCATGAACGTCCACCTGCGCGGCTCCTTCCTGATGAGCCGTGCCTGCCAGAAGCACATGGTGGACGCCGGCTTCGGCCGGATCGTCAACCTCTCCTCGTCCTCGGCGCTCGGCAACCGCGGCCAGGCCAACTACTCGGCCGCCAAGGCCGGTCTGCAGGGCTTCACCAAGACCCTCGCCAAGGAACTCGGCAAGTTCGGCATCACCGCCAACTCCGTGGCCCCGGGCTTCATCGCCACCGAGATGACCAAGGCCACCGCGGAACGCGTCGGCATGGGCTTCGAGGACTTCAAGGCCGTGGCCGCCACCCAGATCCCGGTGCAGCGCGTCGGCGAACCCGAGGACATCGCCAACGCCATCGCCTTCTTCACCGGTGACGCGGCCGGTTTCGTCTCCGGCCAGGTGCTGTACGTCGCCGGCGGGCCGCTCGACTAGGGATCACGGACATGACTGAACTTTCCGGCAAGGTAGCCCTTGTCACCGGCGCGAGCCGCGGCATCGGATACGGCATCGCCGAGGCGCTGGTCGCCCGGGGCGACCGGGTGTGCATCACCGGCCGCAACGAGGAGGCCCTGAAGGAGGCCGTGGAGAAGCTCGGCTCCGACCGGGTCGTCGCGGTCGCGGGCAAGGCCCACGACGAGGCCCACCGGGCCGAGGCCGTCGAGCGCGTCATGGAGGCGTTCGGCCGCGTGGACTTCCTGATCAACAACGCCGGTACCAACCCGGTGTTCGGACCGATCGCCGACCTCGACCTGAACGTGGCGCGCAAGGTCTTCGAGACCAACGTCGTCTCAGCGCTCGGCTTCGCCCAGCGCACCTGGCACGCCTGGCAGAAGGGCAACGGCGGCGCGATCGTGAACATCGCCTCGGTCGCGGGCCTGTCGGCCTCGCCGTTCGTCGGCGCCTACGGCGTCAGCAAGGCGGCCATGATCAACCTGACGCAGCAACTGGCGCACGAGTTCGCGCCGAAGGTGCGGGTCAACGCGATCGCGCCGGCCGTGGTGAAGACCAAGTTCGCCAAGGCGCTGTACGAGGGCCGGGAGGAGGAGGCGGCCGCCTCCTATCCGCTGGGTCGGCTCGGCGTGCCCTCCGACATCGGCGGCGCGGCGGCGTTCCTCACCTCCGCGCAGTCCGACTGGGTCACGGGACAGACGCTCGTCGTCGACGGCGGCATCTTCCTCAACGCCGGGGTGGGCTGACCCGCCGGCGGAACCCGGGCGCCGATACCGTCTCTTCGTCTCTTCGTCGACATACGGCTTCGTCGACGTTCAGTAGGCGGAATCGGCGCCCGCGCCGAAGGCCCGCGCACGCTCGGCGAGATGACAACGTCGTCATGTTCCGAACTGATCAAGAGCCCCTTCCGAAGCAGGTTCAACGGGCGGGGCTCTGCGGTATGGTCTGCCGACCCCTTGGTATGGCAGATCGAGGAGCGTGCGCGTGTTCAACCGGAACCGATGCCTGCGGCCGGCAGTCGCGACCGCGGCCCTGTCCCTGGTGGCCGGCTGCGGCGTCTTTTCCCATGGTGACTCGAATGGCAAGGGACCGATTCTCGTCGGGACCACGAGCGCCCCCAGCACTCTGGACCCGGCCGCTTCCTGGGACGGTTCCTGGGAGCTCTTCCGGAACATCTACCAGACCCTGCTGGCCTACCCGAACGGCGCGACCACGCCCCAGCCGGACGCCGCGGAGAGCTGCAAGTTCACCGACAACAGCTACCAGACCTACCGCTGCGAGCTGCGCCCGGACATGAAGTTCGCCGACGGGCACGTGCTGGACGCGCGTGCCGTCAAGTACTCGATCGACCGGATCAGGACCATCAACGTGGCCGGCGGTCCGGCGGGACTGCTCGGCAGCCTGGACCAGGTGCAGGTGGACGGTGACAGGGCCGTGGTCTTCAAGCTGAACAAGCCCGACGCCACCTTCCCGTTCGTGCTCGCCACGCCGGCCATGTCGATCGTGGACCCCGAGGACTACCCCGAGCGCTCGCTGCGCAAGGACAACAAGGTCGACGGGTCCGGACCGTACTCCCTGAAGACGTACGAGGAGGGGAAGAAGGCGGAACTGGTCGGGAACGACCACTACAAGGGGTTCGCCGATCGCAGAAACGACGCGGTGACCATACGCTACTTCCAGGACTCGGCCGCCATGGTCAAGGCGCTGCGGGACAAGCAGATCGACGTGACCTACCGAGGTCTGGGCGCCGACGACATCATCTCCCTCCAGCGCAGGGACACCAAGGACCTCCAGCTCGTCGAGGGCGCCGGCACCGACATCAGCTACCTGGTGTTCAACCCGAAGGACCCCTGGTCCGCCAAGCTGGCCGTGCGCCAGGCCATCGCCCAGGTCGTCGACCGCGCCGCCATCGCGCACAACGTCTACAAGGACACGGTCGACCCGCTGTACTCCATGGTCCCCAAGGGCCTCACCGGCCACACCACCGGATTCTTCGACGACTTCGGCGACCCCAGCGTCGCCAAGGCCCGCAAGATCCTCACCGACGCGGGCATCACCGGGAAGGTCCCGCTCACCTTCTGGTACACCACCGACCGCTACGGCTCGGAGACGGCCAAGGAGTTCGAGGAGCTCAAGCGGCAGCTCGACGACTCGGGCCTGTTCACGATCACCCTGAAGAGCCGGCCCTGGAAGACGTACGTCGTGGGCTACCAGAAGGGCGAGTACCCGGTCTTCGGGCGCGGCTGGTTCCCGGACTTCCCCGACGCCGACAACTTCATCGCCCCGTTCGTGGGCGAGCAGAACGCGCTCGGCACGCCCTACCCGGAGAAGCAGATCACCAAGGTGCTGTCCGAGTCGCGCCGCGAGGCCGACCGCGCGAACGTGGTCACGCAGTTCCAGCAGGCGCAGCAGATCCTGGTGGACGACGCGCGGCTGCTGCCGCTGTGGCAGGGCAAGGTGTACGTGGGCGCCAACGACGACATCTCCGGCGGTGAGCGGGCGCTCGACCCGTCGACGATCATGATGATGTGGGAGCTGTCCCGGAAGACCAGCTGGTAGGCGGGGCGTTCTTCGGGCCGTGAGCCCGTTGTCAGTGGTCGCCTGTAGGTTCTGAGACCTGGAAGTGACCGCACATCGTGAGGACGTTGACGTGACCGACATCGCCATGCTGCCCGAGTCCTGGCGCGGGGTTCTGGGTGACGAACTGCAGCAGCCCTACTTCAAGGAGCTGACCGAGTTCGTCGAGGAGGAGCGGGCGAAGGGCCCCGTCCACCCGCCGCGCGAGGAGGTCTTCGCGGCGCTGGACGCCACGCCGTACGACAAGGTGAAGGTCCTGATCCTCGGTCAGGACCCCTACCACGGCGAGGGCCAGGGCCACGGCCTGTGCTTCTCGGTCCGCCCCGGGGTGAAGGTCCCGCCGTCGCTGCGCAACATCTACAAGGAGATGCACGAGGAGCTGGGCACGCCGGTGCCGGACAACGGCTACCTGATGCCGTGGGCCCGGCAGGGCGTGCTCCTGCTGAACGCGGTGCTCACGGTGCGCGGTGGCGAGGCCAACTCCCACAAGGGCCGCGGCTGGGAGCGGTTCACCGACGCGGTGATCCGCTCGGTGGCCCGCCGGCCCGACCCCGCGGTCTTCGTCCTGTGGGGCAACTACGCGCAGAAGAAGCTCCCGCTGATCGACGACACCCGGCACGTGGTGATCAAGGGGGCGCACCCGTCGCCGCTGTCGGCGAAGAAGTTCTTCGGCTCCCGTCCGTTCACGCAGATCAACGAGGCGGTGGCGCGGCAGGGGCACGAGCCGATCGACTGGGCGATCCCGAACCTGGGGTGACGTGGGCGCGGGGGCGCCCGATCGGCGGTTGTCACGGTTAGCGTCGTAGGCGTCGGTCGGGACGGTCCTGGAGGGCGTGCGGTGGTGGAGCGACAGGAGCAGGCGTCGTCGGACGCCGTGCTGACGCGGATCGGGCAGGGTGTCCTGCTGCATCACGCCGGGGACCGCGAGGAGGCCCGGGGGCGCTTCCTGGCCCTGTGGGCGGAGATCGGCGAGGACGGCGATCCGCTGCACCGCTGCACGCTGGCCCACTACATGGCCGACACCCAGGACGACCCCGCGGACGAGCTGGCCTGGGATCTCAGGGCGCTCTCGGCGGCCCAGGAGCTCACGGGGGACCGGCTCGCCGGGCGCGAGGGCGCGCCCGCGGTCCGCGCCCTGTACCCGTCCCTGCATCTCAACCTGGCCGCCGACTACGCGAAACTCGACCACCGCGCGGCCGCCCGGGACCACCTACACCACGCCCGCACCGCGGCGGACGCCCTGGGCCCCGACCACTACGGCGACGGCGTCCGCTCGGCCATCCAGCGCCTCGCGCTGCGGCTGGGGGAGGGCGGCCCCGGCCCGGAGCCGGGGGGCCCGCCGCGGCAGCGGTCGTAGGACGGGCCACGGGCCCGCCGGGGCCGAGGTCGGGGAGGCGGGCGCGGGGAACAACAACCGCCCGGACGCTGTGCTCGCCGCGAGGTCAACGGCTCACTGCCCGCGCGGTGCCGTGCCGGTGACCCCGCGCGTGGTGCCGCGAGGCCGCACTCGTCGGCGATCGACGGGGGCGGGCGCCTCACCGGCCGCACCTCCGCCAGTGTGTGGTTCCTGCCGGGCCGGCGGCGTTGCTTCCGGGCTGCCGGCAGTTCGACGTCGTACCGCGCCGCACGCGGACGCCGGAGGCTGCGCCCGTGCGGGCTCCGCGCCGTGCCCATGGCGCAGGCCTGTCGTGTCTCAGCGGTTGTACGTCTGGCGGCAGATCCTGCTCTCCGGGCTGTCCGGTTTCCAGCCGCCGTAGTGCCTGCCGAGGGCGCAGACATCCGCGTTCGGTGGCAGGGCGTGCTTGGTGCCGGGGAGCTGGGCGCGCGGCGGGGACGCGGGCCGTGGGTGCCGGGGAGCCGCGTGCGCCGGTGCCCGGCCGGGGGAGTGCGCCGGTGCCGGGGGCTGCCGCTCGCCGGGCGGAGCTTCCGCGGACGGCGCCTGGGCCGGTCCGGCGGGGGTGGCGGAGTGGTTCGGATTCCCGACACGCTCGAGGGCCTCGCGGGCGGGGGCCTGCACGGCCGGGTGCCCGGCGCTGCCGTCCGGGCGCGGGACCGAGAGCGGGGTGGTGGCCGCCGCCGGGCCTGACGCCGGCGGCCGCTCGACCGTGACACAGCCGGAGAGGGCCGAGACGGCCACGGAGACCAGGAGCGTTGCGGTGGTCGTCGTACGATGCACCCGCGCAACTCTGCTGGGTACGGGCCATGATCGGAACCGCGGTCGGGCGGAGGATGCCACGGACGGGTGATCCTGGGCCCCGTAAGGGGTGTGCCACCGCGCCCGCGGTGACACGGGTGCCGCGGGCCGGCTTCAGTCTCCGGTCGTTCCGTCGATCCGCTCGCGGAGCAGGTCGGCGTGCCCGTTGTGCCGGGCGTACTCCTCGATCATGTGGGTGTAGATCCACCGCAGGTTGAACGGTTCGTCGGTGCGCCTGCTCTTGCGCTGCGACAGTTCGTCCAGGCCGAGACCCGCGGCGTTGCGGCGGGCGGTCTCGATCTCGGACTGCCAGGTGGCGTACGCCTCCGCCCAGGTGTCCGCCTCGGTGACGTGGAAGTCGCCGTCCGGGTCCTGCTCGTCGTAGTAGATCGGTCCGGGGTCGTCCATCACGAGCACATTGCGGAACCAGTGCCTCTCCACCTCGGCCATGTGCCGCACCAGACCCATCAGGGTCAGCTCGGACGGCGCCGCGGACGCGATCCGCAACTGCTCGTCGGTCAGGCCCTCGCACTTCTGCGCCAGCGTCTGCCGGTGGTACTCCAACCAGCCTTCCAGCATGGCGCGTTCGGAGGCGTTCTGGGCGGGCTCTTGTCGTCGCTCGGTCGTCATGCCCCGATCCTCGCCCACACCCGGCCCGTCACACCAAGGGTTTTCCGGCGCCGAACATCCCCTCCAGCAGTTCCCGCAATCCCGCCCGCAACTCCTCCAGTTCCGGCACCCGGTCATGGAACGATCCCGCCACGCAGGAGTACATGAGTCCGTCAGCCCAGGCGACCAGCGACAGCACGTGCCGCTCCGGGGCGGTCGAGCCCATCGCCGTGACCAGCGCGCCGAGTTGGTCACGGAAGCGGGCGCCCGCCGCGTCGAAGTAGGAGCGCAGTTCAGGGCGGCGGGTGGCCTCCAGGGCCAGTTCGTAGCGGGCGAGGGTCAGGGCCCGGTTGCGGGTCAGCGCGCGGTGGGTGGCCAGCGCCAGTCCCTCCACCAGCGAGTCGAGACCCCCGGTTCGCGGATCCGGCATCTCGTGCAGCGCCAGCACCCGTGCCTCCCGCTCGGCCAGCCGCCGCACCGCCAGTTCCAGCAGGGCCTGCCGGGTGCGGGCGAGGTTCGACGTCGAGCCCTGCGGCAACCCGGCCCTCTCGTCGACCGCCCGGTGCGTCAGACCGCGCATCCCGCGCTCGGCGAGCAGAGCGAGCGCGGTGTCGGCGACGAGATCGGCGCGCTGAGCGCTCTCGGGACGTGCGGACATGGAGATCAACCTACCCGGCGACTACACCCGTAGTGCGGCGCACTGCATCCGTAGTATCGTCGAGCCGCGTGTTCACTACAGATGTAGTCTCACTGTGCAGGAGGAGCCATGCCCCAGCAGCCACGCGCCGTCGTCATCGGCGGCGGCATCGCAGGACTCACCGCGGCCGCGGCCCTGCACCTCGGCGGCCGGCAGGTCACCGTGCTGGAACGGGCCCCCTCCCTGGAGCCCGTCGGCGCCGCCATCTCGCTCTCCCCGAACGCCCTGCGCGCCCTGGACGTCCTCGGCATCGGCGACCGGATCCGCGATCTCGCCGCCTGGCAGGGCGAGGGCGGACTGCGCAGCCCGTCCGGCCGCTGGATCACCAGGACGGACGCCGCCGCGGCGGCCGAGCGGTTCGGCGGTCCCCTCGTCCTGCTGCACCGCGCCACCCTGATCGACAGCCTGGCCGCCCTCCTCCCGCCCGGCACCGTCCGCACGGCCGCCGACGCGCGCCTCGCCGACCCGGGGGACGACCAGCGTCCGGCCCGCGTGAGCATCCCCGACGGTGAACTGGAGGCCGACCTGGTGGTGGCCGCCGACGGTGTCCACTCCGCCGTGCGCCGCACGCTGTTCCCGGCCCATCCCGGGGCCGTCTACGCCGGATTCACCACCTGGCGGGTCGTGATTCCCGTGCCCGGTGCCGAGTTCGCGTCCCACGAGACCTGGGGCAGAGGATGCCTGTGGGGCACGCATCCGCTCAAGGACGGCAGGGTCTACGCGTACGCCGCCGCCGTCACGCCTCCCGGACAGCGCGCGGCCGACGACGAGAAGGCCGAACTCCTGCGCCGCTTCGGCCACTGGCACGACCCGATCCCCGCCGTCATCGCCGCCGCCCGCCCCGAGGACGTGCTGCGCCACGACGTCCACCACATCGCGCAGCCGCTGCCCGCCCACCACCGCGGCCGGACCGTGCTCATCGGCGACGCCGCCCACGCCATGCCGCCGAACCTCGGGCAGGGCGGCAACCAGGCCATCGAGGACGCCATCGTCCTCGCCCACCACGCCGACGACCTCGCCGCCCACACCGCGGCCCGGCTGCCCCGCACGACCGCGATCGCCCGCCAGGCCGTCCGGACCGCGCGGCTCGACATGATGCGCAACCGCGCCGGGATCGCCCTGCGCGACAACGCGATCGCCGCGCTGTCCAGGATCAGCCCGAACCTGCTCCTGCGCGGATTCGACGGCATCGCCGACTGGCGTCCCCCGCAGCCCCCGTATGCTGCCGTGCAGTCAGGCACGGCGGAGCGGTGAAGGAGCTTACGTGAAGGTCGGCTGCATCGGACTCGGCGACATCGCGCAGAAGGCGTACCTGCCGGTGCTCGGCACCCAACCCGGAGTCGACCTGCACCTGCAGACCCGGACGCCCGAAACGCTCCAGCGGGTCGCGGACAGCCTGCACCTGCCCGCGGAGCGGCGCCACGCCGACCTGGACTCCCTGCTCTCCCAGGGCCTCGACGCCGCCTTCGTGCACGCCCCCACCGCCGTCCACCCGCAGATCGTCACCCGGCTCCTGGAAGCGGGCGTGTCGACGTACGTCGACAAGCCGCTCGCCTACGAACTCGCCGACTCCGCGCGCCTGGTCGGGCTCGCCGAGGAGCGGAACGTCTCGCTCATGGTCGGCTTCAACCGGCGCCACGCACCCGGCTACGTGCAGTGCGCCGACCACCCCCGCGAGCTGATCCTGATGCAGAAGAACCGCATCGGACTGCCCGAGGACCCGCGCACGATGATCCTCGACGACTTCATCCACGTCGTGGACACCCTGCGGTTCCTGGTCCCGGGCGAGGTCGACGACGTCACCGTACGCGCGCGTGTGCGTGACGGCCTGTTGCACCATGTCGTGCTGCAACTCGCCGGGGACGGATTCACCGCGCTCGGCGTGATGAACCGGCTCAGCGGTTCGACGGAGGAGGTCCTCGAGGTCTCCGGGCAGGACACCAAGCGGCAGGTGGTCAACCTCGCCGAGACCGTCGACCACAAGGGCCAGCCGACCGTGCGCCGGCGCGGCGACTGGGTGCCCGTCGCCCGGCAGCGCGGTATCGAACAGGCCGTGCTGTCCTTCCTCGACGCCGTACGCGCCGGGAAGGTGCTCAGCGCCCGTGACGCGCTGGAGACCCACGAACTGTGCGAACGGGTGGTACGGACGGTTCTGGAGCGTTCCGGCGCCGCCTGAGCGCCCGCAGCCCCTCCGTCGCGCCCAGCACGGCCAGCACCAGCAGCGCGCCGTGTGTCGGCCAGTCGCCGAAGCGGACGTACAGGGTGACGCCGTGCGCGGTCGGCACGTCGTACACGCGCGCGGTGCCGGTGCCCGTGCCCAGCCAGGAGCCGACGCGCTGCCCGCGCGGGCCGTACACGGCGGACACACCCGTCAGCGTGGCGTGCACCATCGGCCGCCCGGTCTCGGCGGCACGCAGCGCGGCCAGCGAGGCATGCTGCTCGGGGGCCCAGCTCTGCTGGAAGGTCGACGTCGAGGACTGCGCGAGCAGCACCTGCGCGCCGTCCTGCGCGAGATGCCGGCTCATGTCGGGGAACGCCGTCTCGAAGCAGATCATCGGGCCGACGCGCAGGCCGTGGCCGACGTTCATCACCTCCTGCTCGGTGCCCCGCCTGCGGTCCTCACCCGCGGCCCGGCCGACGGAGGTCGCCCAGCCGAGCACCGAGCGGGCCGGGATGTACTCGCCGAACGGGACGAGCCGCATCTTGTCGTAGCGCTCGCTGGTCGGGCCGTCCGGACCGACGAGGACCGAGCTCTTGTATATGCCGGGCTGGTCGGAGCGCCGGGCGTCCACGTTGACCAGCACGTCGGCGCCGGTCGCGCGGGACAGCGCCGCGATCCGCCGCGCCAGGTCCGGCCGGTGGCTCAGGTCGAAGCCGACGCTGCTCTCGCCCCAGACGATCAGGTCGGGGTGCTGCCCCACCAGCCGGCGGGTCAGCTGCTCCTCCAGGTCGAACCGTCGCTGCCCGCTCTCGATGCCGGCCACGACACCCGGCTGCACGACGGCGATCCGGACGTGGCCGTCGACGTCGGGGCGCGGCGCCCACATCCACACCGCCGAGGTCGCCGCGGCCGTGGCCACCAGCCCGGCCACCGCCGGTACCCGGGACGTGCGGACCGCGACGAGCAGCGCGACGGCGACATTGACGGCCATCACCAGGAAGCTCAGCAGCCACACCCCGCCCACGGAGGCCAGCCGCAGCGCCGGGGCGACCTGCCACTGGCTGGAGCCCAGCATGCCCCACGGCCCGCCCAGCCCCTGCCAGGACCGGACGAGCTCGACCACCAGCCACGCCGACGGCAGCACGACCAGCGCGGCCGCGGCCCGCCCCGGTGAGGGCGTCCCCGTCAGGAACCGCCGTACCAGCCAGCCCCAGGGCGCCCACAGCAGGCCCATGAGCGCGGCGAGCACGACGGTGAACACGTGCAGGTTCGGCAGCAGCCAGTGGAAGACGGCCAGCATGAAGCCCAGCCCGCCGAACCAGCCGTCGTACGCCGCCCGCTTCCCGGTCGGGGCGGAGCGGACCAGCAGGATCCACGGGACCAGGGCGACGTAGGCGAACCACCACAGCGACGGGGCGGGAAACGCGAACACGAACAGGGCACCCGCGAGCGCGGCGAGCACCGAACGCCGCCACGGGGAGGTGAGCCACCGGCCGAACGTCTTCATACGGTGCCCTCCTACCCCCACGGATGGCTCCAGTGTGCGCGCCCCGGAAGATCCCGCCCAGAGGGCCTTGGAGGGGCTCGGAATTCCCGCCTCCGCGCGCGGGCGGCCGGGGTCCTAGGATGATCACATGGGGTGTGGTCGCTCGGGGCTGCGGAGGTCCGAATGAAACGTCTCGTGACAGTCGTCACCGGCGGTGGCCGGGGCATCGGGGCCGCGATCTGCCGGCGGCTCGCGGCCGACGGGCACGACGTGGTCGTGGGGTACGTCGGCGACACCGCTGCCGCCGAGGCGGTGGCCGACGAGGTGCTCGAGGCCGGGGCGCGCGGGGTGACCGTGCGGATGGACACCTCGGTGGAGGCGGACGTCGAACGGCTCTTCGACATGGCGGAGGAACGGCTCGGGCCCGTCACCGGGCTGGTGAACAACGCCGGGGTGAGCGGACCGCTGGGCCGGCTCGCCGACACCGACACCGCCGACCTGCGACGCGTCGTGGACGTCAACCTCCTGGGCACCCTGCTGTGCTCGCGCCGTGCGGCCCAGCTGATGGCGCCCCGGAAGAACGGCGTGATCGTGAACGTCTCGTCCGCGGCCGCCACGCTCGGCAGCCCCGGGGAGTTCGTCCACTACGCCGCGACGAAGGCCGCCGTGGACGCCCTCACCCTGGGCCTGGCCAAGGAACTCGGCCCGGACGGCATCCGCGTCAACGCGGTCGCGCCCGGCATGATCGACACCGGGATGCACGCGGCGATGGGCGACCCGGACCGGGTGCGGCGGGCGGCCGGAAACATCCCGCTGGGCCGGGCCGGCCGGGCGGAGGAGATCGCCGCGGCCGTCGCATGGCTGATGTCACCGGACGCCTCCTACACGACGGGAGCGGTACTGCGGGTGTCGGGCGGACGCTGAGCTCGAACCGGGTCGCCGGAACGGGCCGGCCCTGGCCGGAGCGGCGACCACCCGTGGACCGGGGGCGTCAGGCGGCCGCGATGAGCTCGTCCCTCATCGCGGCGGCCCACTCGACCACCAGCAACTCGTACTCCTCGTGCTCCTGGGTCGACAGGGACCCGCCTGAGCGCAGCCACAGCGACCGGATCTGCTCGTTCAGCTCGGCGGCGGACCGCACGGAACCAGGGGCCACTGAATCGGGGAACATGGCCACAGCCTAGGGGCAAGGACTGACACTGCGCTACCGGACGGCTACAGCGGCCGTATGGACTCGGTCACCCGCGCCTGTCCCGGCCTCCGTACCGACCGGGTCGCCGAGCACGCGTACGCGTGCGGTGCCGTCAGCGGCTCCGCAGGTGGTGGCGCTTGCGCCAGGCGACCGCCGTGCCGAGCACGGCGGGTACCACGATGCAGGCCATCGCCAGGAGGAAGGCCGGAGAGGTCGGCGCGGAGGCGCGGGCGCCGGCGACGGCGTAGGCGGCGGTGTTGGGGATCGAGCCGAGGGCCGTGGCGAGGAGGAACGTCGTCCAGCCCATGCGGGAGACGGCGGCGCAGTAGTTGGCGGCCCAGAACGGGACTCCCGGGAAGAGCCGGGCCACCATCATCGAACGGAAGCCGTGCCGGCTGAGCTGACCGTCCGCCGCCTTCAGCAGCCGGCCGCGCAGCAGCGGTCGCAGCGCGTCCTGGCCCAGCACGCGGCCGAGGCCGAAGGCCGCCCCCGCGCCCAGCACCGTGCCGGCCAGCGCCGCCGCCAGCCCCAGCTGCGAGCCGAACAGCGCGCCCGCGGCCAGGTTCAGCAGCGGCCGCGGCACGAACGCCACCGTGCACAGGCCGTACGCCGCGGCGAACACCACCGCCGCGACGGCCCCGCCCAGCTGCGGCGGCCAGCCGTGCGCCAGCAGTCTCTGCGGCTCGAAGAGCAGCACGGACACTCCGGCCGCCGTGAGCAGGACGAGCAGGAGGGAGAGCCGCGCCCAGGGCGACAGCAGCACGCCCGCGCAGCGGGAGGCGAGGCCGGCCGGCGGGGCGGACGGAACGGCCGGGGCCGGCGGCGCCGTGGGGACGGCGACGGCCGGCTCGGTGGTGGCGGCCCGGGGAGAGGCCGTGGCGGTGCCCCCAGAGCGGGTGGTGGCATCGAGCATTCGGTGACATTAGCGGACGGATACGAGTGATCGCCGCATGGCCCTGCTCACGAGTGCGCCGAGTGCGCACGCCGCCGGCGTCCCGGCCAAGTCCCCAAGCCCCCGGCCCGCCTGTCCTGAGAACCGTTCGCCGCCCTAAAACCGTTCGACGGCCGGCCGGGGTGTCGTGAATGATCTGTCCCATGTTCCGGCACGCCTTCGTCCTCGCAGCATCCGCGGTCGCGGATGCCCCGGAGGCTGCCGTCCTCATCCTCGTCGCCGCAGTCGACGGCGCCCGAAGCTGACCCTCCCCGGACCGTCCGGCGGACCCCTCAGGGGGAGGGTCGGCCATCCCGTGGGGTCCCGCAGCATCTACCAGGCTTCGAGGTACAGCCATGCCCAAGACGGCGTACGTACGCACCAAACCGCACCTGAACATCGGCACGATGGGCCATGTCGACCACGGCAAGACCACGTTGACCGCCGCCATCACGAAGGTGCTCGCCGAGCGCGGCTCCGGCACCTTCGTCCCGTTCGACCGTATCGACCGGGCCCCGGAGGAGGCCGCGCGCGGCATCACCATCAACATCGCGCACGTCGAGTACGAGACCGACACCCGGCACTACGCGCACGTGGACATGCCGGGCCATGCCGACTACGTCAAGAACATGGTCACCGGGGCCGCGCAGCTCGACGGCGCGATCCTCGTCGTCTCCGCGCTCGACGGGATCATGCCGCAGACCGCCGAACACGTGCTGCTCGCCCGGCAGGTGGGCGTGAACCACATCGTCGTCGCCCTCAACAAGGCCGACGCCGGTGACGAGGAGCTCATCGACCTCGTCGAACTGGAGGTCCGCGACCTGCTCACCGAGAACGGCTTCGGCGGCGACGCGGTACCCGTCGTACGGGTCTCCGGGCTTCGCGCCCTGGAGGGCGACCCGCGCTGGACGGCGTCGATCGAGGCGCTGCTCGACGCGGTGGACACCTACGTGCCGATGCCCGAGCGGTACCTGGACGCGCCGTTCCTGCTGCCGGTGGAGAACGTGCTCACCATCACCGGCCGCGGAACCGTGGTGACGGGCGCGGTCGAGCGCGGCACGGTCCGCGTCGGCGACCGGGTCGAGGTGCTGGGTGCCGGCCTGGAGACGGTGGTCACCGGACTGGAGACCTTCGGCAAGCCCATGGAGGAGGCGCAGGCCGGGGACAACGTGGCGCTGCTGCTGCGCGGGGTGCCGCGTGACGCGGTCCGCCGCGGCCACGTCGTCGCGGCGCCGGGCAGCGTGGTCCCGCGCCGGCGCTTCACCGCGCGGGTGTACGTGCTGTCGGCGCGCGAGGGCGGCCGTACGACACCGGTGTCCACCGGCTACCGGCCGCAGTTCTACATCCGCACGGCGGACGTGGTGGGCGACGTCGACCTCGGCGAGGCGGCCGTCGCGCGGCCCGGCGACACGGTCACGATGACGGTGGACCTGGGGCGCGAGGTGCCCCTGGAGCCGGGGCTGGGGTTCGCCATCCGTGAGGGCGGCCGCACCGTCGGCGCGGGGACCGTGACCGCCGTCGTGTGAACGCCGTCGTGTGAAGGGGACCGCGGAGGCCGGGGACCGCCAGCCGGTGCTGGCCGGCCGCCGGCCGGCCGGCGGTCCCCTCGCTGCCCCTTGCATGGCGGAGGCGTCCGGTGCGTGACGGGGCCGTCCGGGGTGTGACGGACCGGCACAATGGACGCGTGAACGAGCCGATACCCGTGACCCGAGCCGTCGATCACGGGACCGCCAAACTGATGCCCGACGTCGACCGCGAGCGGGCCTGGCTGCTGACCGTGGACGGTGCGCCGCAGTCGTACGTCGACCTGGACGAGCCCGCCCACCTGGAGTTCGAGTACGCGCGGCGGCTCGGCCACGCCTTGGACACCGTCGCGCGGCCGGGCTCCCCGCTGGACGTGCTGCACCTCGGCGGGGGCGCCCTCACACTGCCGCGGTACGTGGCCGCGACCCGGCCCGGCTCACGGCAGGACGTCGTCGAGGCCGACCGCGGCCTGCTGGAGTTGGTCGTCGCCCACCTGCCGCTGCCGGACGGCGCCGACGTCTCGCTGCACACCGCCGACGCCCGCGCCTGGCTGGAGGCCGCCCCCGACGACTCGGCGGACGTACTGATCGCGGATGTCTTCGGCGGCTCCCGCGTCCCGGCCCACCTCACGTCCCTCGGCTACGTCCGCGAGGCGGAGCGCGTGCTGCGCCCCGACGGCGTCTACCTCGCCAACCTCGCCGACGCCGCCCCGTTCGCCTTCCTGCGTTCCCAACTCGCCACCCTCGCGGTGGTCTTCGAGGAGATCGCGCTGATCGCCGAACCCGCGGTCCTGCGCGGCCGCCGCTTCGGCAACGCGGTGCTGATCGCCGCGCACCGCCCGCTCGACGTGGCCGCGCTGACCCGGCGGACCGCCTCCGACGCGTTCCCCGCCCGCGTCGAACACGGCGCCGCGCTGAAGGAGTTCACCGAGAACGCCGAGCCGGTGCGGGACGACGAGGCCGTACCGTCGCCCGAGCCTCCGGACGGCGCGTTCGGCATCGGCTGACCAGGGACGCCCGGCGCCGCCACGGGGGCCGGTCAGCCGCCGGTCGGGGTTCCGTGCAGCCGGACCGTGCCGAGGATCTTCATGATGGTCGCGGTGGGGACCTCCTCGCCCACGCCCTTGGCACCGTAGAAGTTCCAGGACACGAAGTCCCCCGCGGAGTTCTTGAAGCCGAAGGAGAGCGCCTTGCCGTCGCTCGCGCACTTGCCCTTCTGGGGCGTGTTGTTCGACTGGGCCCAGGCGATGCTGCCCTCGATGCCCGACGTGGTCGTGTAGGGCTTGGCCTTCTGGTCGAACGTCAGGCTCTTCTTGTCGGGCTGGGTGTAGCCGCCGTAGACCCACCAGCCCACGGTGTTCACGGCCACCTCGTTGGTGTCCTTGGCGCCGTCGGCACCCTTGGTGCCCACCGCGGCGAGCGACGTGTCCTCGTCGCGGCCGTCCTTGTCGTCGTCGGACGTGCACCACTTCGACTTGTACTCGGCCACGCCGGACATGATGGTGATCAGCTTGCCGTTCTTGTGGTCCTCGAAGCCGATGCTCACCCCCGCCGACTCGACCTCCCAGTCGGCCGGGACGTCGAAGGCGATGCCCCGCTTGGGGTTCACGACGACCTTCCAGCCGGGGATCGTCGGCTTCTCGGTCTCGGTGCCGCGCGGATTGTCGTCCGAACCAGAGCCCGAGTCCGAGGCGCTCGGGTCGGCGGAGGCCGAAGTGGTGGGCGACGGGCTCGACTTGGCGTCGGCCTTGTCGTCCTTGTTCCCGCCGAGAACCAGGAAGCCGGTCACACCGGCGGTCAGAGCCACGGCCGTGACGCAGAGGATCGCGATGAGCTTCGTCCGGTTGCCGCCCCCGCCCGGCTGCTTCGGCGACTGGGGAGCGCCAATCTGTGTGGGCGTACCCCACTGCGGTTGCTGGGCATATGGGTTGGGCTGCTGGTAGCCGGGCTGCTGATAGGGATTCGGCTGTTGGTATCCCGGCTGCTGGTACGGGTTGTTCTGCGGGTTCTGCTCGCCCCCGGGCGGCTGCTGTCCTGGCCACATGGGCAGTAACCCTAGTGGCGCCAGGGACACGATTCGGTCACCGCCCTTTGTCAGGGACGTACCAGTGACGGGTGCGGACACCGGCCCGCCCGCTCTGGCCCGGACGGCCTACTGGTGAGTAACATTCCGGCATGAGCGCTGACCAGATGTCGATCGGCGAGATGCTCGCCGCCACCGTGCCGATGGCCCGGACCCTGAACCTCGAGTTCCTTCAGACCACGCCGGAGAAGGCGGTGGTGACCCTGCCGGACCAGGCCGACTACCACAACCACGTGGGCGGGCCGCACGCCGGCGCGATGTTCACGCTGGGGGAGTCCGCGAGCGGGGCCATCGTGCTGGCCGCGTTCGGCGACCAACTGTCCCGTGCCGTGCCGCTCGCCGTGCGGGCCGAGATCGCCTACCGGAAGCTGGCCATGGGAGCCGTCACCGCCACCGCGACCCTGGGCCGTCCCGCCGCCGACGTCGTCGCGGAACTGGACGCGGGACAGCGGCCCGAGTTCCCGGTGTCGGTCGAGATCCGGCGCGCGGACGGGGCCGTCACGGGAGAGATGACGGTGGTCTGGACCCTGCGGCCCAACGGCTGAGCGGCTGCCGCCGCCCTTCACGCGGCCGTGGAGCGCCGAGGCGGACATCGGGCGAGCTCCCGAGCAACAGGCGAGCCTTCGAGCAGACGCTCCCGTCCGTCCGATCGCGAGCGGGAGCGCCGGCACGGTCCGCGGGAGCTGTCCGGCCGGGCCGAACCGGTAGGCTTCCCGGGGGTGCGTCTTCATGGCGCTCCGCAGCACATGCACGCGAAACGGGGAGGAACCGGCGGTGCACGTCCAGGAATGGCTCGACACGGTACCCGCGGCCGCCGTCTACGCCGTGGTCGGCCTGGTCATCGGTCTGGAGAGCCTGGGCATCCCGCTGCCCGGCGAGATCGTCCTGGTCTCCGCGGCCCTGCTGTCCTCGCAGCACGCGGGGATCAACCCGGTCGTCCTCGGCGTGTGCGCCACCGTGGGCGCGGTCGTCGGCGACTCCATCGGCTACGCCATCGGCCGCAAGGGCGGCAGGCCGCTGCTCGCCTGGCTGGGGAAGAAGTTCCCCAAGCACTTCAGCGAGGGGCACATCGCGACCGCCGAGCGCTCCTTCGAGAAGTGGGGCATGTGGGCGGTGTTCTTCGGCCGCTTCGTCGCCCTGCTGCGCATCTTCGCCGGCCCCCTGGCGGGCGTGCTGCACATGCCGTACTGGAGGTTCCTCGTCGCCAACGTCCTTGGCGGCATCTGCTGGGCGGGCGGCACCACGGCGGTCATCTACTACGTGGGTGTCGTGGCCGAGTCCTGGCTGAAGAAGTTCTCCTGGCTCGGCCTGGTGGCGGCCGTGCTCTTCGGGCTCGGCTCGATGCTGGTGCTCAAGCGCAGGGCGAAGAAGGCGCAGTCGGGCGCGCAGAGCGAGACCGAGGAGCCGAAGCCGGTCCCCGCCGCGGAGTAGCCGGGCGCCCCCGAGGGGGCGCGGGCGCGGGTCCTAGGCGTGCACCTCTCGGTGCGCCTGCGCGAGCTGCGTGTACATCGTGCCGTTCAGGGTGATCCCCTCGCGTTCCTCCTGCGTCAGCTCCCGCCTGACCTTGGCGGGGACGCCCGCGACCAGCGACCCCGGTGGCACTCGCATGCCCTGCGGCACCAGCGCCTGCGCCGCCACCAGGGATCCCGCGCCGATCACCGCGCCGTTCAGCACGGTCGCCCCCATGCCGATCAGGCAGTCGTCCTCGACGGTCGCGCCGTGCACCACGGCGTTGTGCCCGATGGAGACGCGCTCGCCGACGCCGACCGGGAAGCCGGGGTCGGCGTGCAGCGTGCAGTTGTCCTGGACGTTGCTGCCCGCGCCGACGGCGATCCGCTCCACGTCGCCGCGCAGCACCGCGCCGTACCAGACGCTCGCGCCCGCGCCCAGGGCCACGTCACCGATCACGGTGGCCGTGGGCGCCACGAACGCCCCCTCGTCCACCTGCGGCTCGCGACCGCCGATGCCCGCGATCAGCGCCTTGTCCGTCATGCTCGTCTCCCTTTCACCGCATGGGTCCGACGGCACCGTACGTCATCCGGTGGGGCGAAGATCACAGACGTGTGGCGCCATGGGCGTGGCCCGGGCTGAGTACGGTGAGCGGGTGCCCACGCGTAGGAACACGTTCTCACCATGGTGGCGCCGCCTCGCGCAGCGCGCTGTCCACGCGGGCTGGGCCTGGGTGCAGCGCACGGGCTCCGTCACGGCCGAGCGGCCCGGACGCCTCCGCTTCGGCTCGATGGGAACAGGTACCAGGCTGGCCTTCCCGCTCGGCACCGTCTTCGGTGAACCGTGGATCCATCTCGGCGCGCACTGCATCGTCGGCGAGCAGGTCACGCTGACCGCCGGTCTGATGCCCGACCTGGACCTCGGCCCGGAGCCGATCCTGCGCATCGGGGACGGGGTGGTGCTCGGCCGCGGCAGCCACGTCATCGCCGACACCACGGTCACCATCGGCAGCGACTGCTACTTCGGCCCCTACGTCTACGTCACCTCCACCAACCACTCCTACGACGACCCGCACCAGCCCATCGGCAAGCAGTGGCCCCGGATGGAGCCGGTGGAGATCGGCCCCGGCTGCTGGATCGGCACCGGCGCGGTGATCCTGCCCGGGGCGCGGATCGGGCGGAACGTCGTGGTGGCGGCCGGCGCGGTGGTGCGCGGCGAGGTCCCCGACCACGCGGTGGTCGCGGGGGCGCCCGCCCGGGTCGTACGCCTCTGGACCGCCGCCGAGGGCTGGCAGCCGCCGTTGCGGACCCCGGCCCCGGTGCCGATACCGCAGGGCATCACCCCGGAGCAGTTGCTGGCGCTGGCGGAGCTGGACGAGGAGAGCGCTGCCCGGCTGGCCGAGTGGGGCCGGGAGCCCGGTTCCCGGCTGGCGGGGCTGGAGACCGAGGGCGGCTGATCCGGTCCCGGCCGTCCTCCGGCCGGCCCACTGCCTCAGCCCGTCGCCAGCAGCAGTGTCCCCACCAGGGCCAGGCCCGCTCCGGCCGCCTGGACGGCCCGCAGCCGTTCGCTGAGGAAGCCGCGGGCGGCGAGCGCGGTCACCACCGGGTAGAGGGAGGCGAGGACGGCGGCCACCGTGACCGGGCCGTGCTGGGCGGCGACGCAGTACGTGCCGTTGGCGGCGACGTCCGCGAGGCCGACGAAGCCGAGCGCGGGCAGGGAGCGCCAGGGGAATCCGGTCTCGGGCAGTACGGGCCCGCCGCGCCGCGCGGAGGCGTACAGCGCGGCCCCGCCCGCCGCCACGTTGGTCACACGCTGCACGAAGAGCGCGAGGAACAGGCCGGTGACGGTGGTGGAGGCCTCGGCGATCAGCGCGAACACCGTGCCGAAGCCGAGTGCCGCGACCAGGGTCAGCCCGATCGCCCGCCGCTGCACGGCGGCGCCTCCCAGGCGTGGCCCGCCCGCGAGCACGACACCGGTGACGGCGACCGCGATCCCCGCGACCTGGAGCAGTCCCGGCCGCTCGCCCAGCACCAGCCCGACGGAGATCGGCACGGCCACGCCGAGCGAGGCCAGCGGCGAGATCACGCCCATCGGGCCGAGGGCGAGCGCCTTGTAGAAGGAGAGCATCGCGACCGGGCCGACCAGGCCCGCGGCGAACGCGAACCACAGCCGCGGTCCGGCCTCGCTCCAGCCGCCGGTGGCGACGACGATCACGCCCAGCACCGCCGCCGCGACGGACTGGGAGACCACGACGACCGTCAGCGCGGGCATGCGCCGGGTGAGCAGTCCGCCGCCGAAGTCGGCCAGCCCCCACAGGAGGCTGGTGGCCAGGGCGAAGAATGCTGTCACGACGTGCCTCGCAGTACAGTTCGGTGAACGATCGGGTGCAACCCACCGTAGTTCAGCGAAGTAAACTCTGTCATCCAGAATATTGGACGGAATGTGTCGGACCTCGAACTGCTGACCCAGTCCCTGGCGCGCAACGTCAAACGCTGGCGTACCGAGCGGGGCTTCACCCTGGACACGCTCGCCGCACGCGCTGGAGTCAGCCGCGGCATGCTCATCCAGATCGAGCAGGCCCGCACCAACCCCAGCCTCGGCACCGTCGTCAAGATCGGTGACGCGCTCGGCGTCAGCATCACCACCCTGCTCGACTACGAGCAGGGCCCCCGGGTCCGCGTCGTACCGGCCGACCAGGCCGTCCGGCTGTGGCACACCGACGCCGGCAGCTACAACCGGCTCCTGGCGGGTGTCGAGGCGCCCGGTCCGCTGGAGATGTGGGAGTGGCGCCTGATGCCCGGCGAGGGCAGCCCCTCCGATCCGCACCCCGTCGGCACCGTCGAACTGGTGCACGTCACCGCGGGGGTGCTGACGCTCACCGTCGACGCGGTGGAGTACCGCGTGGCGGCGGGCGCGAGCGCCTCCTTCGAGGCCAACACCCCGCACACGTACGCCAACGACGGCGCCGAGCCGATGGACATGGTGATGGCCGTGTCGGTCCCGCCCGTGCACTGAGACGCCCCGCCGCACGGTCCGCCGCGGCTGTTAGCGTGCGGTCATGCGCGCACCCATCGGGAACTTCGACCAGGCCACCCCCGCCCCCGACTGCCTCGACGAGCTGACCCGCCCGGTCGCCGACGCCGTACGCCACTGGCACGGCGGTGTCCCGGCCGACCAGATCGTCTACGTCGAGACCGACCCGGAGTGGGCCGACACCGCCGTCTTCGTCGAGCACTACGGCCGGGACCTGCTGGAGGCCTCCGCGAACTGCGTGGTCGTGGCGGGACGGCGCGGCGGCGAGACCCGGCTGGCCGCCTGCCTGGCCCTGTCCACCACCCGCGTCGACGTCAACGGCGTCGTGCGCCGCCAACTCGACGCCCGCAAGGCCTCCTTCGCGCCGATGGAGGTGGCGACCGGGGAGACCGGCATGGAGTACGGCGGCATCACCCCCATCGGCCTCCCCGCCGACTGGCCCCTCCTGGTCGACTCCCGCGTCGTCGACCTGCCCTACGTCCTGGTCGGCAGCGGGCGGCGCCGCGGCAAGCTCCTGGTGCCGGGCAAGGCGTTCGCGCAGCTGCCCGGCGCGGTGGTGCTGGACGGGCTCGGCGTCTGATCCCGCCCGCCGCGCTCAGGCCGGCGCGTGGTGGGCGAGGCGCAGATGAGGGTCGGCCTCGCCCGGGGCCGGGGCCGGGTCCGCGTGGACCAGGGCCGCGGTGAGGCCGGGTACGGCGTGGAGCAGGGCGTGCTCGGCCTCCACGGCGGTGGCGTGGGCCTGGCGCGCGGTCGCCTCGCCGTCCACGACCACCGCGACCTCCGCGCGCAGCCGGTGGCCGATCCAGCGCAGCCGGAGCTCGCCGACCGCCCGTACGCCCGGTACCTCGCTCAGCGCCCGTTCGGCGCGGTCCACCAGGGCCGGGTCGACGGCGTCCATCATCCGCCGGAACACCTCGCGGGCCGCGTCGCGCAGCACCAGCGCGATGGCCGCCGTGATCGCCAGCCCCACGATCGGGTCGGCGGCCCGCAGTCCCAGGGCCGAGCCGGCGGCGCCCAGCAGGACGGCCAGTGAGGTGAATCCGTCCGTGCGCGCGTGCAGCCCGTCGGCGACCAGCGCGGCCGAGCCGATGGCGCGGCCCACGCGGATCCGGTGGCGGGCCACCCACTCGTTGCCCGCGAACCCGACCAGGGCCGCCAGGGCGACCGCGGGCAGGTGCTCGACGGGGCGCGGATCGAGAAGCCGCTGGAAGGCGGCCCAGGCGGAGAAGGCGGCGGACGCGGCGATCGTCACCACGATCACCAGGCCCGCCAGGTCCTCGGCACGTCCGTAGCCGTAGGTGAAGCGCCGGGTCGCCGCGCGGCGGCCCAGTACGAAGGCGATTCCCAGCGGTACGGCAGTCAGGGCGTCCGCCGTGTTGTGCACCGTGTCGCCGAGCAGCGCGACCGAGCCGGACGCGACCACCACCACCGCCTGCGCGAGCGCCGTGACGCCGAGCACGGCAAGCGAGACCCACAGCGCCCGCATGCCGCGGGCGGAGGATTCCAGCGCGCGGTCCAGCCGGTCGGCGGAGTCGTGGGAGTGGGGGGTGAGGAGGTGTGCGAGGCGGTGGCGGAAGCGCCCGTGCGCGGGATCGTGCTCGGGTCCGTGGTGGTGCCCGTGGTGGTGCCGGTCGGTCACGTGGATCCCCTTCCGTGCGCGCGGAGGTGGACGCGCGGCGCCCACGACGCCATTATGTGCGTATGAGCGCACGCATGCACCTGTCATCTGCGCATGATGCGCACCCGCGCACTCCCGGCGAGGAGCAGTTGGCGCTGGCCGCCGAGCTCCTCGCCCTGCTCGGCGACCGCACCCGGCTCGCCCTGCTGCACGCGCTGACGTCCGGGGAGGCCGACGTCACCACGCTCACCGAGGCGTGCGGGGCGGCCCGTCCGGCGGTCAGCCAGCATCTGGCCAGGCTCCGGCTGGCCGGGCTGGTGAACACGCGCAAGGAGGGCCGCCGGGTCGTCTACTCCCTGCGCGACGGCCACCTGCGCCGGCTGGTCGACGAGGCCTTGAACGTCGCCGACCACCGGCTCGGCGACCGGCCCCTCCACGACTGAGGCCCCCACGGGCGAGGACGGCCGGTTCCGGAAAGAGGCGGCGAGGGTCAGCCCAGACGGGGGATCTCGATGGCCGGGCAGCGGTCCATGACCATGTCGAGGCCCACCGCACGGGTGCGCTCGAGGGCGGCCTCGTCGACCACCCCGAGCTGGAACCAGACGGCCTTCGCGCCCTTGGCGACCGCCTCGTCGGCGACCTGGCCGGCGAGATCGCTGTTGACGAACACGTCGACCACGTCCACCTCGAACGGGATGTCCGCGAGGGAGGCGTACCCCTGTTCGCCGTGCACCGTCTCCGCCTTCGGGTGGACCGGGACGACACGCTTGCCGAAGCGGCGCAGCACCTCGGCGACGCCGTACGCGGCCCGGCCGCGGTTCGAGGACAGGCCCACGACCGCCCAGGTGTCACCGTGTTCGGTCAGGATCTTCCGGATGGTCGCAGCGTCGCCGTACACCAGGGGTCTCCTCGTCTCGGGAAGGGTTGCCGTCCGGGCAACGACGGGCGCCGCCCGGCGATTCCCGGCCGGCGCGGAACCCGCCGTCCCGTCCGGAACGTGCGCCGCCGGCCTGCGCGCAGGCGTCCGGCGGCCTACGCTCGGGCCGTGCTACGCATCATCGACGCCCGAACCGGCGAGCCCGTGGACGCCGCCCCCGCCCGCCGCGGGCTGACCCGTGTCGAGGCGCACGCGTCGGGCTGCGACGCGTCGGGCCTGCGCGTGCTGCTGGTCGCCGACATCCTGGTCCGCGCCCTCGAACTGAGCGGCACGCCCGTGTGGTCGCTGCTGTCCGGCGGCCGGGAACAGGCGCAGGAACTGCGGACGGCCGCAGCCGCCCTCGGCATCCGGCCCTTCGAGGACGGCCGCGGCGCCGGTACCGCCCTGGGTGAGGCCCAGATCGTCCATGTGGCCGTCGAGGGCGCCGATACCGCGACCGGCGGCGTCCGCATCGCCGTCGCGCCCGTCGACGCGACGGTACCCGCCGTTCCCGCACGCGACGACGACCCCGCCGCCTGGCGTCTGGCACTGCTCTCCCGCCGCCACACCCGGCACGTACGGCTGGACGAGGCCGCGCTGGACGACGCCCAAAGGACTCTGGCGCGATGGCGCGCGGCGGTCGCCGACTGGGCACGGCAGCCCTCCCGGCCGGTCCCCGACGAGGTGCGCGGACGGCTGCGCGGCGCCTGGGAGGACGACCTGGACGTGCCGGCGGTCCTGCGGGTGCTGGAGTGGGTCGGGACCGATCCGGACCTGGCGGACGGCGCGCGCTTCGAGACGTACGCGTACGCGGACCGGCTACTCGGCCTCGAACTCACGCGCGACCTGGGGCGTGCGGCGTGACCGCCCGCGCGGGAGCCGGCCCGCTGCGCCGCCTGGTGGTCCTGCGGCACGCCAAGTCCGCCTGGCCCGAGGGCGTCGCCGACCACGACCGCCCGCTCGCGACCCGCGGCCGCCGGGACGCGCCCGCGGCGGGCCGCGCGCTCGCCGAGTCCGACTGCCTCCCCGACTTCGCGCTGTGCTCCACCGCGCTGCGCGCCCGGCAGACCTGGGAACTGGCCTCCGCCCAGTGGGGCACCCCGCCGCCGGTGCGCTACGACCGCCGGTTGTACGCCGCCGACGCCCCCGACCTGCTCGCCGCCGTGCGCGAGGCGCCGCCCGAGGTCGGGACGCTGCTCCTGCTCGGCCACAACCCGGGGCTGGAGGAACTGGTCCTGGAACTGGCCGGGGACGGTCTGGACGACACGCTGGACCGGCTCCGGACGAAGTTCCCCACCTCCGCGATCGCCATCCTGTCCTGGCACGGCCCCGGCTGGCCGTCCCTCACCGCGGGCGCCGCCCTCCTGACGGACCTGACCGTGCCGCGGGGCGCCAAGAAACGGCGGTGAACCGCGCGCGTGCCCGGCGGCCGGTTCTCCCGCCGGCCGGCCTGAGCGAACCCTCGTGCGGCACCCGCGCGGGCGCCGCATAGGCTGGACCGATGCAGGACGAGTACCGCACAGTCGCACGCGCGGGCGTGCACGAGACCGAGGTCAACCGCTCGCGCTTCCTGTGCGCTCTCGCCCCGGCGGCCACCGAGCGGGAGGCCCAGGACTTCGTCGCCGCCGTCCGCAAGGAGCACGCCGACGCCACGCACAACTGCTGGGCGTACGTCATCGGCGCCGACGCCGGGATCCAGAAGGCGAGCGACGACGGCGAACCGGGCGGTACCGCCGGCGTCCCCATGCTCCAGATGCTGCTGCGCCGCGACATGCGGTACGTCGTGGCCGTCGTCACCCGTTACTACGGCGGCGTCAAGCTCGGCGCGGGCGGGCTCATCCGGGCCTACGGCGGAGCCGTCGGCGAGGCGCTGGACACGCTCGGGACCCGGACCCGCCGCAGGTTCCGCATCGCCACCGTGACCGTGGACCACCAGCGGGCCGGCAAGGTGCAGAACGACCTCAGGGCCACCGGGCGCGAGGTGCGGGACGTGCGCTACGGCGAGGCCGTCACCATCGAGATCGGCCTGCCGGACGCCGACGTGGACGCCTTCCGGGGATGGCTCGCGGACGCCACGGCCGGGACCGCCGGGTTCGAACTGGGCGGCGAGGCCTACGGAGATGCGTGACACATCGGGCATATCACGCCAATCGGCCTGCCTGGTGCCGTGCATGACGGCCGATACGGGAGTAACCGCCCGTGATGTCAGACCCGGCCGTTAGTCTTCGAGGATCATGAGGCTCCTGCACACTTCCGACTGGCACCTGGGCCGGGCGTTCCACCGCGTGAACATGCTCGACGCCCAGGCCGAGTTCATCGCGCACCTCGTCACGACGGTGCGCGAGCGCGACGTCGACGCGGTGGTCGTGTCGGGAGACGTGTACGACCGCGCGGTGCCCCCGCTGGCCGCGGTCGAGCTCTTCGACGACGCGCTGCACCGGCTCGCCGGCCTCGGCGTGCCCACGGTGATGATCTCCGGGAACCACGACTCGGCCCGCCGCCTCGGCGTCGGCGCGGGGCTGATCGACCGTGCGGGCATCCACCTGCGCACCGAGCCGTCGGCGTGCGGGATCCCGGTGGTCCTCGCGGACACGCACGGCGAGGTGGCCTTCTACGGTCTTCCCTACCTCGAACCGGCTTTGGTCAAGGACGAGTTCGAGGTCGACAGCGCGGGCCACGAAGCGGTGCTGGCCGCCGCCATGGACCGGGTCCGCGCCGACCTCGCCGCACGCGCGCGCGGCACCCGCTCCGTCGTCCTCGCGCACGCCTTCGTCACCGGCGGGGAGCCCAGCGACAGCGAACGGGACATCACCGTCGGCGGGGTCGCCGCCGTCCCCGCGGGCGTCTTCGCCGGAGTCGACTACACCGCCCTGGGCCATCTGCACGGCTGCCAGACCATCACCGAGCGCGTGCGCTACTCCGGCTCCCCGCTGCCGTACTCCTTCTCCGAGGCCGCCCACCGCAAGAGCATGTGGCTCGTCGACCTGGACGCCGACGGCTTCGCCGGCGCCGAGCGGGTCGACTGCCCGGTCCCGCGCGCGCTGGCCCGCATCCGGGGCACGCTGGAGGACCTGCTCGCCGACCCGGACCTCGCCCTCCACCGCGAGGCGTGGGTCGAGGCGACGCTCACGGATCCGGTCCGCCCCGCCGAACCCATGGCCCGCCTCACCGAGCGCTTCCCGCACACCCTCAGCCTCGTCTTCGAGCCCGAACGCGCCCCCGGCGAGCCGGACGTGTCCTACGCCCGCCGGCTCGCCGGCCGCGCCGACCAGCAGATCGCGGAGGACTTCGTGGCCCACGTGCGCGGCGCCGCACCCGACGAGCACGAACGGACGGTGCTGCGCGAGACGTTCGACGCGGTGCGCGCGGACGCGGCGGTACGGGAGGTGGCGCGGTGAGGCTGCACCGGCTCGACATCACCGCCTTCGGCCCCTTCGGCGGCTCGCAGACGGTCGACTTCGGCGCGCTGTCGGCCGCCGGGCTGTTCCTGCTGCACGGCCCCACCGGCGCCGGAAAGACCTCCGTGCTGGACGCCGTGTGCTACGCGCTGTACGGTGCGGTCCCCGGCGCCCGGCAGAGCGGGCAGGGCACGACCCTGCGCAGCGACCACGCCGCCGCGGGCACCCGCACCCAGGTCACCCTCGACCTCACCGTCGCCGGACGCCGACTGGAGGTCACCCGCCTGCCGCCCTGGGAGCGCCCCAAGAAGCGCGGCACGGGCACGACGCTCGACAAGGCCCAGAGCCTGCTCCGCGAGTACGACGCGACGACCGGTGCCTGGAAGGACCTCAGCCGCTCCCACCAGGAGATAGGCGAGGAGATCACCCAGCTGCTCGGGATGAGCCGCGAGCAGTTCTGCCAGGTGGTGCTGCTGCCGCAGGGCGACTTCGCGCGGTTCCTGCGCGCCGACGCCGAGGCCCGGGGCAAGCTGCTCGGCCGGCTGTTCGACACACACCGTTTCGCCGAGGTGGAGAAGCGTCTCGCCGAGCGCAGGCGCGCCACCGAGGCCCGGGTGCGCGAGGGCGACGCCGCGCTGCTGGCCGACGCGCACCGTATGCAGCAGGCGGCGGGCGACACCATGGAGCTGCCGGAACTCGCACCCGGCGAGCCCGGCCTGGCCCAGGCCGTCCTGACCGCGGCCGCCGTCGCCCGCGCCACCGCGCGCGAGCAACTGACCGTCGCCCGCTGCCGGCTCACGGCCGCCGAGTCCGCCCACGCCGCCGCCGAGGCGTCGCTGCACCGGGTACGCGAAGTGGCCCGGCTGCAACAGCGGTCCGCCGAGGCGCGGGAGCGCGCCGAGCGCCTGGCGGAGCGGGCCGGCGCCCACCAGGAGGCACATGCGCGGATGGAGGGGGGGCGCAAGGCCGGGACGGTGGCACCGGCGCTGGAACTGCGCGAGGCCGCCGACGCCGCGCACCGCCGTGCGGCCGCCGCCGAGGCACGCGCGCGTGCGGTGCTCCCGGCGGAGTTCGCCGGCGCCGGCGCCGCCGGACTGGCCGCCGACGCGCGCCGCGCCGCCGAGGAGCTGGGCGGACTGGAGTCGGCCCGCCGCGCCGAGCGGCGCCTGGCCGACGTCGTCGCCGAGCGCGGCGCGGCGGACCGGCAGGAGCGTGCCGACGACGACGTCCTCCAGGAGGCCGAGGCCTGGCTCGCCGGATGGGGGACGGCCCGGCCGGCACTGCAGACGCGCATCGACACGGCCCAGGAGGCGGCCGCACTGGCCGAGCGGCTCGCCCTGCGGCTGGAACCCGCGCGACAGCGGCTCGCCGCCGCCCGGATGCGCGACTCACTGGCCGCGGACACCGAAGAGGCGCGGCGGCGGGCCCTCGCCTCCGCCGAAGCCGCCGCACGCGCCAAGGACCACTGGCTGGCCCTGAAGGAGCAGCGCCTGAACGGCATCGCGGCCGAACTGGCCGCGAGCCTCGCCGACGGAGAGCCCTGCGCCGTCTGCGGCGCCACCGAACACCCCGCGCCCGCGCGCAAGGTCGCCGGGCACGTCGACCGCGAGGCGGAGGAGCGTGCGCTCGGCGACCACCAGGCCGCCGAGGAGCGGCGCGTCCGGGACGAGCGCCGCCTCGGCGCCGTCCGCGAGGAGCTGGCCGCAGCCACCGCCGAGGCGGGCGACACCCCCACCGCACAACTCGCCGACGAGGCCGGGGACCTGGAGGCCGAGCTGGCCCGGGCCCGCCGGGACGCCTCCGCCCTGCACGCGGCACAGCAGGACCTGCACCGCGCCGAGCAGGAGCGCGAGCGGCGGCTGTCCGACCGCCGGGAGGCCGAACTCCGAGCCACCTCCCGGCTGGCCCAGCGGGACAACCTGGACCGCCAGAAGGCCGCCCTGGAGGCGGAGTTGGCCGAGGCCAGGGGAAACGCCGGGAGTGTCGCCGCGCGCGCCGCCCAACTGGAGCGGCGCGCGGCACTGCTCACCGAGGCAGCCGACGCCGCACGCGCCGCAGAGGACAGCGCCGAACGGCTCAAGGACGCCGACGGACGGCTCGCCGAGGCCGCCTTCCGGGCCGGCTTCGACACCCCCGAGGCCGCGTCCGCCGCCCTCCTCGACGACGCCGCCCACCGCGAACTGCAACGGCGCCTGGACGCCTGGCACACGGAGGAGGCCGCGGTGCGCGCGGTCCTCGCCGAGGCCGACACCACGGCCGCCGCCGGGCAGCCGCCCGCCGACCTCACCGCCGCGGAGGCCGCAGAGGCCGCCGCGGACCGGCGGCTGCGGGAGGCCGCCTCCGCGCGGGACGCCGCCGACCGCCGCTGCGCCGAACTCGACCGGCTCTCCGCGAGCGCGACGACCGGCATGCGCCAACTGGCGCCGCTGCGCGAGGAGTACGACCGCGTGGCCCGCCTCGCCACGCTCACCGCGGGCACCTCGGCCGACAACGAGCGCAAGATGCGCCTGGAGTCCTACGTCCTCGCGGCCCGCCTGGAACAGGTGGCCGCCGCCGCGACCGTACGCCTGCAGCGCATGTCGTCCGGCCGCTACACCCTCGTCCACTCCGACGACCGGGCCGGCCGCGGCCGCAGCGGTCTGGGACTGCACGTCGTCGACGCCTGGACGGGTCGGGAACGGGACACGGCGACCCTGTCGGGCGGCGAGACGTTCTTCGCCTCGCTCGCCCTCGCCCTCGGTCTCGCGGACGTCGTCACGGACGAGGCCGGAGGGGTGCGCCTGGACACGCTCTTCATCGACGAGGGCTTCGGCAGCCTCGACGACCAGACCCTGGACGAGGTCCTCGACGTCCTCGACTCCCTGCGTGAACGCGACCGCAGCGTCGGGATCGTCAGCCACGTCGCCGACCTGCGGCGGCGCGTCCACGCCCAACTCGAGGTCGTCAAGGGCAGGTCGGGATCTGCCGTACGGCTGCGCGGAGCGGGCTGAGGGACCCGGAGTGGCGGTTCAGCACCGCCGGGACGGCGCTCGCACGCGGGACGGGCGGGGGACGCGGGACCAGCGGTGAACGTGGGATCGGCGCGAGAGTGGGACCAGCGCCGGACGCGGGACCGGCGTGGGGCGCGGGACCGGCGGGGGAACGGAACCAGCGCCCTACGCGAGACCGGCGTGGGGCGCGGGACCGGCCCTGGGGCGGCCGGAGACCGGCCGCCCCAGGGGCTCACAGTTGGGCGAGCTCGTCCACCAGGTCGTCCAGGCCCAGCGAGCCCTGCGACAGGGCCGCCATGTGCCAGGCCTTCGCGTCGAACGCGGCACCGTGGCGCTGCCTGGCCTTCTCACGGCCCAGCAGCCAGGCCCGCTCGCCCAGCTTGTAGCCGATCGCCTGGCCGGGCATCGACAGATAGCGGATCAGCTCGCTCGCCACGAAGTCCCTCGGGCGGCTGCTGTGCGCGCCGAAGAACTCCCGCGCCAGCTCCGGCGTCCAGCGCTCACCCGGGTGGAACGGCGAGTCCGCCGGAATCTCCAGCTCCAGGTGCATGCCGATGTCGATGATGACGCGGACCGCGCGCATCATCTGCGCGTCCAGATAGCCGAGCCGCCGCTCCGGGTCGGTGAGGAAGCCGAGTTCGTCCATCAGACGTTCCGCGTACAGCGCCCAGCCCTCGGCGTTCGCGCTGACCCCGCCGACGGTGGCCTGGTAGCGCGAGAGGTTCTCGGCCACGTGCACCCACTGGGCGAGCTGGAGATGGTGGCCGGGGACGCCCTCGTGGTACCAGGTCGAGACCAGGTCGTAGACCGGGAAGCGGGTCTGCCCCATGGTCGGCAGCCAGGTCCGGCCCGGCCGGGAGAAGTCTGCGGACGGCGCCGTGTAGTAGGGGGCCGCGGCACCTCCGGGCGGCGCGATGCACGACTCCACCTTCCGCACTCGCTCGGCCAGTTCGAAGTGCGTGCCGTCGAGCGCCTCGATCGCCTCGTCCATCAGGTCCTGCAACCACTGGCGGACCTCGTCGACGCCCTCGATGTGCGTGCCGTGCTCGTCGAGGTGCGCGAGGGCCACCCACGGGGTCTCGGCGCCGGGCAGGACCTTCTCGGCCTCCTGCCTCATCTCGCCGAGGAGACGGTGGAACTCCGACCAGCCGTACGCGTACGCCTCGTCGAGGTCCAGGTCCGTGCCGTTGAAGTAGCGCGAGAAGCGGGCGTAGCGCTCGCGGCCGACCGTGTCCGGGGCGTCGCCGATCGTCGGCGCGTACACGTCGAGCATCCAGTCCCGCAGCTCCACGACGGCCGCGGTCGCCGCGCGGGCGGCCTCGTCCAGCTCCGCGCGCAGGGACTCGGGGCCCTCGGAGGCGAAGTCCTCGAACCAGCCGCGGCCGTTGCCGTCGGTGTCCGACCACTCGGTGAGCTGTTCGATGAAGATCGCGGTCGGCTGCGGGCCGCCGTACAGCTTGCGGTCCAGGCCGAGGGCGAGGGACTCGCGGTAGCCGCTCAGCGCGGCCGGCACGGCCCGCAGGCGCTCGGCGATCGCGGCCCAGTCCTCGTCGGTGGCGCTGGGCGTGATCGTGAACACCTCGCGCACCGAGTGCACCGGGCTGTGGATGTTGCTCACCGTGCGCAGGCCCTCGTCGGCGTCGTGCACCCCGAGTTCCGCGGTCAGGCGTTCGCGCAGCAGGCGTGCGCAGCGGCGCTCGATGTCACTGTCCGCGCCGGGCTGCCGCTCGGCCTCGTCCAGCCGGGCGAGGGTGGTGCGCGCGAGGTCGGCGAGCGCCTGCTGGCCGGCGGGCGAGGTGTCGGGCAGCAGGCTCGAACTCTCCTTCACGCCGAGATAGGTACCGGTGATCGGGTCGAGGGCGATGAGTTCGTCGACGTAGGCGTCGGCGACCTGACGGGGCAGGGGGCTCTTGGTCTGTGACATGCCGACCATCCTCGTATGGACGGGCGGCTCGCGTCAGCCCGGTTTACCCGGCATCGGGCCGTGTTCGGTCCGATTTCGCCGAGGGCGTGCCCTGCTGCGCGCCGGGCGGCAGCAGGGGGCCGCAGTCCCACTGCTGGAAGATCAGCCGGGTCTCCACCCGGGCCACTTCCCGCCGGGCCGTGAACTCGTCCAGGACCAGGCGCTGGAGATCGGCCATGTCCGCGACCGCGACATGGACCAGGTAGTCGTCCGGGCCGGTCAGATGGAACACGGTCAGCGATTCCGGCAGGGCCCGGATCCGCTCCACGAACGGCCCCACCAGCTCCCGCCGGTGCGGCCTGACCTGCACCGACAGCAGCGCCTGAAGACCCCTGCCCAGCTTGGCGGGGTCGAGCCGCAACCGGTGGCCGAGAATGAGCCCCGAGCGGCGCAGCCGGGTCACCCGGTCCAGACAGGTGGACGGAGCGACCCCGACCTGCGCGGCGAGGTCGCGGTAGGTGGTCCGGGCGTCGTTCTGCAACAGCCTCAGCAGATGCAGATCCACCGGATCCAGTACGACGGATTCGGCCATGTGGCGAACGTAGCACGGCCCTCGGCCGAGTGATCCCGGCCGCTGTTCACTCTTCGGTCATGGACACGCCCTTGGACTCCGCGAGCACGCCCGCGTACGACGACGTACGCACCGCACCCAGAGCACTGGCCACCGAGGCGGTGCACGCCGGCCGTGACGACCTCGCCCGGCAGGGACTGCACGCCCCGCCGATCGACCTGTCCACCACCTACCCGTCCTACGACAGCCGCGCCGAGGCCGCCCGCATCGACGCCTTCGCCACCGACGGCGCCGAACTCGACGGCACCCCGGTCTACGGACGGCTCGGCAACCCCACCGTCGCCCGCTTCGAGACCGCCCTGGCCCGGCTGGAGGGCACCGAGTCCGCGGTGGCGTTCGCCAGCGGCATGGCCGCGCTGAGCGCGGTCCTCCTCGTCCGGTCCGCCATGGGCCTGCGGCACGTCGTCGCCGTGCGCCCGCTGTACGGCTGCAGCGACCACCTGCTCACCGCCGGGCTGCTCGGCACCGAGGTGACCTGGACCGACCCGGCCGGGATCACCGACGCGCTGCGCCCGGACACCGGCCTGGTCATGGTCGAGACACCGGCGAACCCGACGCTGGCCGAGGTGGACCTGCGGGCCGTCGCCCACGCCTGCGGCTCCGTGCCGCTCCTCGTCGACAACACCTTCGCCACCCCCGTACTGCAACGCCCGACCGAGCAGGGCGCGCGCCTGGTGCTGCACAGCGCCACCAAGTACCTGGGCGGCCACGGCGACGTGATGGCGGGCGTGGTGGCCTGCGACGAGGAACTCGCCGGACGGCTGCGGCAGGTGCGGTTCGCCACCGGCGGGGTGCTGCACCCTCTCGCCGGCTATCTGCTGCTGCGCGGGCTGTCCACGCTTCCGGTCCGGGTGCGGGCCGCCTCCGCCACCGCCGCGGACCTGGCCGCCCGCCTGGCGGCCGACCCGCGCGTCGAGCGGGTGCACTACCCGTCCATCGGCGGTGCCATGGTCTCCTTCGAGGTGCACGGCGACCCGCACGCCGTCATCGGCGGCGTCGGCCTGATCACGCCGGCCGTGAGCCTCGGCAGCGTCGACACCCTGATCCAGCACCCGGCGTCCATCAGCCACCGCATCGTCGACGCGGACGACCGGCGGGGCGCCGGGGTCGGCGACCGGCTGCTGCGGATGTCGGTGGGCCTGGAGGACGTCGAGGACCTGTGGGCCGACCTGGACCGGGCGCTGGGGGCGCGGCCGGGTCAGCCGCAGGTGAAGGGGCTGCATCAGGCGATGAGCTGAGCGGGACCGTCCGGAGGGCGCGCGGCCGGGCAGTGCCGGGCCGCGCGCCCTCCGGGGCCGCTGCTCAGTCCCGCGGGCGTGACGCCCCGTACTGTGCCTCCTCGGCCTGCGCCTGCTCGGCGTCGTACGGCAGCCGGGAGGCCACCGGGGTGGCGTCCAGCCGGGCCGTAATGACCACGGTGCCCTCCTCGATCTGGAAGTCGAGCGGCAGGCCCAGGCCCCGCATGGCGGCGACCATGCCGGTGTTGGCCGCCTGCGTCACGGCGTACACGCTCGCGCAGCCCGCCTCGACGGCCATCGCCACCAGCCGGCCCAGCAGTTCGCCGCCGACGCCGCGGCGCTGCCAGGCGTCCTCGACGAGCAGCGCGACCTCCGTCTCGTCGCCGTCCCACAGCAGATGTCCGAGGCCGACGATCCGCCCGGAGGCGGTCCGCGCGGCCAGTGTGCGGCCGAACCGTGGGCTCAGCAGGTGGTCGAGATAGCGGTCGGCGTCGCCGACCGGCCCGTGGTAGCGCAGGCCGAGGGTGCGCGCCGAGCAGCGCGCCTGCATCGCCCTGGCCGCCGCGAGGTCGCCGGTGTCGGCCCTGCGTACGGTGATCGCCTCGCCCTCGGGCAGCGTCAGCACGTCCTGGCCGCGCGGAACGCGCGGTCCGAGCCGGGTGTCCAGCTCCACCAGGGCGCGCGCCCGCGCGAACTCGGTGGGCGTGAAGGGCAGATACGGCCGTTCCACGGTGATCGTCCCGCCCTCCGGCGCCCTCAGCCGCATCACCGTGTCCTCCAGCACCCCCTCGGCCGGCACCTCCTGCGGGTCCCTGGCCGCCGCCGGCCGGTCAGGCAGTGAACGGATGGTGCACCGCCCCAGCAACTGCCGTAGCGCCAGCGGGAGTTCCGCCGCGTCGAGCGCTGTGCGCGCGGCCAGGCCCAGGACCCGTGTCGGCGCGTCCACCAGGTCGTGCGCGTCCGCCCGCTCGATCCACGTGTCGGCACCGCCGGCCAGCGCGACCGCCCGGGTGATGCCGGACGCCTCGAGCCCGCCGGGAGCGCGCAGCAGGAACTCGTCCACCGTGCCCTCGGCCAGTGGATGCGTCTGCAGGCTCAGGATGTCCACGTGCCGGGCCGCCAGCGCCGCGCAGAGCGAGGCCAGCGAACCGGGCGCGTCCCGCACGGTCGTCCGCATCCGCCACAGCGTGCGGTCGCCCGGCGCCGCTTCGGCCGCCGCGGGACCGGCGGCGGACGGCCCGGCCTGCTGGGCGGCGAGCGGCCGGGCGCCGGTATCGTCCGCGGGCGGTGCGTGACCGTGGCGCCGTGCCCACCAGGTGTGGAAGGCCGCTGTGGCCACCAGCGCGAACGCCGAGATCACCAGCAGGGCCGGACCGTCGGGGCCGTGACCGATCAGGTTCGCCACCCCGTCGGCCACGGCGACGGCCGTGAAGAGCGCAGCCAGTTCGACCAGGTCCCGCCGCCAGTGATGCGCCCGGCGACTGTGCTTCGCCCACGTCGTGTTCGACACTTCTCGAGTCATACGGCCACTGTGCCGGAACGGTGTTGCGTGATCACGAACGCGCTGTGACCGATGAGTAAAGCGATGTTCGCACCTTTCGTAGCTGTTTCTCGGGGTTGTCTCCTGTTCCAGCGGGCGGGCCGGGTGGGCGCCGGGTCAGGCGGCCACCTCCGGAGCCAGCGCGCCGCGCAGCCGGCGGGCCTCCGCGACCAGGCGCGACGAGCCACGCCGGTCCGCCGCCCGTGCCAGGTGCGGCAGGTCGCCCCGCGCACCGGACCGCTCGGCGCACTCGGCCGCGACGGCCAGCAGATCACCGAGCCCCCGCACCGGACCGGCCGGTCCGTCGGCGGCGAGGTCGGAGAGCAGCGGCGGCAGCGCGTGGCCGAGCAGACCCCATACGGTGGCGTACGCCCCGGTGGATGCGGCCGTGCGCAGGGACTCCGCCAGCCGCAGCGGCTTCACCGCACCATGCTGCACCAGCTCGCCGAGGTCCGCGCCGAGGCGGGCGGCGTCCAGCTCACCGCGCGCGGCGAGGACGAGCAGCGCGTCCACGGCGGCCAGCCGGTCCTCGGGGTGCCGGGCGCCCAGTCCGTACGCCACGCACAGGTGCGTCGCCTCGCCCGCCTCGCCGCCTGACTCGGCGAGCAGCGGCAGGACGGAGGCCGCGCCCCGGCTGTCGTCCACGGCCACGGCGGACAGGTCCCGCAGGATCCGCACGGCCACCAGTTCACGCAGTTCGGGCAGCACGGCCAGCCAGTGGGGGTGCGCGGAACCGCTCCAGTGGGCGCAGTACCGGCTCTCCGCGAAGGCGCCGGCCGGCCTGCCCAGTGCGCGGAAGGCGTCGGGGAAGCCCTCTTGCAGCTCGGGAAGTTCGCCGGACTCCGCCAGTATGCGCGGCCCCGATGTGCGGCGCCGGATCGCCGGCAGTACGGGAGCGCCGGCGGTCAGCCAGTGGGCGAGTCGCTTCCCTTCCGCCGTACCGAGGGCCGCCGCCCGCTCCGCGGCGGCCGCTGCCGCTGCCGCCGGACGGTCCCCGCGCCGCACCCGCAGCAGCGCCTGTGCGAAGTCGGCCGCCGACACGCGCGTCCCCAGACGCCGGTACGTGTCGAGCCGCTCCACCAGCTCGTCCGGCTCCAGCAGGCCCGTGCTCCAGGTGGGCGTCGAGAGCAGGAACGGCAGGGGATCGGTGCGCATCCGGTACGCCACCTCCCACAGGCGGGCGTCGAAGGGCTGGGAGAGCGCGCCGTGCGCGCAGGTCCGGTGCGGTGCCCCCGGCCGGATAGCGGCGTTCAGCCTGGTGGTGCTCAGCTTTCCCCGCAGCGTGATGAGCAGCAGATCCAGGCCTGCGAACCCGTCGAAGCCGCCCCGGGCGTCGCCGAATTGATGTTCCAGCCGCAGGTCGTAGAACGGATCGGCGCCGTCCCACCATCGGCGGGAGATCACCGGTTCCAGCGCCTCCAGCAGGGCGTCCCGGTCGCGGTGGGCGTGGCGCACCAGCCCGTCCAGGGCGCGTTCGAAGCCGGTCACATCGGTGTCGGACGCCAGCGCGGCCCCCACCTCCTCGGCGAGCTCGACGACCGAGCCCGCCGCGGGGACGAGACGTGTCGGCTCGGGAACCAGGGGGAGCACCTCCTCGTACACCGGGGCCACCTCCGCCGGTGCCGCGCCCAGCGGCCCCACCGCCTGGGCGCGCAGCGGAGGAATCAACTCATCAGCCGCCGAAGCGAGTTCGGCGCGCACCTCGGCGGAGCGGACCTTCTTCACATGCCGCTGGGCGAGCTTGAGCGCCCGCTCCTGCACGCCGGGGTCCTCGTGTCCGAAGGCCTGCGCGACGGCGGGCAGCAACTCGTCCGCCGCCGCGGCGTCCCGGGCGAGCACCTTACCCAGCAGTACGAGCTGCGCCCGCACCAGCTTGCGCTCCGGCCGGAACAGCACCGCCTCCGACACCTCGACCAGGCGACGGTACGTCAACTGGCCGTCCAGGGCCAGCGTCCCCAGCACCGACTGGGCGTGCGAGGCCACCGGAGACACCGCGTCCGACGCCAGCGCCACCCAGTCGGCCACCCGCTCCCGCTGCTCCTCGCGCGTGAGCGCCAGGGATGTCAGTACCCGCAGGAACGCCCGGTGGTCGGCGCTCGTACCGCCCCGCAGCAGGCGGGCCACGCAGGCATCGACCGTGGCCCTCCGGTCGAGCGGGCCCTCCGCGGTGAGCTGCGCGAGGGCGCCGTGCCAGCTGGCGGGTCCTTCGTCGGCCGCCCATTCCAGCAGGCCGCCGATGTCGTTCACCTCGAAGAGCGCGGCCACGAGCGGCGCGAGGTGCGGGTCCGTGCGCAGCCGGTCCAGCAAGGTGTTGCCTCGCCGCCAGTTGCCGCCGACCTGCTGCACCCAGCCCCGCACATAGGCGTCGGTCGTCGGCACCGGACAGCCCGCCAGGCGCACCAGGGCGGACATCAGATCGTAGGGCACCTGCGCGGTGGCGGGCCGCTGGGCGAGCCGGTTCGCCAGATCGGCGAGCCAGCCGGCCTCCCGGTCGGCGAGGACACGGAGCAGCACCGCGGGGGAGACCCCCGGCCAGCGCATGTCGGCGGCCGCGATCCAGCTCGCCACGCCGGCCGCGCCCGTCTGGCACGCCACCCCTGCCACGTACAGCGCCGGATACGCGCGGCGGGACGGCCCGTCCCAGCGCGTCGCTCTCAGCTCCTTGCGCAGAGCCTTCAACTCCGGGAAGGAAGCTCGGCGTTCGGTGTCGGCCATGTCGTCCAGCAGACCGACCACCTCGGCCGTCCGCCCGGCCCGCACCGCCTCCGTCAGCGTCGTCATCGCGCACCCCCGTCGACTCGTGCCATGTCCTGCTCCATCGCGGCGGCGCCCCGTCGCGCCATCCGCACCGCCAGCGCGTGCTTGCACGGCCCGCGCCCGCCCCGGTACTTCGCCCACCACTGGCAACTGCAACTGAGCACGCCCTTCTCCTCGCGCACCCGGTGCGCGTGGCCGTCCTCGGCCGTCACCGTCGCCAGGGCACCGTCCAGGACGACCGCTCCCGCGGCGACGAGGGCACGGGCAGTCCGCAGGCGCGGGTTGTGCCGCTCGGCGCGATCCGCGTCGTAGGGCAGCTCCCGGTGGAAGTACGCCGCCTCCGCGGTGTCGTATCCGACCCGGCCCGAGGTGCCGAGCCGGACCAGCGCCGCGCGGACCCGCTCCGGGGCGAGCCCGGAGGCGGCGGCGAGGTCGGCGACGTCGACGCGGGGCTCCCAGGCCAGCAGCACCGCGATCAGCTCCGCGTCCTCGGCCGCCTCGTCGGTGGCGAGCGCGTCCAGCACCCCGCCCTCGCCGGAGAACCCGCGCGAGGCGTCGGGCGACAGCGTCAGCGTGAGCCGCATGCCCGGCAGGACCGCCTCCCAGGCACTGGCCGTGGCGCCGGCACCTGCGACCGCCGGGCCGTACACGCGCAGGGCGGTCGCATGCCGCAGCACCCGCTGGAGCGCGGCGAGCCGCTCGGGCCCGGGCAGGCAGACCGCGCCCGGCACGGGCCGGGTGGTCGGCCGCAGGGCACGTCCTGCCGGGACCACCCACCGCGGACCGCCCGCACCCCGCGGTCCGCTCCGCGGCAGCGACCGCAGGAACCGCACGGCCTCGGCAGCCGGCAGCTCGGCCCGCAGATCGAAGCCGGCGGCTATGACCTGGGCCTCCGCGAATCCGCGCAGCCACCGGTCCGGCAGCGGCACCTTCTTCTCCACCACGGGACCGTCCACGGTGGTCACGGCCAGCTCCTCCGGACCCACCCGCATGTGGAGCGGATCGTCCGAGCCGATCCGTGACAGCGCCTCGCGCAGCGGGTTGTTGACGTCGACGTTCGTCGTGCCGTGCCCCACCTCGCCGCCGTCCAGGCCCGGGCGCAGCACGTCCAGGCGCGCGTACACTCCGCAGCAGCCGGAGAAGGACTCGAAGCGCAGCCGGTCGCCGTTCCCCGTCACCACCGGGTCGAGGGAGGCGCGCAACTGCGGCTGGTAGTAGCGGGCGGCCGCCACGTCCGCCACCGCCAGCAGTCCTGCGGAGGCCACCTGAGGGGACGTCAGGAAGCCTGTGAAGAACCGTGGATGGTCCTGGATTCCCGAGGGGGTCGCACCCCGGGACGTCTCGAGCCCCAGGCGCTGTCCGCCCGCGGCGGGCTCCAGCGCGGAGGGTCGGGAATAGGCCACGGCCTGCAAGGATCGCGTCATGGAAAAACCGTAGGGGCGACCACTGACAACCGGCCTCGACCTGCGAAAACACCCTTCGCGGGGCGGGAGTTGCCGACCTGCTCGCGGCACCCTTTTCCGCAGCGGGCGGCGGGCCGCCGAGGCGGGGTGGGTCCGCCGGGCCCGGCACGCATCTCCCAGTGCGGCGGAGTTCCGACGCCGGCCGCCTCCGCCACCAGCCGCGCCCCCGCGCGGATGCGGACAGGTGACAGGGGACGGGGGACAGGGGCAGATGGGCATAACCGAGGACGAGGCGCACGCCCTCGTGGCCGGAGTCGGCGGCCACCGCCTGCCGGTACGCCGAGAGGGCACGCACCGCGACGTGGGCCTCACTCATGCGAACGGCCCCGAGGGACAGGGACGTTGCGACCGGACGGACGCCGGCGGTGGTCAGCGGCTGCCGTCCAGGATGACGCGCGCGACCAGTGCCGGGTCGTCGTTCATCGGGACGTGACCGCAGCCGGGCAGGCGCACGAGCCGGGCCCGGGGGATGACCTGCTTGGCGCGCACTCCCTGGCGGCGCACCAGCAGCCGGTCCTTGGTGCCCCAGGCGACGGTGACGGGGATTCCGGGCAGGACGTCGGTGAAGCGGACGCCGACGCCTGCCCGGAGGGTCTCCTCGAATCCGTCCGCCTGCGCCAGGGCGAGCGTCTCGGCCACCACGGCCTCGGGCGAACGGCGGGCCGGGTGGGCGTAGATGGTGCTGGTCAGGGCGGTGCGGCCGGCCGCCGTCCGCGAGAGTCGCTCGACCAGCGGCAGTGGCATCCGCCGGGCGAGCGTACGCATCGTCCGCAGCACGCCGAAGGCGTAACGCCGCTCGGCCTGCGTCCAGAACCCCGCCGGGGCCAGGGCGGTGACGGACCGTACGAGCTTCTCCCGGCCCAGTTCCAGGGCCAGCAGGCCGCCCAGGGAGTTGCCGGCCACATGGGGCCGTTCTATCTCCAGCGCCTCGCACAGGGCGCCCAGCACCACGTTCATCGTGGGCAGGTCGTGCCGGAGCCCTTCGGGCAGTGCGGGGGACGCCCCGAAGCCCGGCAGGTCGACGGTGATCACCTCGCGTTCGGCGGCGAGCAGGTGGACCACCGGGTCCCAGGCCTGGCGGTGGTGTCCGATGCCGTGCAGCAGGAGCAGCGGCTCGCCGCCGCCCACGCGCGCGTAGGAGAGGGTCACGGTCCGCGGACCGCGCGCGGAGGGGACCTCGAAGGAGACAGTGGCGGACATGGGCGCTCCTCGTGGGGGAATCGGCGACAACGATGGTAGACAGACTGTCAGCAATTGCTACCGACGGGTAGCCCCCGATCTCCGGGGATCGCGCCGGCCCCGAGACCCACACGCCGCTCCGCGGCCATGGCCCCCAACCCGGCGCACCTGGACACGAATGCCGAACGTCGGCTGGGATGAGGGCGTGACCACCGATAGCGGGACCGAAGTCTTCGAAGAGCACCGCCCCGTCCTCATGGGTGTCGCCTACCGCATGCTCGGGCGCGTGGCGGACGCCGAGGACGTGCTTCAGGAAGCCTGGTTGCGCTGGTCCACCGCCGACCGGGACGCCGTGCGCGAACCGCGCGGCTACCTGGTGCGGGTCACCACCCGGCTCGCCATCGACCGGCTCCGCCGGATCCAGGCGCGCGGCGAGTCCTACGTCGGCCCCTGGCTGCCGGAACCACTGGTCACGGATCTCGCGGGGACCGTTCCGGACGCGGAGGAGCGGGCCGTCCTCGCCGACTCCGTGTCGCTCGCCGTGCTGGTCGTCCTGGAGACGCTGTCACCGCTCGAACGCGCGGTGTTCGTCCTGAGAGAGGCCTTCGGTTATCCGTACGCGGAGATCGCCGCCCTGCTCGACCGCGGCGAGCCCGCGGTGCGCCAACTGGCCGGCCGGGCCCGCAGGCACGTAGGCGAACGGCGGCCGCGCTACGAGGTCGACACCGCCCACCGGCGCGACCTCACCGAGCGGTTCCTCGCCGCCGCGGCGGGCGGCGACCTGGACGGTTGATGTCGCTCCTCGCGCCCGACGCCCGCCTGGTGGGGGACAGCGGCGGCAAGGCCAGGGCGCCGCTGCGGGTCCTGGAGAGCGCCGACAAGGTGGGCCGCTTCCTGGTCGGCGTGGCGCACAAGGGCATCCCGGATCCGTCCGTCCGCTTCCTGGAGGTCAACGGCGGCCCCGCCGTGCTGATCCTGTCCGGGGGCAAGCCCGACAGCGTCTTCCAACTGGACGTGGCCGACGGACGCGTCCAGGCCGTCTACATCGTCCGCAACCCCGACAAGCTGCGGTCCCTGACCGTCTGAGCCTCCCGGCCCCGATGCGCACGGCCGCCGCGACCTCCGGTCCCAGACGTCTGCGCGGCTGCCGAGGCCTCCGGTCCCAGGCGCCCGCACGGCTGCCGCAGCCCCGACCCGGATGGCGGGGGCTGCGGCGTAGTGCCCGGGAATCCGGCCCCGTGCGAACGGGTCGTGAACACCGTGCGACAGGCTCCTGTGCGCTGTCCGAGGGAACGAGGATTGGTCTTGACCAAGGGTGGGGGCCGCTTTATCGTCGCAGATAAGTACAACAACCTTTAATAAACAAGGGCGCTAAAACGCGGCCGGATCACGGCGATTGCGGAGGACAGGGTGGGGACCACGCAGCTGGAATCGGTGCCGGAGCCGAAGTACTGGCATCTCAAGACCGTGCTCAGCGAGGCACTGGACTCCGAGTTCTCGGTGGGCGAGATCCTGCCCAACGAACGGGAGCTCGCCGCCCGCTTCGGCGTGGCCCGTGCCACGCTGCGCCAGGCACTGGAGCAGCTGGAGCTGGAGGGTCGGCTGCAGCGCCGCCGCGGCGTGGGTACGACCGTCGCGCCGCCACGCGTGGGTGTGGCCGTCGGCACCGAGCAGCACGCCTGGCCGGGGGCGGCCGGCGACGCCTGGCAGAGCGTCGACTGCACCCGGGCCGTCCCGCCGGCCGCGATCGCCGACGCCCTGGAGATCGGCCACGAGGAGCCCGTGCACACCGTGCGCCGGTCCCGGATGAGCCACGGTCAGCCGGTCGCCGCCGAACTGCTCTACGTTGCGGACGGCTCGGTGCCCGACCTGAGCGCGATCGACGCGCCCTCCGGGCCCGCACGCGCGCGTGCCGTGCTGCGCGAGCTGCACCGCCTCGAGCTGGAGGGCCAGGACCGCTCGGTCGAGCTGGGCTCGGCCCGCGCGGACGACGCCAAGGAACTCGACCGGCTCCCCGGCGCCCCCGTCCTCGTCGTCACCACCCGCTTCGTCGTCCGGGGACGCACCGCCGCGATCTCCCTCGCCACCTACCGCGCCGACACCTGCCGGCTGACCTTCGGCGACTCGGGCGGCGTGGAGATACACCACGGACCCCACCAGCAGGCCTCCTAGCCGGCAGGCCTCCTGGCCGACGGGACCCGCCCTCGGCGGCGGGCCGTCACCAGAACGGCGGGCCCTCACCGGAACAGCGGGCCGTCACCAGAACGGCGGGCGCTGACTGGGAACGGCGGGCCCTCGCGGGCAACGCCTGGCCGTCACTGGGAGCGGCGCGCCGTCACCGTGCCCTCCACCGCGAACAGCTGCTCCTCGACGTGGTCGAGGGCCAGCCGGAGCGCGCCCGTCGCCACGGCCGCCTCACCGAGCATCGACAGGGTGACCTTGGGCGGCCGCAGGCAGTAGCGGTCCAGTTCGCGCCGCAGCGGCTCCAGCACACCGTCCAGCCCGGCCGCCCAGCCGCCGATGACGACCAGTTCCGGGTCCAGGGCCAGCACCAGCGCCGCCACATCGTGGACGAGCCGCTGAATGAACCGCTCGACGGCCGCGCCGGCCCGCCGGTCACCCCGTCGGGCCAGTGCGAAGACCTCGGCCACCGCCCGCTCGTCCAGCGGGTGCAGCGGCTGGTCCGTCGTCGACAGCAGGGTCTCGGGGGTCGCCTCCCGGCCCAGCAGGTGCAGCGCGCCGATCTCCCCGGCGGCCCCGCCGAACCCGCGGTGCAGCCGCCCGCCGATCAGCGAACCGGCGCCCGGGCTCAGCCCCGCCAGTACGAAGACCATGTCGTCGGACTCGGTGGCGGCGCCCTTCCAGTGCTCGGCCACCGCCGCCGCGTTCGCGTCGTTCTCGACGAGCACCGGGCACTTGAACGAACGGCTCAGCCGTTCGCCCAGGTGCAGGCCGGTCCACCCGGGCAGCGCGGTGCCCAGCCGTACCGTGCCGTCCGCCTCGACGATCCCGGGCGTGCCGACCCCGACGGCCCGCAGCGAACTGCGCGGAACACCGGCCCTGCGCAGCAGTTCGGCGACCGCGCCGCGCAGCCGCTCCAGCCGCTCGTCCGCCTCGGCGGTCTCCTCCACGTCCTTGGCCTGGGCACCCACCACGCGGCCGTCCAGGTCGGCCAGCAGCGCGGCGACCCGGTGTGCGCCGATCTCCAGGCCGAGCAGGTACCCGGCCTCGGCCCGGAACCGGAACCGGCGCGCGGGCCGCCCCTGCCGTCGTGCGGCACCCTCCTCGGCCGCCGTCTCGACGACGAGTCCGGCCTCGATCAGGCCCTCCACGACGCCCTCGACCGTCGGCCGGGACAGCCCCGTCACCCGGGTGATCTCCGTGAGCGTCGCACAGTCGGTGGCACGCAGCGCGTGCAGCACCACCGCGGAGTTGATCCTTCGCAGCAGCGAGGGATCCCCGCCGGTCAGCCGCCCCACCGTCCGTCCTCCCAGCTCGTGCGCGTGTTGGGCGGATCGTACTCGGCACGAGCCAGGGCGGCGAGCGCCGGGGACGGCCCGAGCGGGCGCCGGCGGAGCGCCGCCCGCCCTGGGCGCGGTCGCTGACGCCCCGCCAGTTGTCAGTGGGGGCCGCTTTACTGGAGCACATGGACATCGCGAAGGCTCTCGCCGTCATCGACCGGCTGCGCCGCGGGGAGTATCCCGCCCAGCGCACCAGGACGGACGTCGGCACGGCCGGACCCGGTTACCGGATAGCCGAGTTGGAGACGAGCGACGACTTCTGGGAGGACGACGGCAGCCGGCGGGAGGCGACGGCGGAGCAGTACGAACTCGATCGGGACGGACTGGGGGAGCGGCTCACCGGGCGCTGGGGCCCGCCGCAGGTGTTCAGCCTGTACAGCGTGCTCGAACGGACCCTGTCGGGTGAGGACGTGCCCGAGCCGTGGGCTTCGCTCAGCGGGCGCGTACCGGACGTCCAGTTGTGGAGGGCGCAGGAGACCGGCCCGTGGATAGCGCTCGCGGTCTCCCAGTGGGACAAGGAGCTGCCGTTCCAGCTCCTGGCCGTCGTCACCGACGTGGATCCACCGTGACCGGTCCGCTAGGACGCCTCCGTGGCCACCCTCAGCCGTGCGAACTCCTCGGCCATCGTCTCGGCCGTCCAATGTGTGTTCAGCCCGCTCGGATTGGGCAGTACCCACACTCGCGTTTCGCCGAACGTCCGTTCCTGCGGCCCCACTTGGGCCGTGCGGTCGCCGAACGCCGCCCGGTACGCGGTGACGCCCACCACGGCCAGCCACCTCGGCCGCAGCCGCGCCACCTTCAGCGCCAGGAGCCGTCCGCCCTCCCGGTACTCCTGGGGCGTCAGCTCCTGCGCCCGGGCCGTCGGCCGCGCCACGACGTTCGTGATGCCCAGCCCGTACGACGGCAACTCGCCCTGCTCCGCGGGCTTCATCAGCCTCGGGGTGAACCTCGACCGGTGCAGCACCGGCCAGAACCGGTTGCGCGGCCGGGCGAAGTGGTGGCCGGTCGCGGCCGTCATCAGACCGGGGTTGATGCCGCAGAACAGCACCCTCAGGCCGTCCGCGACGACATCCGGGACCGGACGGTCGCGGGCGGCCTGGAGCTCCGCCGGGGTGAAACGGGTCAGAGGATCGCCCCCGGCGCGTAGGCCGCGGCCTCCGGGCGCTGCTTCACGATCTCCTCGATCCGGCCCACGACCGCGCCGACCTGGTCGGCCGCCGCGCCGGTGAAGGACAGCTTGTCGGCCATCAGTGCGTCCAGCCCCGCGCGGTCGAGCGGGAGGCGGTCGTCGGCGGCCAGCTTGTCGAGCAGGTCGTTGCGCTCGGCGCCCTGCTCGCGCATGGCGAGCGCGGTGGCGACGGCGTTCTCCTTGATCGCCTCGTGGGCGACCTCGCGGCCGACCCCGGCCCGCACGGCGCCCATCAGCACCTTGGTCGTGGCCAGGAACGGCAGGTAGCGGTCCAGCTCGCGGGCGATCACCGCGGGGAAGGCGCCGAACTCGTCGAGCACCGTCAGGAACGTCTCCAGCAGGCCGTCCAGCGCGAAGAACGCGTCCGGCAGCGCGACCCGGCGCACCACCGAGCAGGACACGTCGCCCTCGTTCCACTGGTCGCCCGCCAGCTCGCCGGTCATCGAGGCGTAGCCGCGCAGGATCACCATCAGGCCGTTGACGCGCTCGCAGGAGCGGGTGTTCATCTTGTGCGGCATCGCGGAGGAGCCGACCTGGCCCGGCTTGAAGCCCTCGGTGACCAGCTCGTGCCCGGCCATGAGCCGGATCGTCTTCGCCAGCGAGGAGGGTCCTGCCGCCAGCTGCACCAGCGCGGTGACGACCTCGTAGTCCAGCGAGCGCGGGTAGACCTGGCCGACCGACGTGAACGCCCGCGAGAAGCCGAGGTGCCCGGCGACGCGCCGCTCCAGCTCCGCGAGCTTCGACGCGTCGCCCCCGAGAAGGTCCAGCATGTCCTGGGCCGTGCCCACCGGGCCCTTGACGCCGCGCAGCGGGTAGCGGCCCAGCAGCTCCTCGACCCGCCCGTGCGCCACCAGCAGCTCGTCCGCCGCGGTCGCGAAACGCTTGCCGAGGGTGGTCGCCTGCGCCGCGACGTTGTGCGAGCGGCCGGCCATGACCAGCTCGCCGTACTCGGCGGCCAGCCTGCCCAGCCGGGCGAGGACGGCGACCGTGCGGTCCCGCATCAGCTCCAGCGAGAGCCGGATCTGCAGCTGCTCGACGTTCTCGGTCAGGTCGCGGGAGGTCATGCCCTTGTGCACGTGCTCGTGCCCGGCGAGGTCGTTGAACTCCTCGATCCGCGCCTTCACATCGTGCCGGGTGACCTTCTCGCGCTCCGCGATCGAGGCCAGGTCGACCTGGTCGAGGACCCGCTCGTAGTCGGCGATCGCCTCGTCCGGCACCTCGATGCCGAGGTCCTTCTGGGCGCGCAGCACGGCGAGCCAGAGCTGCCGCTCCAGCCTCACCTTCTGCTCGGGCGACCAGAGCGTGGCGAGCTCGGCGGAGGCGTAACGTCCGGCGAGGACGTTCGGGATGCGGGGCTTGGCGGGCGCTGAAGTCACGTAGACGGATTCTACTGGCGATTCGTGCAGGCCAGCGCCACGGGGGTGTTCGTGGGAAGCTACGAGAGCTCCGCGTCGGCCGCCGTCGGCGGTTGCGCCGGGTCCTCGTAGGGCAGCAGCTCGGGCCGCTTCGCGGGGCGGCCGTCGCCCGAGGAACGGCCGGTCAGGCGCCGTCCTATCCACGGCAGCAGATGCTGCCGGGCGAAACGGGCGTCCGCCACCCTGCGGGCGCGCCAGTCCGGACGCGCGGTCGTCGGCATGGGCGTGCGCCACTCGGAGTCCTCGGGCTCGTGGCCGAGCGTCTGCCACACCGCCTCCGCGACCCGGCGGTGGCCCTCGGCGGTCAGGTGCAGCCGGTCCACGTCCCACAGCCGGGGGTCGGCGAGCGACGGCGCCCCGTACAGGTCGACGACGAGCGCGCCGTGCCGTTCGGCGAGCTCGTCGACGCAGGCGAACAACTCCTCCATACGGGGCCGGAAGCGCTCCAGGACGGGGCCCTGCCGGCCGGGGCTGCGCATCAGCACCAGCCGCTCGCACGACGGTGCCAGCCGCTCCACGGCCTCGGTGAGCAGCCCCGTGACCCTGCCCATGTCGCACTTGGGCCGCAGCGTGTCGTTGAGGCCGCCCACCAGCGTCACGACGTCGGCCCGCATGGCCGCCGCCGTCTCCACCTGCTCGTCGACGATCTGTCCGATGAGCTTGCCGCGTACGGCGAGGTTGGCGTACCGGAAACCGGGTGTGCGGGCGGCCATCCGCGCCGCGAGGAGGTCCGCCCAGCCGCGGTACGAACCGTCGGGCAGCCGGTCCGACATGCCCTCGGTAAAGGAGTCGCCGACCGCGACCAGGCTGGTGTACGTGGGATTCGTCTGCATGGCGTGAGTGATGGTATCCCTGTGGCCCAGCGCCATACCACGCGGTCGGTCCGCCGGGGTCAGGCCGTCCCCGTCACTCCCGCCGGTCCGAACAGCTCCCGCAGCACGTCCTCCATCGTCACCAGGCCCGCCAGCCGGTCGTCGGCACCCAGGACTGCCGCCAGATGCGCACGACCGCCGCGCATCGCGGTGAGCACGTCGTCCAGCGGTGTGCCCTCGCGGACCCGGGCGATCGGGCGCATGTCCCGCAGCCGGAACGGCTCTCCTCGCGGTGAGGCGTCCAGAGCGTCCTTCACGTGGAGGTAGCCGACGATGTGGCGCTCCTCGTCGACCACGGGGAAGCGCGAGAAACCGGATTCGGCCGACAGTGCCTCCAACTGCTCGGGGGTGACGCCCAGACGCGCGTGGACGACCCGCTCCAGCGGGAGCACCACGTCGCGCACGGGCCGGCTGCCGAGCTCCAGCGCGTCGTGCAGCCTCTCCTGCGCCCGGTCGTCGATGAGGCCGGCCGCGCTGGCGTCCTTGACGATCTGGGCCAGTTCCGAGTCCGTGAAGGTCGAGGAGACCTCGCCCTTGGTCTCCACCCGCAACAGCTTGAGCAGGGTGTTCGCGAACGTGTTCACCGTGAAGATCACCGGACGCAGCGCCCGGGACAGCGCGACCAGCGGCGGCCCGAGCAGCAGCGCGCTGCGCACGGGCTCCGCGAGCGCGACGTTCTTCGGCACCATCTCGCCGAGCAGCATGTGCAGATACGTCGCCAGGGCCAGCGCGATCACGAACGACACCGCGTGGCCCGCCCCTGGCGGTACGCCCACCGCGTGGAACACCGGCTCCAGCAGGTGCGCGATCGCCGGCTCGGCGACCACACCGAGGACCAGGGTGCACAGGGTGATGCCCAGCTGCGCCGCGGCCAGCAGCGCGGACACGTGCTCCAGGCCCCACAGCACGCTTCTGGCGCGCCGGTCGCCCTCCTCGGCGTACGGCTCGACCTGGCTGCGGCGCACCGAGATCAGCGCGAACTCGGCGCCCACGAAGAAGGCGTTGACGACCAGGGACGCCAGGCCGATCAGGATCTGTACGGCGGTCACCGGCCGGCCCTCCTCTCGTCGTGCGCGTCACCGCGCGGATGATCGGTCCGCCCTGCGGGTCCCTCGCGGTCCTCGCGGCCGTCGCCGCCCTCGTCGTCGAGCGGCGCGTGCAGCAGCACGCGCGCGGCCCGGCGGCCGCTCGCGTCCACCACGTCCAGCCGCCAGCCGGCGACCTGGAGGATGTCGCCGGTCTCGGGGATCCGGCCCAGCTCGTTAGCGATCAGGCCGGCCAGCGTCTCGTACGGGCCCTCCGGCACCCGCAGCCCGACCCGCGCGAGCTGGTCCACCCGCGCGGAGCCGTCGGCCGAGTACAGGCCGCGGCCCTCCTCGTCGGCCCCGGCCGGGGCGAGGTCGGGTGTCTCGTGCGGGTCGTGCTCGTCACGCACCTCGCCGACCACCTCCTCGACGATGTCCTCCAGCGTCGCCACGCCCGCGGTGCCGCCGTACTCGTCGATGACGACCGCCATCGTGCGTTTGCCGGAGAGCCGGTCCAGCAGCCGGTCGACGGTCAGCGACTCGGGGACCAGGAGCGGCTCGCGCATGATCTCGGAGACCCGTGTGCGGGTGCGGCGCTCGGTGGGCACCGCCAGCACGTCCTTGATGTGGGCGGTGCCCACGACCGAGTCGAGGCCGCCCTGGTACACGGGGAACCGCGACAGCCCGGTCGCCCGGGTCGCGTTCGCCACGTCCTCGCAGGTCGCCTGGGCGTCGAGGGCCACGACCTGGACGCGCGGGGTCATCACGTTCTCCGCGGTCAGGTCGGCCAGGTTGAGGGTCCGCACGAACAGCTCGGCGGTGTCCGCCTCCAGGGCGCCCTCCCTGGCGGAGTGCCGGGCCAGGGCGGCGAGCTCCTGGGGGCCGCGCGCGGAGGCGAGTTCCTCGGCGGGCTCCACGCCGAGCCGGCGCACCACGTGGTTCGCCGTGTTGTTCAGGTGGGTGATGAAGGGGCGGAAGGCGGCGCTGAACCAGCGCTGCGGACTGCCCACCCGCCTGGCCACCGCGAGCGGCGAGGAGATCGCCCAGTTCTTGGGCACAAGCTCGCCGACGACCATCAGGAACACCGTGGACAGGGCCGTGCCCAGGACCAGCGCCACCGTGGTCGCGGCGGACCGGGACAGGCCGAGCGCCTGAATAGGGCCCGCGATCAGCTTGGCGATCGACGGTTCGGCGAGCATGCCGACCACCAGATTGGTGACGGTGATGCCGAGCTGCGCGCCGGAGAGCTGGAAGGTCAGGTTCCGTACGGCCTTCAGCGCGCCGGCCGCGCCGCGTTCACCGCGCTCGGCCGCCCGCTCCAGGGCACCGCGCTCGACGGTCGTCAGCGAGAACTCGGCCGCGACGAAGGCGCCGCAGGCGAGACTCAGCAGCACCGCCACCAGCAACAGGAGCACTTCGGTCATCGGGTCACCCCCGACCTATGGTCGGGCAGGACGGGGACAGGCGCGCTATGTCGCGCTCGGGGAGGCTCGCCCATGGGCGGACGCTCACAACCTTTCATGGAGGACCGTGTGTCCTCCAAGAGTAAAGGAAGGGCAAAGTGGAGTCGGGGGTCAGTCCGTCAGGACCTCACGGGTCAGTCCGCAAGGGGTTTCACCCAGCGCCGCCAGCGCTCCTCGGGCGCGTAGCCGGCCGCCCGCCAGGCGCGGTGCGCGGTCTCGTTGCGGGTGAGCACCATGGCGTCCCCGCGCCGCCCGCCGAGCCGCACGAGCCGCTCCTCGGCGGCCGCCAGCAGGGCCGAGCCGGTGCCCCGGCGCCGCCGGTCCGGGTGCACGGCCAGCCGGTACAGGTGGCAGCGCCAGCCGTCGAAGCCCGCGATGACCGTGCCGGCCAGCTCGCCGTCCTGCTCCGCCAGCAGCAGGGCCTCCGGGTCGCGGGCGAGCAGGCGGGCCATGCCGTCCCGGTCGTCGCTGATGCTCGTGCCCTCCGCGGCCGTCGTCCAGAAGGCCAGCACGGTGTCGAGGTCGTCGGCGGTCGCGGCGCGTATGTGCAGATCGCTCATGCGGTGATCAGACCACGCACCGCCGCCCGCCGGGCCCTATTCCAGCATCCGGACGCTGGTGCCGCGACCGGGTCACTCGTGCGCGATCGCCGCCAGCACGTTCATCCGGGAGGCGCGCAGCGCGGGCAGCAGGGCCGCGACGACGCCCACGAGCGCCGAGCCGACCACCACCGCCACGATCGTGGGCCATGGGATGGCCAGCGCCTTCATGCCCTGGAGGGCCAGCACCCGCTGGGTGCACAGGCCCCACACCAGGCCCAGTGCCAGCCCCAGGACCGCGCCGAAGACCGCGATCACCACCGACTCCAGCCGGATCATCCGCCGCAGCTGCCGACGGGCCAGCCCGATGGCCCGCAGCAGACCGATCTCCCGGGTGCGCTCCACCACCGACAGGGCGAGGGTGTTGACCACGCCGAGGACCGCGATGACGATCGCGAGGCCGAGCAGCGCGTAGACGAGGTAGAGCAGGACCGCGATCTGGTCGTGGACCAGCTTCTTGTAGTCCGCCTGGTCGCGCACCTCCACATTGGGGTACGGAGTCAGGGCCTTCTCCAGGTGGGAGCGCAACTGGTCGGCGCCCGTGCCGGGCGCGGCGTTCACGTACAGGACCGCGTCCGGAGTGCCCGGCACGTACTTCTCCAGGGTCCCCATGCCGAAGTACACGTCGCCCTCGATGCCGAACCCCTCGGCCGCGTCCTGGTTGGTGAGCGCGGCCACGGTCAGCCGGGCCAGCCGTCCGCCCTGGAACTCGACGGGCAGCACGCTTCCGGCCCGCACCCCGTGCTTCCCGGCGAAGCGGGCGTCCATGGAGATGTGCCCGTCGGCGAGGGCCGCCGCCGTGTCGCCGTGGACGTACTTGATGTGGGCGACCGAGTCGAGCCGCGGGTCGTACCCGGATGCGGTGGTCTCGACGCGCTTGCCGTCCGGCATCCGCAGGGCGACGGCCGCCAGCCGCTGCCGTACGACGGTGCCGGCGCCCCGGGTGCCGCGCACCGCGTCCGTGACCTCCGCGGAGAACGGCAGGAAGCTGCGGTTCTGCACCAGGTAGTCGGCGCCCAGCACCTTGTCGATCTGACGGTCCAGGGAGCTGGTCATGGAGGCACTGGCCACGGACAGCCCGCCGACCAGGGCCAAGCCCACCATCAGGGCGGCCGCGGTGGCACCGGTCCGGCGCGGGTTGCGCAGCGCGTTGCGCTGGCTCATCCGCCCGATGGACCCGAACAGGGCCGGGAAGGCCCCGCCCAGCACCCGGATCAGCGGGCGCACAAGCAGCGGCCCCGCGACGACGGCGGCGACCAGGGTGAGGACGATGCCCACGCCAAGCAGCGAGGCGGCGGTCGCGGTCCGGTGCGCGGCGGCGCAGCCCGCGAGCGCGGCCGCGCCGGCCGCTCCCACGCCCGCGCCCGCCAACGCGCGTACCCGCAGCGGCCGCCCCACCCCGGTCACCTCGGCGTCCGCCAGGGCCGCCATGGGCGAGACGGTCGCGGCGCGGCGGGCCGGGAGGTAGGCGGCCAGGAAGGTGACGCCGATGCCGACGGCGTACGCGGCGACGGGCGTGATCCACCGGACGACCATCGCCGCGGTCGTCAGGTTCATGCCGAAGGCGCTCATCAGCCGGATCAGCCCGGCCGCGAGGCCGATCCCGGTCGCCAGCCCCACCGTGGAGCCGATCACGCCGAGCAGCACCGCCTCGGCCAGCACCGAGCGGCGAACCTGCCGCCGGTCGGCGCCCAGGGCGCGCAGCAGGCCCAGTTCGCGGGTGCGCTGGGCGATCAGCATGGAGAAGGTGTTGACGATCAGGAAGATGCCGACGAGGACCGCGATCCCGGCGAATCCGACCATGACGTACTTGATGATCTTGACGAATCCACCGAGCCGGGCGGCGGCGGACTTGGCCTGCTCACTGGCCGTCCTGAGGTCGTAGCCGGTGGTACCGACGGCCCGGCCGACGCGCTGCTTGAGCTCGGCGTCGGTGACGCCCTTGGCCGCGTCGACCGAGATGCTCGTCGCGCGGGCCGTGGAGCCGAGCAGCCTGGATTGGGCGGTGGGGGTGTCCAGGAAGAGCCTGGCCGCACCCGGGTTGGTGGTGGTGAACGTGGCGATGCCGACGACCCGGACGCGGAACGAGCCGGGCTGCGCCTGGACCGCGAGCACGTCGCCGATCCGCACGCCGTTGTGCCGGGCGGTGTCGGCGTCCAGCAGGGTCTCGGCGTCGCCGTGCGGGGCGTGGCCGGAGGTCAGCCGCACCGGGCTGCGGTCGGTGACCTGCCAGTTGGAGACGATCGTCGGGGCGCCCGTGGTCGGGCCGACCGGGTTGTTGCGGCTGTCGACGACCATGGCGTTCTGGACGGCCACGTCCACGTGCGTCGCGGCGACGCCGTCGACCCCGGCCACCCGCTGGGCGAGGGACGCCGGCACGGTCTGCACGACCCCGGTGGGCAGCGCGGACTGCAGCTCCTGCTTCGGGGCCACCGTCACATCGGCTGCGGTGGAGGCGAAGAGCCGGTCGAAGGTGCGGGCGACGGTGTCGGAGAAGATCAGGCTGCCCGTGACGAAGGCCACGGACAGGATGACGGCCAGGGCCGAGAGCAGCAGCCGCCCCCTGTGGGCCAGGAAGCTGCGCAGTGTCGCCTTGAGCACGGGGTCAGGCCTCCTCGACGGCGACGCCGTCCCCGTCGAACCGGTCGTGGACCACGCCGAAGCCGGGGGTGAGGCTGGGGGCGGGGCCGGGAGTGGGAACGGCCCCTCCGGCGAACAGGCGCATGCGCTCCAGAACGGCCTCCGCGGTCGGGTGCTCCATCGTGTCCACGATCCGGCCGTCCGCGAGGTACAGCACCAGGTCGGAGTGGGCGGCGGCGTTCGGGTCGTGGGTCACCATGACGACGGTCTGCCCAAGGCTGTCGACGGCGTCGCGCAGGAAGCCGAGCACCTCCAGACCGGCCCGCGAGTCGAGATTGCCGGTCGGTTCGTCGGCGAAGATCAGCTCCGGCCGCGAGGCCAGGGCCCGCGCGCAGGCCACGCGTTGCTGCTGGCCGCCGGACAGCTGGGACGGCCGGTGCCTGAGCCGGTTGCGCAGCCCCAGCGTGTCGATGACCTCGTCCAGCCACTTCTCGTCGGGCTTCCGGCCCGCGATGTCCATCGGGAGGGTGATGTTCTCCAGCGCGTTCAGGGTGGGGATGAGGTTGAACGACTGGAACATGAAGCCGATCCGGTCCCGGCGCAGCCGGGTCAGTTCGCGGTCCTTCAGTCCGGTGATCTCGGTGTCGCCGACCCAGACATGACCGGCCGAGACGGTGTCGAGCCCGGCCAGGCAATGCATCAGCGTGGACTTCCCGGAGCCGGAGGGGCCCATGACCGTGGTGAAACGGCCGCGCTCGATGTCGACGTCCACCGAGTCCAGCGCGAGCACGGTGGTCTCGTCCGATCCGTACGACTTGGTCAGTCCGCGGGCGCGGGCGGCGATCCCGTCGACCGACGCCTGGGCCGGCGGCGCAGCAGGTGTGGACACGGGGGCCTCCTTGGGGGTCCTTCGACCCGTTACGTCCTGGCTCATGACAGGTTTGTCCCCGGACGAGCGTAATGTGATCGGGCCCACGGTCGGTATCCTCCGTTGGGCCCAGAAGCGGTCTCCCCCTTCAGGACGGGGCCCTGATACCCCTGTAAGGGGCATGCGGGCTCCACCCTGTGCCTGTGCCCGCGCGGCCGAGGCGCGAGTGAGCACCTGATGGGCTGATCAGGTGGCCGGCCGCTCACCGAGGCCGGTGGAGACCGGTCGCCAGGCGGTGCCCAGCGCGCAGTACGAGGAGGGCAGGACCGGACCCTGCTCCGGAACCAGCATCCGCCGGTAGGGGCCGAGCTCGAACCCGGCGTCGCGCAGGGCGGAGACCGGATCGCGGGACAGACGGCAGCCGCCGCTCAGCAATGGCCACACCGTGAGGTCCAGGGCACGCTGGGTCAGGGTCATCGCCCGGCCACCGCCCCTGCCGTGCTCGAAGAACCGCACCTCGCCGCCGGGCTTCAGCACGCGCCGCGCCTCGGCGAGCGCGCGCGGCACGTCGCGCACGCTGCACAGCACCTGCGCGAGCACCACCGCGTCGAACGCCTCGCTCTTCACGGGCAGCGCCTCCGCGCAGCCCGGCACCACGTCGACCGGGAGCTCGGCGCGCACGGCGGCCTCGAGCGCCCACTGCCGCAGCAGCCGCTCCGGTTCGATCGCGACGACCTCCGCGACGGAGCCCGGATAGCGCGCGAAGTTCAGCCCGTTGCCCGCGCCGATCTCGATCACCCGCCCGGACAGCCCGGCCAGCAGCCTCTGGCGCAACCCGGCGATGCCCATGCTGGTCTCCGCGGCCACGCTGGCGCGGGCGTAGTAACGGGCGAACACCGGATGACGCACGGCATCCCGTGCCGCCTTCCCGGAGCCGACGGACCGCAAGAACATGGCACCCTCCCCGACCACTACGGGCCTACGGTGAGTGTCCCCCACGCCTGCCCACCGCACGCCCGCCCATGCCGATCCCCAACCCCGCCCGCACGTCCCGGCCGAGCCTGCGGCACGTGCGCTGGAGCCGTGCGCCGTCCCCCGCCGCCCGGTCCGCTCCCCGGTGTGCGCGGCGCACGTACGCGGGGGCTCGTCGTACGTGCCGCACATGCGCAGGGCTGGGGTTGCCTCCGGGTGTCACCGGGAGCTGCCTGGCGCGCTCGTCCGCAGGACAGCGACGCGCCTCCGCGCCGGGAGGCCGTTGCAGCCGGCTGCGCGTGGAATGGCGCCAGCCGTATCCGTCCGCGGTGTGCCCGCCTGCGTCGTCGGCCGTGCGCTGGTCCGGGTTGGTCCGACGAGCCTGCCGGCACGGGCGATGGCCCGGTGCCCCTTGTGCCGGCCTGTCGTGGTCGGTCGCCTGGCCGTCGTGGTCCGAGGGCTGCCCGATCCGTGCTGGGTGGCCGTGGCGGCCGACCGCGTCGGGTGGCGCAAGGCCTGGCCGTCCGCGGTGTGCCCGCCTGCGTCGTCGGCCGTGCGCTGGTCCGGGTTGGTCCGACGAGCCTGCCGGCACGGGCGATGGCCCGGTGCCCCTTGT
>NZ_JBEYTS010000015.1:0-60132 GCF_040643155.1 Streptomyces sp. NPDC047453 | reverse complement strand
GTCGCCTGGCCGTCGTGGTCCGAGGGCTGCCCGATCCGTGCTGGGTGGCCGTGGCGGCCGACCGCGTCGGGTGGCGCAAGGCCTGGCCGTCCGCGGCGCGCCCGCCTGTGCCGTCGGCCGTGCGCTCGTCCGAGTTGGCTCGACGGCTCGGCGTCCGGCCGCCACGCACGGGCCGTCGTGGTCGGTCACCCGGCCGCGACCCGACCGCACACGGGCGGCGTACGGGCACGTGGGCCAGGTGTCCGTACGTCCGCCGTGCCGCTCAGGACCCCCGTGCGAACGGCGCGGGTGCCTCCCGGGCGGTGAACTCCTCCGCGTTCCAGGTGCCGTTCAGACAGGGGGCCAGCCACTCGGGGGCCATGGACCGGAAGGTGGCCGGGGGCAAGGCTCCGGCGGCTTCGGGGAGGGCGCCGAGCAGGGGGGCGCCGGCCGCTTCGGGAAGGTCGGTGACGTTGCAGCGGCAGGCGAGGCCGGGCGCGGTGGGCCAGCTGCCGATCACCACGCCGAGGAGATCCAGCTCGCGGGAACGCAGTTCACGGGCCGTCAGCTCCGTCGTGTTCAGCGTGCCCAGACCCGCCGTGGCCACGACCAGCACGGGGGCACCCAGCAGCTTCGCCGCGTCCGCCAGCGTGCCGCCGTCCGCGTCGAAGCGGACGAGCAGCCCGCCCGCGCCTTCCACCAGCACCAGATCGTGCTCGGTCGCCAGCTTGGCGGCGGCCTCGGCCACCTCGGGCGGACGCACCGGCGCCCGCCCGGCCCGCAGGGCCGCCGTCGCGGGCGCCAACGGCTCGGGATAGCGGGCGAGTTCGCGCGCCGTCACCGCACCGGCCAGCCGAGCGACCTCGTCGGCGTCCCCGCGCTCGCCCGGCCCCACGCCGGTCTGCGCGGGCTTCAGCACGGCCACCGACCGCCCGGCCGCGACGGCCGCAGCGGCGACGGCGGCCGTCGCCACCGTCTTGCCGACCTCCGTGCCCGTTCCCGTGATCACCAGTACCGGCATCTCAGCCCTCCCGCGCCGCCGCGCACACCGCGCGCGCGACCCGTGCCACGTCCACGTCACCGGTGACGTACGGCGGCATCGTGTACACCAGGTCACGGAACGGCCGCAGCCACACGCCCTCGCGCACGGCCGCCCGGGTGGCCGCCGCCATGTCCACCGCGTGGTCGAGCTGGACCACTCCGATGGCACCCAGGACCCGTACGTCCCGCACACCGGGCAACTCCGCCGCCGGAGCCAGTCCGTCCCGCAGGCCCGCCTCGATCCGCTTGACCTCCGCGAGCCAGTCCTGGCCGAGCAACAGCCCGATCGACGCGCACGCCACGGCCGCCGCCAGCGGGTTGCCCATGAACGTCGGCCCATGCGCCAGCACCGGCACCTCGCCCCGCGAGATCCCGTCCGCCACCCGCGCCGTGCACAGCGTCGCCGCCATCGTCAGATAGCCGCCGGTCAGCGCCTTGCCCACGCACATCACGTCCGGCGTCACGGCGGCGTGCTCCGCCGCGAACAGGGCGCCGGTGCGCCCGAACCCGGTCGCGATCTCGTCGAACACCAGGAGCACGTCGTGCGCGTCGCACACCTCGCGCAGCACCCGCAGATAGGCGGGGGAGTGGAAGCGCATCCCACCCGCGCCCTGGACCACGGGTTCGACGATCACGGCGGCCAGTTCGCCGGCGTGCCGTTCGACCGTCTCCCGCAGATGGTCGGCGTACGCCTCCTCGTACTCGGCCGGCGGCGCGTCCGCGAAGACCTGGCGCGGCAGCACCCCGGTCCACAGCTCGTGCATCCCGCCCTCGGGGTCGCACACGGACATCGGCTGCCAGGTGTCCCCGTGGTAGCCGCCCCGCCAGGTCAGCAGCCGCCGCTTGTCCGGGCGGCCGAGCGAGCGCCAGTACTGAAGGCACATCTTCACCGCGACCTCGACCGACACCGAACCGGAGTCGGAGAGGAACACATGCTCGAGGCCCTCTGGTGACATGTCGACAAGGAGCTTCGCGAGCCGGACGGCGGGCTCGTGCGTGAGCCCGCCGAACATCACGTGGCTCATCCGCTCCAGCTGCTCCCGTGCGGCCTCGTTCAGCACCGGGTGGTTGTAGCCGTGGATCGCCGCCCACCACGACGACATGCCGTCGACCAGTTCGCCCGAGCCGTCCGCGAGCCGCAGCCGCACCCCGCTCGCCGACTCCACGACGAGCGGTTCGTGGCGGCCGGGCATGGGTCCGTACGGGTGCCACACGTGCCGCCGGTCGAGCTCCAGCAGTTCGGGCACGCTCGGGCCGGGTGTGGTGTGCGGTTCAGGCATTGGGTGCGAGGTCCGTTCCGGCGCCCCGGCGGCGTACGGCGACGAGATCCGTACGCGGCTCGCTGCCGGTCGCGGCCGGTGCCGACGCCGTTTCCTCCGCCGGTGCCGCGGCGGAACCGCAGACCCCGCCACCCTGGTGCGACCCGCACCCCGGCCCCTCGTGCGCACAGCGGCCCGAGCCCTCGTGGGACCCGCACCCCGCGCCGTCGTGCGACCCGCACCCGCCCCCGGCCGCCACCCGGTGCTCGGGCAGCGTCACCTGGTCGGCGTCCTCCACCTCGAACCCGGCGTCCGCGATCATCTCCAGGTCGGCCTTGCCCGCCTGGCCCTCGCTCGTCAGATAGTCGCCGAGGAAGATCGAGTTGGCCAGGTGCAGCGCGAGGGGCTGCATGGTGCGCAGGTGCACCTCGCGGCCGCCCGCGATCCGCACCTCCACGTCCGGGCAGACGAACCGGACCATGGCCAGGATCCGCAGGCAGCGCTGCGGGGTCAGGTTCCACTCCTTGGCGAGCGGTGTGCCCTCGAACGGGATCAGGAAGTTCACCGGAACGGAGTCCGGGTCCAGCTCGCGCAGCGAGAAGACCACGTCGACCAGGTCCTCGTCGCTCTCGCCCATCCCGGCGATGAGCCCGGAGCAGGCGGACAGCCCGGCCGCGTGCGCCTTGTTCACCGTGTCCACCCGGTCGGCATAGGTGTGGGTGGTGGTGATGTCGCCGTACGTCGCCTCGGAGGTGTTGAGGTTGTGGTTGTAGGCGTCGGCCCCGGCCTCGCGCAGCCGTTCGGCCTGGCCGTCGGTGAGCAGTCCGAGGCAGGCGCACACCTCGACGCCCTCGTTCTGCTCCTTGATCGCCTTGATGGTGTCGGAGACCCGGTCCACGTCACGGTCGGTCGGGCCGCGCCCGCTGGCCACCAGGCAGACCCGCTTGGCGCCGCCCGCCAGCCCCGCCGCGGCGGCCCTGGAGGCGTCGTCGGGCTTGAGCCAGGTGTACTTGAGGATGTCGGCCTTCGAGCCGAGCCGCTGGGAGCAGTAGGAGCAGTCCTCGGGGCACAGGCCCGACTTGAGGTTGACGAGATAGTTGAGTTTCACCCGCCGGCCGAACCAGTGGCGGCGCACCTTCCCGGCCGCGGACACCACATCGAGCAGGTCGTCGTCCGAGGTGGCCAGTACGGCCAGAGCTTCCCCGCGGGTCGGCGACTCGCGCCGAAGCCCCTTGTCCACCAGCGTGTTCAGCAGGTTCATGAGAGCTGATCCTGTCCTACGGCCCGGTCCGCGGCCAAGGAGACTCCGCACAACGACGGGCACATCGACATGTGGGTATTGCCACATCATGGGCGGCCGGCCCTGCCGCTAGGGTCTGTCCACTGCCTACAAATGCCCCGGAGGACCCATGGCGTTCGGCTGGATCGAGGAGCAGGCGGACGCACGCCGCCGGGCCGGACTCGTACGGACCCTGCGGCCCCGCCCCGCCGACTCGCCGCTGCTCGACCTCGCCGGCAACGACTACCTGGGGCTGGCCCGCCATCCGGAGGTGACCGAGGGGGCCGCGGCCGCGGCGCGCACCTGGGGCGGCGGCTCGACCGGCTCCCGGCTGGTCACCGGCACCACCGAACTCCATGCCGAACTGGAGCACGAGCTGGCCGGTTTCTGCGGCTTCGAGGCGGCGCTGGTCTTCTCCTCCGGATACGCCGCGAACCTGGCCGCGGTCACCGCGCTCGCGCCGCACGGCTCGCTCGTCGTCTCCGACGAGGGCAACCACGCCTCGCTCATCGACGGCTGCCGGCTGGCCCGGGGCACGACGCAGGTCGTCGCGCACGCCGACCCGGACGCCGTGCGCAAGGCGCTCGGCACGCACGAGGGCCCGGCGGTGCTCGTGTCGGACACGGTGTTCTCGGTCGACGGCGACGCGGCCCCGCTGGCGGAGTTCGCCGCGGTCTGCCGGGAGCACGGTGCCGGTCTCGTCGTCGACGACGCCCACGGGCTGGGCGTCCTGGGCACCGGCGGCCGCGGCGCCGCGCACGCGGCCGGGCTGGCGGGCGCCGGCGATGTGGTCGTCACGGCCACGCTGTCGAAGTCGCTCGGCAGCCAGGGCGGAGTCGTCCTCGGGCCCGCGCGGGTGATCGACCACCTGGTCAACGCGGCCCGGACGTTCATCTTCGACACCGGTCTCGCCCCCGCGGCCGCGGGGGCCGCCCTCGCGGCGCTGCGACTGCTGCGCCGCGAGCCGGAGCGGGCGGCACGCGCACGTGCCGTGGCGGCCGAACTCCACGCACGCCTGACCGCCGCGGGCCTGGAGGCGGTACGTCCGGACGCCGCGGTGGTCTCGGTGCGCGCGCCGTCCCCGGAGCGGGCCGTGCGGTGGGCGGCCGACTGCCGGGCGGCCGGGCTGGCCGTGGGCTGCTTCCGTCCTCCTTCCGTGCCCGACGGCATCTCACGGCTGAGGCTGACCGCCCGCGCGGACCTCTCCGGGGCGCAGATCGAACGCGCTGTACGGGTGATCGGTGGAACACGACCATGAGTCGGCGTGACATGGCCGGGTGTCACCGGGCGTTGACCGGATTGTCCGTCAGGTGCGGTGTGTCGCAGCCATGAAGCCTGCCCAGCTCGCGGGGGAGAAGAGCAGTGCGGGCCCGGCCGGGGCCTTGGAGTCGCGCACGGCGAGCAGCCCGGCCCACGGTCCCGTGGCGGGCCGGGCCGTCTCGACGCAGTTGTTGGCTCCCGTGCTGTAGCTGCTGCGCAGCCAGCGCACGCCGTGCAGATCGGTGCTGGAAGGTACGTGCCGAGGCGGAGCGGACATGGTGCCTCCTTAACGCGGTACGCGGTTGTGCGCCGTCAGGGGGTCTGGCGTATCCCGGCGATGAAGTCCAACGAGTCCTCGGGCGAGAGGGCGTGGAGCCGCAGGGTGTCGAAGGCCTCGGCGTAGGCCTCTAGGTCTTCTTTCCGCTCGAGGTGGAGGCTACTCGTCAAGTGGTCGAGAACCACCACGTTCAGATCAGAAGCGTTCGAAAATGAGAAGATAACGAAAGGGCCGGTGATGCCGATGTGGGCGCCGGCGGCGAACGGCAACACCTGGAGCCGTACTTGGGGCAGCCGGGCTGCTTCCGTCAGCCGCTCCAACTGCCGCCTCATCACCTCGGGCCCGCCCACCTCCCGGCGCAGCACCGCCTCGTCCAGCACCGCGTCCAGCTCCAGCGGCGGTCGCGAGCGCAGCACGTCCTGGCGGGCCAGCCGCACCTCCACCAGCGCGTCCAGCCGGTCCTCGTCGAGCCCGTCCACGGCGGCCCGGGTGACCGCGCGCGCGTACTCGGGCGTCTGGAGCAGGCCGGGGACGACCGAGGTCTCCAGGGTGCGCATCCCGCTCGCCTGCGACTCCAGGCTGATGAAGTCCCGGTAGGTCGGCGGCAGCACTCCGCGATAGGCGTGCCACCAGTGGTGCCGGTCGCCGCCGTCGTCCAGCCCCGCCAGCACCAGGAGCAACTCGCGCAGTTGGGCGTCGTGGACCGCGTACGCGTCCAGGAGTGAGCGCACATCGGCCGGTTTCACCCCGCTGGTGCCGGTCTCGATCCGGCTGACCTTCGACTGGTGCCAGCCGACCAGGCGGGCCGCCTCACCGCTGGTGAGACCCGCGCCGGTGCGCAGGGCGCGCAGTTCGGCGCCCAGCTTCCGGCGGCGCACCTCGGGACCGTGTTGCATGGGCTACTCCCTCGCTCCCTCTGAACGCTCCACGCGACCCGCTCCGGATACGGTCTGCCGTCGCAGAGTTCACCGCATTGAGCGACAGATATATGCATATCTCGGTGGATCGCCACCGAGAGCGGAGTGCTGATGGCAGTCTGACGGCGAAGCACCAGTGCGGGACCGTACTCGAATCATCCGCTCAGTGTCGGACTCCGGCCCTGTGGGAAAGGGACGACGTCGCCATGGCAGACCATCTGGAAGCATCCGTCACTCTGCCGAGCGATCCCGCCTCGGTCTGCGCGGCCCGTGCCTATGTGGCCGGCACGCTCGCGGAGTGGGGCCTGCCGCCGGCCGCGGACACCGCCGAGACGGTCCGGCTCATCGTCTCCGAACTCGCCACCAACGCCGTACAGCACACTTTCGGGCAGTCACCCACCTTCACGGTGGACCTCGTCCTCGTGCGTGACGAACGACTGCACATCGGGGTCACCGACAGCCACCCCCGGTTCCCGAAACGCCTGCCGGCCGCCGTCCAGCAGGACAACGGCCGGGGCATGGTGATCATCCGGTGGCTCACCGCCGAGTGCGGCGGCAGTCTGACCGTGCGGCCGACCCGGGAGGGCGGCAAGACGGTCTGCATCGAACTTCCGTGGACGGTTCCCGCCCGCCCGGTGGCGGCCGCGGGTCAGGAACCGTAGGAACGTGCGGTGACGACGTCGAAGCTCCGCCACCGCACCGCATTGCGGCCGGGTCAGCGCACCCGGCCATACCAGACGCTCTTCGTCCAGATCTTCTGGAGCTTCACCACGTCCCCGGTCTTCGGGGCGTGCCAGATCTTGCCCTTGCCGGCGTAGATGCCCACGTGGTACACGTTCGAGCCCGAGTGGAAGAACACCAGGTCCCCGGCTCGGCGGCTGCCCGCGGAGATGTGCCGGCTCTTGTTGTACTGCTGTGCGGCCGTGCGGGGCAGCGTCTTGCCCGCCCTTTTGAACGAGTACAGCGTGAGCCCGGAGCAGTCGAACCTCCGCGGCCCCGTGGCGCCCCACTGGTAGGGCGACCCCTGCTTGGACGCCGCGATCCGCAGCGCCGTGTTCGCGGTCGTCGCGGCCGAGGCCTCGGAGGCCACACCCGGGACCACGATCGAGCCGCTCACGGCGGCCAGGGTCAGAGCCGAGGCCGTGCCGGCCCGGGCCATCAGCGACGGGACACGATTGAGCGCAGTCATGCGCAACCCTTCGTCAGCCGCCTGTGAAGGATGACCTGTCGGATTCGGGCTGGCGAAGTTGCCCGGCCGCGTTGCTGCGGCTTCACCCCAAGGGCTGCTCGGACCGGCCATGGCGTGACCGTTCCGGCGACCCGTCGTGCTTGGGTCCTCCACTCCTGCCGATCCACTCCTGTCGACCGGTCATCCGGGCGGCGGCAGGACTCGGCGTCCGCCCGGACCGCCCCGCCGTTGTGGCGGGGGCTTGTCGTCAGACAGGGATCTTCACCTACGGATGTCCGAAAATCCCAATGGAACCGCGTGTTTGTGTTGTTACTCACCACGCGCCCGTTCGGGTGGACACCCTCGCGATCGAACGGCTGCCCCCTCCCGCGACGACCCCCGGACCAGCACCGGAACACCTCATTCCGCCATCCGGGGAGGCGTGTTGCGCAACTGCGGCGGTCCCGAAAAGGGAGCTGAACCTACACCGAAAGGCGGTCGGTCATTCGGGGTGATTTCACCCCGTGTCCAGACAGACGGGCTCCTTCACCCGCCGAGACCGCGGCTGTGGATGACGTCAACTTCCGCAGTCGGGCGGCAGGGTGACACGGGCCGTGCGCCGCTCGCCGTCCAGCACTCGCAGCGCCCGGGCCAGAGTGTCCGCGTGCAGCTCGGTCTCGCCCCGCCGGTGCATCAGTGCCAGCGTGTCCCGCAGCTCCATCGCCCTGCCGACGAGCGCCTGGGCGGCCCTCAGGGCCCGGTAGGTGTCTCCGGGCCGGCCCGGGTTGACGCGGCCCAGCAAGTCGGCCGCCTCCAGGTAACGGTCGATCAGCTCCGCCTCGGCGCGGGTCAGTGCCGGCAGGGGCGGCAGCTCGGGTGGCAGCATCGGCGGCTCACCCCGCGTCCGGCGCGGTACGCGTGCCCCCGCGGGTCTGGGCGATTCGGTCAATCAATCCATATTTCAGGGCCTCTTGTGCGTCCAGCACCTGCTCCCGCTCCAGGTCGGTCCGCACCTGCCGGGCGGACCGCCCGGTGCTCCGCGCGAGCAGTTCCTCCAGGCGGGCGCGCACCCGTGTCAGCTCGTCCGCCTGGATCGCCAGGTCGGACGCCTGGCCCTCGACCGGCTCGGGCAGCGACGGCTGCCGCAGCACCACGCGGGGGCCGGGCAGCGCGTACCGCTTGCCCGGGGTGCCCGCGGCCAGTAGTACCGCCGCTGACGCGACGGCCTGGCCCAGGCAGATCGTCTCCACGTCGCAGCACACGTACCGCATCGTGTCGTGGACGGCCAGCATCGCGCTGAACGAGCCGCCGGGGGAGTTGATGTAGAGCGAGATGTCCCGGTCGGGCGTCCGGTGCTCCAGGTGGACGAACTGCGCGATGACGTCGTTCGCCGCGGTGTCGTCGATGGGTGTGCCGAGGAGGACGATCCGCTCCTCGAGCAGTTTCGCGTACGGATCCAGGGACCGCCGGCCGGCGCTGGTGATCTCGGTGAACTCCGGCAGGACGTAGCGGGCGGACGGTCGCGTCATGGCGCACCCCTCCATGCGGCGGTGCCGTCTCCGGTCGGAGCGGCCTCTGTAAAAAATGTACAGGACGTACGTAAGTCGCGGCGAGCTTTCCGGGGCCGGGTGCGGGAACGGCCTCGGGTCGTGCACGGCGTCCTCCGGGGTGAAGCTGGAAGCACGGGCGCTCGACGACCCAGGGGACTGGTCATGGTGTTCTTCGCGATGTCCGAGCGGCACCCTCTCCCGCCGCTCTCCGCCACCGATCCGGTGCTCGAGCACGAGCGGCTGCACCAGGAGATCGAGCAGCTCCAGCGGGCCCTGACCTCGCACGCGGTCATCGACCAGGCGATCGGCGCCGTGGTGACCTTCGGGCAGATCCCGCCGGAGGACGCCTGGCAGGTCCTGCGGGAGGTCTCCCAGCGGTCCAACACCAAGCTGCGCACGGTGGCCGAGCACGTGCTGAAGTTCGCCCAGGGCGGTGCTCTGCCCGACATCGAGCTGGAGCAGCTGAGGCGGGCGCTGGGGCGGTACTCCGCACGCTTCTGCGGTGAGCGGTCGCAGCCCTGAGAGCGGCGTGAACGCCCCGTAAGGTGGGGGTATGGCCTACGAGATTCCGGTGACGCAAGCCAGGGCTGAGCTCGCCGACCTGATCAACCGGGTGGTGTACGGCGGAGAGCGCGTGGTCGTCACGCGGCACGGCAAGCCGCTCGTCGCCCTGGTCTCCGCCGCCGATCTGGAACGACTCGAGCAGCTCGCGGAGCCTGCCGGGGACCCGGGGGTCGGCGCCGTCTCGCAGGTTCGCGACGTCCCGTCCGTCTCTCCTCAGCAGCAGCGCTTCGGCATCACGGCGGACCATCGGGGGCCGGAGGTCCGCTAGCGGGTGAGGCCCGGGCTGGCGCGTTTCCGCGTCGCCGGCGGGTCTGAACTGCACTGCCCGAAGAGGCAGTTGAATTCCCTGCGGGGCCCGTGAGGGCCCCGCCCTGCTGTCACGCCGCAAGGCGGCGCGCTCCGGCGGCCGGGTGAGTGACGAACAGCCCTAGTGCTGTGACCGGAAAGGTTTGCCGGAAAGCTCGCGGCGTCCGGTGCTGGGGGTACCTCCCACGCCGTTCAGGCTGTGGGGGAGCATCGCAAGGCGGAGTATCGCCCGCGTACTGGATGTACTCAGGTGATGCGACAACGCGGCGTGGGGGTACCCCCGGCCGAAGGCTGGGGGAGTGCCGTGCCGGGCGTCGCGAGCCGGTGAACCTTTCCGGACGCAGCACTAGCTCCAGGCCGTTGCCGAGCCCCTTGGTACTCCGCTCAGCGGGACACGCCGCGCCGCTTATCGGATTGGCAAAGAAGGTCAACGACCCCTGTTCTCAGGGACCTCACAGCAGCAAGGATCCCCGTACCCAATTCGCAACGATGTACGGGGAGGTCCCACTTGAGGGACATGAGACCCAAGAACCGTGCGCTGGCGCTCGGTTCGGCCAGCGCGCTGGTCACAGCGACCCTGATGGCCGGCGCCATGGCGACGCCCGCAGCCGGAGCGAACAACGGCCAGGGCCAGGACCGCGAGACCCGCGGCGCGGCGATCGCCGCGGAGCGTGCCGCGAAGGCCGGCATCGACTGGCAGGACTGCCCCGCCGACTGGGGGCTGGTCAAGCCCATCCAGTGCGGATACGTCTCGGTGCCGCTCGACTACGCCGACCCGTACGGCAAGCAGATCAAGCTGGCCGTCGACCGTATCGGCAACACCGGCACCAAGGAGGAGCGCCAGGGCGCCCTCGTCTACAACCCGGGCGGCCCCGGCGGTTCGGGCCTGCGCTTCCCGACCCGGGTCACCAACAAGAACGTCATCTGGGCCAACGTCGCGAAGGCCTACGACTTCGTCGGCTTCGACCCGCGCGGTGTCGGCCACTCGGCGCCCATCTCCTGCGCGGACCCGCAGAAGTTCGCCCAGGGTTCCGGGATGGACCCGGTGCCCGACTCCGAGGCCGACAAGAGCATCCAGCGCAAGCTGGCCCGCGAGTACGCGCAGGGCTGCTACGAGCGCACCGGCGCCGCCATGCTCCAGTCGATGACCACCGCGAACACGGTCCGCGACCTGGACGTCATCCGCGCCGCGCTCGGCGAGCAGAAGCTCAACTTCCTCGGCGTCTCCTACGGCACCTACCTCGGCGCCGTCTACGGCACCATGTTCCCGGGACACGTGCGCCGGATGGTCGTCGACAGCGTGGTCAACCCGGCGCGCGAGAACATCTGGTACCAGGCCAACCTGAACCAGGACACCGCCTTCGAGGGCCGCTGGAAGGACTGGCAGGACTGGGTCGCCGCGAACGACGCCACCTACCACCTGGGCGCCACCCGCGACGCCGTCCAGGAGCAGTGGCTGAAGCTGCGCGCCACCGCCAAGAAGAGCCCCATCGGCGGGGTCGTCGGCCCCAACGAGCTGATCTCCTTCTTCCAGAGCGCGCCGTACTACGACTCGTCGTGGGCGCCGGTGGCGAGGGTGTTCAGCAAGTACGTCGCCGGTGACACCCAGGCGCTGATCGACGCCGCCGCCCCGGACATGTCCGACATCGCGGGCAACATCTCCTCGGAGAACGGCAACGCCGTCTACACCGCCGTGGAGTGCACCGACGCCAAGTGGCCCACCAACTGGCAGACGTGGGACCGGGACAACACGCGGCTCCACAAGACAGCCCCGTTCATGACGTGGGCCAACGCGTGGATGAACCTGCCGTGCGCCACGTGGCCGGTCAAGCAGCAGAACCCGGTGGACGTGAAGACCGGCAAGGGCCTGCCGCAGGTGCTGATCGTGCAGTCCACGCGTGACGCCGCCACCCCGTACGCGGGCGCCGTCGAGCTGCACAAGCGCTTCGCGGGCTCCCGTCTGATCACGGAGAAGGACGCGGGCTCCCACGGCGTCACCGGCCTGGCCAACCCGTGCATCAACGACCGGGTGGACACCTACCTGCTCACCGGCAAGGTCGACACTGCGGACGTGACCTGCGCACCGCACGCCACGCCGAAGGCGTAGCGATCGGCGGAAGGTGACGACGAGGGGCGGCCGGACACCCGGCCGCCCCTCTCGCGTCTACGGCGTGCCCCGCGGCGTCAGGTGAGCGGCGCGCGCGGGAACCTGCGCCTGTCGCCCTTCGCATCGTCCTGCGCCGCCTTGGCCACGGCCGCGTACTGGTCGACGTACTCCTGCTCGGACAGCGACAGGATGGCGTACATGATCTCGTCGGTGGCGGCGCGCAGGATCGCCTTCTCGTTCTCCATGCCCGCGTAGCGGGAGAAGTCCAGCGGCTTGCCGAAGCGGATCACGATCGGGTGCGGGCGCGGGACGGTCTTCCCGGGCGGCTGGGCCTCGAACGTGCCGATCATCGCGCACGGGACGACCGGCACCCCGGCCTTGAGCGCCATGACCGCGACGCCGACCTTGCCCTTGTACAGGCGGCCGTCGTGCGACCGGGTGCCCTCCGGGTAGATGCCGAGCAGCTCGCCCTTGCGCAGCACCCCGAGCCCCTCCCGGATCGCGGCCTGCCCGGCCTCCTTGCCCGAGCGGTCCACCGGGATCTGCCCCGCGCTGCGGAAGAAGGCCGCGGTGAGCCGGCCCTTGATGCCCGGGCCTGTGAAGTACTCGGCCTTGGCCAGGAAGGTGATCCGCCGCTTCAGGATCGCGGGCATCAGGAAGTGGTCCGAGAACGACAGGTGGTTGCCCGCGACGATGGCCGCTCCCGAGGCCGGCACGTGCTCCAGCCCCTCGATACGGGGCCGGAAGACCAATCTGAGCAGCGGTCCCAGCAGAACGTATTTGAGCAGGTAGTAGAACACGGTTCGCCCCTCACTCCGACCAGCTCGGCTTCAGACCGGTGTTTTGCCAGGTAAAGGGCAGGATCCCGGAATTGGTCCACGTGCGTCAGTAGTCATCTGTAACCGACTTCGACCGTGCTCATGCTGACCCGTCGCCCCCGTGCCGGACGGACGTGCCGGTATGCGGCAGACGGGTGGCGTGGACCTGCGAGAATGAGGCCCATGCCAGGGTCCGAGGGTTTTGAGTCCGAGTCCGAACGCGTCACGCGACAGCTGCGCGACCAGATCCTCGACGGTGCCCGTCGGCCAGGCAGCAAACTCGTCGAACGGGAACTCGCCGCCGAACTCGGGGTGAGCCGACTCCCGGTCCGCGAGGCCCTGAAGGCGCTGGTGGCGGAGGGACTGGTCACACCGCGCCCGCGCACCTGGGCCGTCGTGCGCGAGTTCACCTCCACCGACATCTCCGACCTCGACGAGGTCCGCACCGCCCTGGAGACGCTGACGTTCCGGCTCGCGGCTCAGCGGCGCAACCGCGCCGGCCTGGAGAAGCTGCGCGCGGACCTGGACTCCGAGCTCGAAGCGGCGCGCCAGGGAGACGCCGTCAAGGCGCGGCGGGCCGCGGCCGACTTCCACGAGACCGTGACGGCGATGGCCGCCAACGAGCTGCTGAACGAGCTGGGTACCACGCTCCGAAGCCGTATGCGCTGGCTGCTGGCCCAGCACGACGACCTCGTGACCGTCGCGAAGGAGCACGAGGCGCTCTACGAGGCGATCGAGGACCGGGACGTGCCGAGAGTCGAGGAGCTGGTCATGAAGCACCTGGCCACCAGCCGCGACGTCGCCTCGACCCACCGCAGGCAGTTGCCGCGATAGCTTGAGAACGCGCTCGGCGGCGGCCGGACGGACGGGGAACCGGTGCATCTTCCCGGAGTCCGCGCGAGCCGGCCGGCGGGGGCCGCGACTGCCCGGCCCCGGGCCGGAGGACACCCGGGCCGGAAGACATGTGGGTGGCCGGAAGCCCCCCGGGGGGCGGGCCCGAGGGCTGGACCTGCGCTCTGGGGCTTCCTAGGGTTCTGACGTCGTCGGACGACCGAGAAGGGGGCCGGATGGAAACGGTGGGGCGCGTGTCGATCGTCGACACCGTGATCAGTGAGCTACGCGCGGAGATCGCCCGGGGCGCATGGCAGGTCGGCGAACGGATCCCGCCGGAGGGCCAGCTGGCCGAGTCCCTCGGCGTGAGCCGGCTCTCGGTCCGCGAAGCCGTCCGCGTGCTGGTGCACTCCGGACTGCTGAGCACCCGCCAGGGCGCCGGCACCTACGTGACCGCCACCGACGAGGGCCAGATCGCGCTCCGCCGCCACCTCGGCGGCGTGACGGCCGGCGACATCCTCGACGTGCGGCGCGGCCTGGACATCGTCGCGGCCCGGTTGGCCGCCACCGCGCGGACCGAGGAGGACCTCACGGCGCTCCGCCAGGCCATGGACCGGCGCACCGCCGCGGGGCGGGCCGCCGACCTGGACACGTTCACCGACGCCGACGTCGACTTCCACCTGTGTGTCGCGGAGGCCGCGCACAACCCGCTGCTCCGGGACCTGTACCGGAACATGAGCGACGCCCTGCGGGAGACCGTCAAGGCCGGCCGGTGCATGGACGAGGCCGGCGAGGACCTGTTCCACAGCGCTCTGTTCGAGGCGGTGAGCGCCGGCGACCCGGTCGCCGCGACCAGCGCCGCGCTGGCGATCCTCGAAGGCGGCGACGAAGAGGACGCGTGAGCGCCGCGGCGGCGATCCGAGGGCGGCTCCCGACGGCCCTCCGGACGGCGGCGGCCGGGGCGGCGAGGGGCGTGAACCCGGCCGGCCCGGCCGTCGCCGTGTGCGGGGCCTGTGGGGCCGACGACCCCGTTCCGGGCCAGGGACGCCGGGCGGGCCCGGCGGGGGAGCGGAGGCGCGGGCTGCCCGAAATCGCCGATAATGGGGACGAGCCTGTCGGGCGGCTCGACCGCCAGCGAGGAGCGAGATGAACGGGTTCGACCCCGCCGGCGCCCTTGCCCTCGGCGCCGTGGCAGCCGCCGTGCTCGACGAAGCCGGGACCGTCGTGCGGTGGTCCCGCGCGGCGGCCGACCTCCTGGGTCACCCGGCCGAGCACGTCTGCGGCCGCCCGGTCGGGGAGCTTCTCGCCGATGCCCCCGACGAGCCGCACCACTGCGCGCTCGCGGCGGACGGGTTTCCGGCCGCCGGCCGGACCCTGCTGCGGCACCGCTCAGGCCGTGCCGTGGAGGTCGCCTTCCGGATCGTGCGCCTGGAAGGATCCTCCGAGCTGCTGGTCCTGGCCGCCCCCGCGGCCGACACGACCGAGCGGGAACAGGGCCTGTCGCTGCTGCGCGCGCTCTTCACCCAGGCCCGGATGGGGGTCACCCTCCGCGACACGGACCTGGCCCTCGTACGGACCAACATCACCCTCGAGACGCTCGGCGGACCTCCCGGCGCCGCCGGCGTGGAGATGAGGGAGGTGGCCAACGCCAGGAACGCCGAAGCCGCGGAGGCGGCCCTGCGCCGGGTGCTGGAGACGGGCACGCCGCTGATCGGGGAGGCACAGGACGTGTGCTCGCCGCTCCTTCCCGGGCGGCACCGGACGCTCTCCCTGTCCGCCTTCCGGCTGGAGGACGCGCAGGGGGAGCCCGCGGGCGTCGTCACGCTGGTCACCGACATCACCGAGCAGCAGCGGACCCGCGACCACCTGGACCTGCTGCGCGACGCCTCCACCCGCATCGGCGGCTCACTGGACGTCGCGCGCACCGCGCAGGACCTGGTCGACGTCCTCGTCCCCGCGCTCGGGGACCTCGCCTGGGTGGAACTGGCGGACCCCGTCATCGAGGGGGACGAGCCCGCCAACGTGCTCGGCGGCGCCTGGCTGAGCTGGCGACGGGTCGCGGTCGCCTCGGCCGACGGGACGTGGCCCTCCCGTCTGCTGCAGAAGGGCGCGGCGGCGCCCCGGCAACCGGACATTCCCACCCTGCTCGCGGTCCAGCGCGGCGACGTCGTCGTCGTCGACAGCGAGACGATCAGCGCCATGTTCGGCGAGCCGCACCTGATCGAGTTGCTGGTGCCGGAGAACGCGCGTTGGCTCGCCGTGGCACCGCTGTTCGCGCGCGGCACGGTGCTCGGAGTCGTCGGGATCAGCCGCAACGAGCAGGGGGAGCCCTTCGACGAGGACGAGGCGGACCTGCTGAAGGAGATCGCGTCCAGGGCCGCGCTCAGCGTCGACAACGCCCGCCGCTACACACGGGAGCACCGTGCCGCCGTCGCGCTCCAAAGGCGCCTCCTCCCTCGCGCGGCCACCGCGACCCCGGCCGCCGAGACCATCGGCGTCTACCGGCCCGCGGGCGGCGGAGCGGAGATCAGCGGCGACTGGTTCGACGTCCTCTCGCTGCCCTCGCTGCGGGCCGCGTTCGTCGTCGGCGACGTCATCGGTCACGGCCTGCACGCCACCGCCACCATGGGCCGGCTGCGCACCGCCGTGCAGACCCTGGCCGACCTGGAACTCGACTGCGACGAACTGCTCACCCACCTCGACGACCTGGTGCAGCGACTCGCAGGAGAGGCCGCCCCCGAGAACCGGGACACCGTCGGCGCCACCTGCCTGTACGCCCTCTACGATCCGGTCGCCCGCCGCTGCGCCCTCGCCAGCGCCGGACATCCGATGCCCGTCGTCTCCCCCTGCGACGGCACGGCCCGACCCGTGGACCTCTCTCCCGGCCCGCCCCTGGGCGTCGGCGGCATGCCCTTCGAGACCGTCACGCTCGATCTGGCGCCCGGCAGCGTCCTCGCCCTGTACACCGACGGACTGATCAAGGGCGACGACGGCGACACCGACGCCGGACTGCGACGGCTGACCGACCGCCTCGCCGCCCACTGCCGCCCCGACCGGCCGCTGGACGAGATCGGCCGCGCGCTCCTCGCGGGCCTCGACGACCATCCGCCCAGGGACGACATCGCGCTGCTGCTCGTCCGCACCCGCGCGGTCCCCGCGAAGTCCGTCGCCCACTGGGAGTTCCCCGCGGACCCCGCCAGCGTGTCCGACGCCCGGGATGCCACCACCCGCCAGCTGGCTGCGTGGGGGCTCGACGACATCGCCTTCAGCACCGAGCTCGTGGTCAGCGAACTGGTCACCAACGCCGTTCGCTACGCCGGCGGCCCCATCGGACTGCGGCTGATCCACGAGGACGTCCTGGTCTGCGAGGTCAGCGACCCGAGCAACACCCAGCCCCGCCTGCGCCGCGCCCACACCACCGATGAAGGAGGCCGGGGCCTGTTCCTCGTGGCCCAGCTCAGCACCCGCTGGGGCAGCCGCTACAGCCAGCGGGGGAAGACCATCTGGGCCGAGCAGGCGGTCAGCCCTGGCGTGGATCAGCTCATGCTCTCCTCGGTGATTCCGATGTGACGCGGCATCAGTGATCCCGGGTCGCCGCCGGGCCGTTCCGCAGCAGGGCCAGTGAGGCGGTGGTGGCCTTGTCGGCGTCGCCTTCGGCGATGGCCGTGGCGAGGGTGTTGTGCCAGGTGTCCCGTCCCTGGGCGAAGACCTTCAGGCAGCGGTCGTCGCGGATGCTGTCGGTCAGTGCCCTGGTGAAGGTCGAGTAGAGCTCGACGAGGAGTTCGTTGTGGGACGCGCGGGCGACGTGGAGGTGGAAGTCGACGTCGGCGGCGACGAAGGCGGCTTCGTCGCCCGCGGTTCCGGCCGCGGCGCGCCGGGCGAGCGCGTCGTCGAGGGCGGTGATGTCGTGCTGGGTGCGGCGGGTGGCGGCGAGTCCGGCGGCGAGGATGTCCAGGCCGCGGCGGACTTCGAGGACGTCGCCGTCGTGGGCGTCGTCGAGCCGGCGTCGTATCGCCACGTCGGTCGCGTCCCTGGCGGCCACGTAGGTGCCGTCGCCTTGGCGGGTGGTGAGCAGTCCCATCTGGGCCAGGCCGTGGACGGCGGCGCGTATCGACACGCGGCTGAGACCGAGCCGTTCGGCCAGCTCACCCTCCGACGGCAGCCGCCGGCCGACCTCCCAGCGGCCGCTCTCGATCTGCGCCCGCAATTGCCTGCTCGCGGCTTCGACCAGAGAGACTCGCTCGATCTTCTTCATCCGCACCTCTTCCCGAAGTCATCAGATGACTGCTAATTATGTCACCAGAGGCCTTCAGGTGGCCTCTCAACAGCCCGGCCCCTCGCGTCCTCCCGGGCTGTCTCTTGCCTGGGCTCCTCTCCGAGGCCCGAGCGTCCCCTGAAGGAGATCGGCTCCATTGCACAGATCGGATTCCCCCACTCCGGACACCGGTGGCTCCGGTTCCGGCGACACGTCCATCAACTCAGCCTGCGCTGCGGCGGTTGATGTACTGCGCATCCTCGCCGAGGTGACGCCGTGACGGACCAGACGGGTACCGGCCGGGCACCCCTGCTGGTGCTGGACCGCGCGCAGGTCGCGAGCCTGCTGGACCTGGGCGAGGTGATGCACGTCGTCGAGCAGGCCCACGCGGCCCTGTCCACCGGCACGGCACGCCAGCCCGACCGGTCCGCGATGGAACTGCCCGGCGGGGCCGGACTGCTGGTGCCGATGGTCGCCGCGGTCGACCCACTGTCCAGTGCCGGGGTCAAACTCCTCACCGACACCCCGCCCAACGCCGACCGGGGACTGCCGGTCCAGCAGTCGGTGATCACACTCATCGACCCCGACACCGGCACCTGCGAAGCGGTCCTCAACGGCGCCCCGATCACCCTGCTGCGCACCGCGGCGGCGTCGGCCGTCGCCACCCAGCACCTGGCCCGCCAGGCCGCGGGCACCCTCGGCCTGATCGGCGCCGGAGCCCAGGCCCGCGCCCATCTCGCCGCGCTCGCCCGGGTGATGGACATCGACCAGGTGCTGGTGTGGAGCCGGACCCGCGCCACCGTCGAGGCGTTCGCCGAGCACGCCCGCGGGCAGGGCTACGCGGTCAAGGTCGCCGACGATCCGGAGCAGGTGGTGCGCGCTGCGGAGGTGCTGTGCACGCTGACGCCGTCGCGCAAGCCGGTGGTGCGGGGGGAGTGGTTCGGCCCGGGTCTGCACGTCAACGCGGTCGGCGCGCCGCCGCGGCCGGACCACCGGGAGATCGACACGGCGGGCATCGTGCGCAGCCGTGTCGTGGTCGACAGTTTCTCGGTGTCCTCCCACGAGTCCGGTGAGGTGCTGATCCCGATGCGGGACGGGGCGATCACCCCGGAGCACTTCCGCACCGAACTCGGCGACGTTATCACCGGCAAGGCCCCCGGACGGCGTTCCGAGGACGACGTCACGCTCTACAACTCGGTCGGGGTCGGCATCCAGGACGTGGTGGCGGCCCGGCTCGTCGTCGACGCCGCCCGACGCCACGGCATCGGCACCGAAGTACACCTGTCCTGACCGGCTGGGGTCCGGCGAGAACCCACCCAGGCCCGCAGCCCGGCCGGCCCGTTGATCGACGGGCCGGCTGCTGCTCGCAGGGCTGAACGAGCGGTGCGCCTCGGTGCGGGCCTCCGGGCTGCTGGTGCTGGAGCTGGAGGCGGATCCGGCGCGCGCGGCCGACGCGATCGTGGCGGAGGCCAGCAGGTCCGTAGACCAGGACCGGGCGGAGGTGATCTGACCAGAAGATCAGTGCCGCCACGGGCGTTCCCGTCGTCGACGGCGTCGCCGCCGCGGTCACCCTCGCCGAAGGGCTCGTCCGGCTCGGCCTCAGCACCAGCAAGGTGCGCAGCTACGCACCGCCGAGGCCCAAGACCGTGACGGGCCGGCCCGATCGTGCCGTAACGGGGTCGCGGGGCGCCGTCCGAGTTCCGGAAGTACGCGGCGGCGCGTTGTCGTGCCTGCCGGTGACCGTTCGCGCGCCGTCGTACGGTGTGAGCATGGCCCCTCCGCTTCCGGGTCCGCTGGCGCACCTGGCACCGCTGCTCAGCCACTACGGCTACTGGGCCGTCGGCGCCGTGGTCCTGGTGGAGGACTTCGGCGTCCCGGCCCCGGGCGAGACGATCCTGATCGCGGCCGGAGTGTATGCCGGGGCCGGGCAGCTCGACGTCGTGGCCGTGGCCCTGATCGCGTTCGCCGCGGCCGTCGTCGGGGACAACATCGGCTACCTCGTCGGCCATCTCGGCGGACGCCCCTTCGTGCACCGCTGGGGCCGGTACATCTTCCTGACGCCGGAGCGGTTCGCGGCGGCCGAGCGGTTCTTCGGCCGGCACGGCGGCAAGATCGTCGTGGTGGCCCGGTTCATCGAGGGACTGCGCCAGGCCAACGGCATCATCGCCGGCACCACGGGCATGCACTGGCTCCGCTTCCTCGCCTTCAACGCGCTCGGCGCGGCGCTGTGGGTCGGCCTGTGGGTGACCCTCGCCTACGCCGCGGGCACGCACATCGGCACCGTCTACGACGAGATCCGCCGCTACGAGGTGTACGTGCTCGTGGCACTCGGGGTCCTCGTCGTCGCGCTGATCGTGCGGCACCTGCTGCGGCGCAGGCGACGCGAGGACTGACGGCGTCACGCGCGCTGTCCACGAGGCACACCTGCCGGCCCGTGGACGCATGTGCTCCCCACGGGCGCGCACGCTCACCACCGGCACCGGCCTTACGGATGCGGCCGTGGGCCTCAGCGGCCGTCCCGGCCCGTGGGCTCGTTCAGCGAGCCGGTGTCCCGCCCGCCGCCGTAGCGGCGCGAGGCCCGGTGCGCGTGCCGGTGGTGCGTCGCGGCACCGGTCAGGAGGCTCGCGCCCAGGCAGAAGAGCAGGGCGAGGGCGAGACCGGCACTGAAGACCTCGAGCGTGTTCATGGTGGCGATGTGGTTGCCGAGCATCGACACCGGGTACTGCGGGCCGCCGGACAGGTTGTCGGCGATGGCCAGGCCGGTGAAGGCGGCCGTCGCCGCGAGGAGGAGCAGGCCGATGAGCAGCATGGGAGTCATCTCCTCGAAGAGTCACTCATCGAAGCGGGTACCCAGCCCGTCGGCGACCAGCCCACGACCGACCAGCCCGGCACCAGCCGGTCCACCACCGGCCAGGCGATCCGGCCGGCGTCCTCGGCTGCGACGGAGCCCGAACCGGGACGCCGCACACCGCCGGAAGGCCTCCGGCGGTGTGCGTCCGGCGCCGGTGTGCGTCCGGCGCCGGTGTGCGTCTCAGGCGGCCAGCACCTTCTCCAGGGAGGCGAGCGCCGAGCGCAGCTCCGCCTCGGTGATGGTCAGCGGCGGCGCCAGCCGGATCGTGGAACCGTGGGTGTCCTTGACCAGTACGCCCTCGCGCATCAGGCGCTCGCTGATCTCCCGCCCCGTGCCGATCGCCGGATCCACGTCCACGCCCGCCCACAGGCCCCGTGAGCGGAAGCCGACGACACCCCGGCCGACCAGCTGGACGAGCCCCTCGTGCAGTACCTTGCCCAGCTCCGCCGCCCGGAGCTGGAACTCGCCCGTCTCCAGGAGCCCGACCACCGCCGTGCCGACCGCCGCGGCCAGCGGGTTGCCGCCGAACGTCGACCCGTGCTCACCGGGCCGCAGCACCCCGAGCACCTCCCGTGTCCCGACGACCGCGGACACCGGCACGATGCCGCCGCCGAGGGCCTTGCCCAGCAGCAGGACGTCCGGGACGACGTCCTCGTGCTCGACGGCGAGGGTGCGCCCGGTGCGGCCGAGGCCCGACTGGATCTCGTCGGCGATGAACAGGCAGCCCGCCCGGCGGGTCAGCTCCCGCACGCCGGCGAGGTAGCCGTCGTCGGGGATGAGCACGCCGGCCTCGCCCTGGATCGGCTCGATCAGCACCGCCGCCGTCGTCTCGTCGATCGCCGCCTCCAGGGCCGCCAGATCGTTGTACGGGACGATCTTGAAGCCCGGAGTGAACGGCCCGAAGCCCGACCGCGCCGTCTCGTCCGTCGAGAAGCTGACGATCGTCGTCGTACGGCCGTGGAAGTTGTCCGCCGCGACCACGATCGTCGCCCGGTCGGCCGGGACGCCCTTGACCTCGTACGCCCACTTGCGGGCGACCTTGATGCCGCTCTCCACCGCCTCGGCGCCGGTGTTCATCGGCAGCACCATGTCCTGCCCCGTCAGCGCCGCCAGTCGCTCGGCGAACTCGGCGAGGCGGTCGTTGTGGAACGCCCGCGAGGTCAGGGTGAGCCGGTCGAGCTGGCGATGGGCCGCCTCGGTCAGCACGGGATGGCGGTGACCGAAGTTGAGCGCCGAGTAACCGGCCAGCATGTCGAGGTAGCGGCGCCCCTCGACGTCCTCCACCCAGGCGCCCTCGGCGCCGGCCACGACCACGGGCAGCGGGTGGTAGTTGTGCGCGAGGACCGGCTCCTCGGCCTGGATCAGCTCTGCGGAGGTACGGGTACGGGCGGGTGCGGTCATCAGCGGATCTCCTGGGTGCAGCACTTGATTCCGCCGCCGGCCTTGTGGAACTCGGACAGGTCGACGGGGACGGGGACGTAGCCGCGGTTGGCGAGCTGTTCGGCCAGGGCCGTGGCCCCGGGCGAGATGAAGACGTGATGTCCGTCCGAGACGGAGTTCAGGCCGAAGGACATGGCGTCCTCGCGGGTGGCGATCAGCGCGTCCGGGTACAGCCTGGCGAGCACCTCGCGGCTGCCCGGCGAGAACGCGTCCGGGTAGTACGCGATGTTCCCCTCGCCCTCGTCGTCGAGGACGAACAGGGCCGTGTCCAGGTGGTAGAAGTACGGGTCCACCAGGGTCAGGCCGATCACCGGGGCGCCGAGGAACTCCTGCGCCTCCCGATGGGCCTCACGGGTGGTGCGGAAGCCGGTGCCGGCGAGGATCCAGCGGCCGGCCGGAACGAAGTCGCCCTCGCCCTCGCACACCGCCTCGGGACGGTAGATGTCGAAGCCGGCCGACTTGAACCACGTGTCGTAGGGAAGGGACTCCGGACGGCGCTCCGGCGCGTGGAAGAGGGAGCCGAAGACGCGGCCGTCCACGACCACTGCCGCGTTGGCGGCGAAGACCATGTCGGGCAGGCCGGGCACGGGCTCCACGGTGTCGACGCTGTGGCCGTGGACGCGGTAGACGCGCGTCAGCTCGTGCCACTGCGCCTGGGCCAGGGACACGTCCACGGGGACGTCGGGACGCATCCAGGGGTTGATCGCGTACTGCACGGCGAAGTGTCTGGGTTCGCAGACGAGGAAGCGCCGCCGGCGCGGCACACGGGTCTCGGGCACAGAGGGGTCCCTCCGCTTCCTGGGGGTCGACTGGGGTGACTCAAAGGTAGGAAGTGGCGAAGACGGACGACAAGAAACAAAAGCTGCGCGTTCAAGCAGGAATGCTGCGTGTGTCGACGGCTCAGCGCACGTCTGCTGCGTCCGGTGGCGCGGGCTGGCTGGCGCCCGCCTCAGGACTGTCCGGCAGCAGGTGGGACAGCACCATCACGCTGATCGTCTTGCGGATGAACGGCTCCGTACGGATGCGTTCCAGCACCTCCTCGAAGTGCTCCACGTCCCGCGCCCGCACGTGCAGCAGCGCGTCCGCGCCGCCGGTCACCGTCATCGCCGCCGTGATCTCCGGATGGTGGCGCACCACCTCGGCCAGCCGCCGCGGCGGGGCCGCGCCCTCGCAGTACACCTCGACGTACGCCTCCGTGCGCCAGCCCAGCGCCGCCGGCTTCACCGTGGCCGTGAACCCGGTGATCACGTCGCTCTCGCGCAGCCGGTCCACGCGCCGCTTGACGGCCGTCGCGGACAGGCCGATGGCGGCGCCGATCTCGGCGAAACTGCTCCGTGCGTTCGCCATCAGAGCGGTGAGGATCTTCCGGTCGAGCTCGTCGAACGGGGCCTGCCTGCTGTTCATGGCGGCACTGTATCCAGCGCGGACGTCGGTGCCCGGCACATGTCACAGCGTGCTTTTCGCCCCTACACTCCACGTTCATGCTGCGCGCCCTCGCCGTCGACGACGAACGCCCCTCGCTCGAGGAACTGCTGTACCTCCTGAACGCCGATCCCCGGATCGCCGGCGTGGAGGGCGCCGGTGACGCGACCGAGGCGTTGCGCCGCATCAACCGGGCGCTGGAGTCCGGGCCGGACGGACCCGACGCGATCGACGTCGTCTTCCTCGACATCCACATGCCGGGCCTCGACGGCCTCGACCTGGCCCGGCTCCTGAACGGGTTCGCCCAGCCGCCGCTGATCGTGTTCGTCACCGCCCACGAGGACTTCGCCGTGCAGGCCTTCGACCTCAAGGCCGTCGACTACGTGCTCAAGCCCGTCCGCACGGAACGCCTTGCCGAGGCCGTCCGCCGCGCCGCCCAACTGCGCGGCACCGCCCCGCGAATACCCGTCAGCGAGCCCGATCCCGACCATCTGCCCGTCGAACTCGGCGGGGTGACCCGGTTCGTGGCCGTCGAGGACATCACCCACGTCGAGGCGCACGGCGACTACGCCCGGCTGCACACCGGCAAGGGCAGCCACCTCGTGCGCATCCCGCTGTCCACCCTGGAGGAGCGCTGGCGCTCCCGCGGCTTCGTCCGCATCCACCGCCGGTACCTGGTGGCCCTGCGTCACATCGGTGAACTCCGCCTGGACGCCGGCACCGTGAGCGTCCTGGTCGGCACCGAGGAACTCCAGGTGAGCCGACGGCACGCGCGGGAACTGCGCGAGCTGCTGATACGCCGGACCGCGCGCTAGGGAGCCGTACGCCATGCCGCAGGACCCGACCGAACGCCGTGTCGTCGTCACCGGGCCGCCCCGCCGCACCCGCCGGGCCCCGGTCCACTACCGTCCCCGCACGGAGATCGACGAGCAGACCACCCTCGGCCACACCTACGTCCGCTCCCTGATGCGCAGCCAACTGCGGGCCGCCCTCACGGTGTTCGCGGTGCTCGTGCTCCTTGTCGGACCGCTGCCACTGGTGTTCGCCGCGGCCCCCGACGCCCGCCGGCTGAAGTGGGCGGTCCTCGGCTTCGGCCTCTACGCCCCCCTGGTGCTGCTCGCCCGCTGGTACGTGCGCCGCGCCGAGCGCAACGAACGCGACTTCGTACGGCTCGTCGGAGACCGCTGACCGCCGTGAACTCCGCCTACACCGTCCCCGCCGTCGCCCTCGTCGTGGTGGCCACCATCCTCGTCGGCGCCTTCGGCCTGCGCATCTCCCGCACCACCTCCGACTTCTACGTCGCCTCCCGCACCGTGGGCCCACGCCTGAACGCGGCCGCCATCAGCGGGGAGTACCTCTCCGCGGCCTCGTTCCTGGGCATAGCCGGACTGGTCCTCGTCCAGGGCGCCGACATGCTGTGGTACCCGGTCGGCTACACGGCCGGCTACCTGGTCCTGCTCCTGTTCGTCGCCGCCCCGCTGCGCCGGTCCGGGGCCTACACGCTGCCCGACTTCGCCGAGGCCCGGCTCGCCTCCCAGGGCGTGCGGCGGCTCGCGGGCGCCTTCGTCGTCGGCGTCGGCTGGCTGTACCTGCTGCCGCAGCTCCAGGGAGCCGGACTCACCCTGGCGGTACTGACCGGGGCGCCCGCCGCGCTCGGCGCGGTGATCGTCTCCGTCGTCGTGGTGGCCATCGTCGCCGCGGGCGGGATGCGCAGCATCACCTTCGTCCAGGCCTTCCAGTACTGGCTGAAACTGACCGCACTGCTCGTCCCCGCCCTCTTCCTCGTCCTCGCCTGGCAGGGCGACGGGGCACCGCACCGCGCCTACGACGAGCCGACCGCCTTCCGCGAGCAGCGCACCGTACGCGTCGCGGAAACCCTCGACCTCAGACTGGAGCGCCCGCTCACCGTCACCGTGACCGGCACCGTCGACGCCCGCGCCCACCACGAGCGGCGGGTGAGCCTGCCGGCCGGGACGCACCGCGTCGAGGGCGGCACCCGGCTCACCTTCGCCCGGGGCGCCGAAGTCCCGGTGGCCGAGCGCGGCGGCAGCGGCGGCATGTCCACCTCACTTGCCGCGGGCCGTGAGGAACGCCCGCTGTACGCCACCTACGGGCTGATCCTCGCCACCTTCCTCGGCACCATGGGCCTGCCGCACGTCGTCGTCCGCTTCTACACCAGCCCGCACGGCGTGGCCGCCCGCCGCACCACGGTGGCCGTGCTCGGCCTGATCGGCGCCTTCTACCTGCTGCCCCCGGTGTACGGCGCCCTCGGCCGCCTCTACGCCCCCGAACTCACCCTCACCGGGAGCGCGGACGCCGCCGTGCTGCTGCTGCCCGACCGGGTGATCGGCGGCCTCGGCGGGGACCTGCTGGGCGCGCTGGTCGCGGGCGGCGCGTTCGCGGCGTTCCTGTCGACCGCCTCCGGCCTGACCATGGCGGTGGCCGGGGTGCTCACCCAGGACGTGCTGCCCTCGCGCGGCGTACGCCACTTCCGGCTCGGCACGGTGCTCGCCATGGCCGTACCGCTCGCGGCGAGCGTCCTGGTCGGCGGGCTGCCCGTCGCCGACGCCGTCGGGCTCGCCTTCGCGGTGTCCGCCTCCTCCTTCTGCCCGCTGCTCGTCCTCGGCATCTGGTGGCGGCGGCTCACCCCGCCCGGCGCGGCCGCCGGCATGCTGGCGGGCGGCGGCGCCGCGCTCGTCGCCGTCGCCGTGACCATGGCCGGCTTCCCGGGCACCGGGCCGCTGCACGCGCTGCTCGCCTGGCCCGCCCTGTGGTCGGTGCCGCTGGGCTTCCTCACGATGATGCTGGTGTCCCTGGCCACGCCCGGCCGGGTGCCGGCCGGCACCGCGGCCGTCCTGGCCCGGTTCCACCTGCCGGAGCAGCTGCGGGCGGAGGTGAAGGCATGAGCGGCTTCCTCGCCGGGCTGTGCGTGGCCGTGCTGCCGCTGCTCGCCGCCGGGTACTGGCTCGGCCGGCGCACCGCCCGCCCGCAGACCCTCGGCGGGCTCGGCACCCCCGTGGAGCACGCCACCTTCCAGACCCTGCACGCCGCCTCGCTCGCGGCACCCCCGCTGCGGGCCGGGCTGACGGAGGAGACCGCCCGCAAGTCGGCCCGCCGGCTGCGCTCCCTGCTCGGCACCGACGCCCTGTGCCTCACGGACGACGCGCGGGTCCTCGCCTGGGACGGTGTGGGCGGCCACCACCGCACCGAGATCATGGAACGCCTCGCCGGGCCCCTGGAGACCGGCCGCGGCGAGGCCTTCCGGCTCACCTGCCGGACCCCGGACTGCCCGGTGCGCTGGGCCGTCGTCACCCCGCTCACCGTCGACGACCGCGTCCACGGCGCCCTCGTCGCCTGCGCGCCCCGCGAGTCGGCCGTGCTGGCCCGCGCCGCGGCCGAGGTCGCCCGCTGGGTCTCCGTGCAACTGGAGCTCGCGGACCTCGACCGGTCCCGCACCCGGCTCATCGAGGCCGAGATCAAGGCTCTGCGCGCGCAGATCTCCCCGCACTTCATCTTCAACTCGCTCGCGGTGATCGCCTCGTTCGTCCGCACCGACCCCGAGCGGGCGCGGGACCTGCTGCTGGAGTTCGCCGACTTCACCCGCTACTCGTTCCGCAGGCACGGCGACTTCACCACGCTCGCCGACGAACTCCACGCCATCGAGCACTACCTGGCGCTCGTACGGGCCCGCTTCGGTGACCGCCTGTCGGTCACCCTCCAGATCGCGCCCGAGGTGCTCCCCATCACCCTGCCGTTCCTGTGCCTGCAACCTCTGGTGGAGAACGCCGTCAAGCACGGCCTCGAGGGCAAGACCGGTACCTGCCACATCAGGATCACCGCGCGCGACGAGGGCGCCGAGGCGGTGGTCGTCATCGAGGACGACGGCGCCGGCATGGACCCCGGCCTGCTGCGCCGCATCCTCGCGGGTGAGGACAGCCCCTCCGGCGGCATCGGCCTGTCCAACGTCGACGACCGGCTCCGGCAGGTCTACGGCGACGACCACGGACTGGTCATCGAGACCGCGCAGGGTGCGGGCATGAAGATCAGCGCCCGGCTGCCGAAGTACCAGCCGGGCGTCCACTCGGCGACGCGGCTCACCGGGGAGTGACCCTCCTCAGGTGCCGCGGGTGACGACCATGCCCAGCGTGACCAGGCCCAGCACGACCCAGCCGAACCACAGCCAGCCGTTGCCGCCGAGCGCCACCGTGTAGGCCGTCACCGCGACGAGCGCGCCGACGGTGAGCACCCCCATCGCCTTCGTGGAACCGTCCGTGGAATCGTGCATCGCGGGCACCCTCCTCATGGTCCGTAACCTCCATGGTGCCCCGATTCGGCCCATCGGCATCCCCCCACGACAAGCCGCTTCCATCCTCACCCCCACACAAGGCAGCGCCCCGGGCCGGGTAACCCGGGCCCGGCAGCGCCGGGGGGCCGTGCGACGACGGTCGGTCGCGGGGCACCGGCGGGGCCGGCGGGAGGCGATGCGGGATGGCCGGCCGGGAGCGATGGGCCCGACGGGGGACCGCGACGGGCGACGGCGGCGAACGGTGCTCTCGCGGCTGATGGTCCGCTGCGCCGGGCGGCGGGCCGGATGGGGGTACCGGCCCGCACCGCTGGGCCGTGTGGACGCGAACGGTCCGGGGGCGCGGCATCGCTGCCGCGCCCCCGGACCGTCCGGATGCTGTGGGCTCAGTTGCCCCGTGCGTTCAGGGACGCCAGGTACGCGTTGTACGCCTCGAGTTCCTTGTCGCCGTCGCGGTCCGCGGCGCGGTCCTTGCGGCGGGCCTGGCGTTGTTCGGATTTGTACCACTGGAAGAGCAGGGCGAGCAGCACCAGGACCGAGGGGATCTCACTGAACGCCCAGGCGATGCCGCCGGCCGCGTTCTGGTCGGTCAGGGCGTCGATGCCGAGCGAGGCGGGCGGGTTCACGAAGGTGTCGACCATGGGCGTGGTCGCCATCATCAGCGCGATGCCGAAGAACGCGTGGAACGGCATGCCCGCGAACAGCTCCAGCATCCGCATGAGGTGACCCGGCCGGTTCGGGCCCGGGTCCACGCCCATGATCGGCCAGAAGAACACCAGGCCCACCGCGAGGAAGTGCACCATCATCGCGATGTGCCCGGCCCTCGAGCCCATCAGGAAGTCGAACAGCGGAGTGAAGTACAGGGCGTACAGGCTCGCGACGAACATCGGGATGGTGAAGGCGGGGTGCGTGACGACCCGCAGGTACCGGCTGTGCAGCAGGGCCAGCAGCAGCTCACGCGGCCCCTTGCGGCCCCTCCCCGCCACCGGCAGCGCGCGCAGCGCCAGCGTGATCGGGCCGCCGAGCAGGATCAGGATCGGCGACAGCATGCTGATGATCATGTGCTGGACCATGTGCACGCTGAACATGACCATGCCGTAGTCGTTCAGCTTGGTGCACATCACCAGGGCCACGGTGAGCACACCGATGACGTACGCCACCGTCCGGCCCACCGGCCAGGCGTCGCCGCGCCGCCGCAGCCGCACCACACCCCAGCCGTACAGGCCGAGCCCCAGCAGGCAGGCGACGAGGAAGAACGGGTCCGCGGACCACTCGAGACCGCGTCCCAGCGTGAACGGCGGCAGATCGTGCATCATGCCGTGCCCGCTGTGATCCATCCGCCGGCTCCTGATTCGTGGGGATTGTGCGCTGTCTGTCCACAGCTGTCTGTCCGCACCCAGAGTAGAACCGCCCCCGGCCGCGTCTGCGACCGGGGGCGGTGGGGACGCGCGGCGTGTTCTACAGCACGCACTCCGCCTCGGCGTACCGCTCCGCGGGGACCGTCTTGAGGGTCGCCACCGCCTCGGCCAGGGACACCATCACGATGTCCGTGCCGCGCAGCGCCGTCATCCGGCCGAACTCCCCGCGGTGCACCGCCTCCACGGCGTGCCAGCCGAACCGGGTGGCCAGCACCCGGTCGTACGCCGTCGGCGTGCCGCCGCGCTGGACGTGCCCGAGGATCACCGGCCGGGCCTCCTTGCCGAGCCGCTGCTCCAGTTCGAGGGAGAGCTGCCGGGCGACGCCGGCGAACCGCTCGTGGCCGTAGACGTCCTTGCCGCCCTCGTCGAAGTCCATGGTGCCCGCACGGGGCTTGGCGCCCTCCGCGGCCACGACGATCGCGAACCGCTTGCCCGCCGCGAAACGTTCGCCGACCTTCGCCGCCAACTCCTCGATGTCGAAGGGGCGTTCGGGGACGACGATGGCGTGGGCGCCGGCCGCCATGCCGGACTGGAGCGCGATCCAGCCGGTGTGACGGCCCATCACCTCTACGATCAGCACCCGCTGGTGGGACTCGGCGGTGGTCTTCAGCCGGTCCAGGGCCTCGGTGGCGACGGTCACGGCGGTGTCGAAGCCGAAGGTGAGGTCCGTGACCGCGATGTCGTTGTCGATGGTCTTGGGCACGCCGACGATCGGCAGGCCGTTGTCCGACAGCAGCCGGGCCGCCTTGAGCGTGCCCTCACCGCCGATCGGGATGATCGCGTCGAGCCCCAGCTCCTCGACATGGCCCTTGGCCCGCTGCACGCCGTCCCGCAGGTGCTCGGGACGGACCCGGGAGGAGCCGAGGATGGTCCCGCCGCGGGCGAGGATGCCGCTCACCGCGTCGAGATCGAGCTTGAGGTAGTCGCACTCCAGGAGGCCCTTCCAGCCGTCGCGGAAGCCGATGACCTCGTCGCCGTGGTCGACGACGGCACGGTGCACGACGGACCGGATGACGGCGTTCAGGCCGGGACAGTCGCCGCCGGAGGTGAGGACGCCAATGCGCATAGCCCGGATAACCTTCTCAACGTGGGCGCGGGGACCGGACCACACTGTCCGGTCGGTCCCCGCCACCCTAGCGGCACCGGGCGGTGGGGCCGAACCGTGCGTCCGCCTGCTGGACGGGCCCGCTCACCTGTGCGGACACCGTTTCAGACGGGCTCCCGCCGGGGCCGCCCAGGCGGCCTGCGCAACTGTCCTTACGCAGGCTGCTGCGCAGCTGTCACTACGCAGGCTGCTGCGCAACTGTCCTTACGCAGGCTGCTGCGCAGCTGTCACTACGCAGGCTGCTGCGCAGCCGCGATGCGCTCGTTGCGCAGCGCCTCGTACCAGTGGTCCTCGATCGGCGGCAGCGCGTTCACGTCCAGCGCCAGCTTCAGCAGCAGGTCCGCGATCAGCGGGTTGCGGGCCAGCACCGGCCCGTGCATGTACGTGCCGAAGACGGTGTCGTTGTACGCGCCCTCCGTGCCGTCGCCCGTGCCGTTGCCCCTGCCCAGGCGGACCTGGGCGAGCGGGCGGGCGGTGGGGCCGAGGTGGGTGACGCCCTGGTGGTTCTCGAACCCGGTCAGCTGGGGCAGGCCGAGCCGCGGGTCGACGTCGCCGAGCACGTCGCCTACGCACCGCTCGCCCTCACCGCGCACCGACACGACGTCGAGCAGGCCGAGCCCCGGCTCACGCTGCCCGAGGTCGTTGACGAACTCGTGGCCGAGGATCTGGTACCCGGCGCAGACGGAGAAGACGATCGCGCCGTTCTCCGCCGCCCTGTGCAGACCGCCGTCGCGGCGCAGCCGCTCCGCCGCCAGCCGCTGCGGCCGGTCCTCGCCGCCGCCGATCAGGTAGATGTCGCCGGAGGTCGGGATCGGCTGGTCGCTGCGCACGTCGAGACGGGCCACGTCCAGGCCGCGCTGGCGGGCCCGGCGCTCCACCACGAGGACGTTGCCCTGGTCGCCGTAGGTGCTCAGCAGGTCCGGGTAGATCCACACCAGCCGCAGTTGGTTGTCGCTCATGAAGTGGTCGTCCTTTGTGGTCAGTTGCCGACGCGGCGGCGCAGGTCCTGGAACGCGGTGTAGTTGGCGATGACCTCGATCCGGCCGGACGGGGCCTGCTGCACGGCCTGGTCCAGGCTGTCGCAGACCTGGAACTGCTGGCCCGCCACCTCCAGGCGCACCGCGAGGTCCAGCTTCCGGTCCCCGAGCACGAAGAGCGGGTGGCCGGTCAGACGCGTGTAGTCGACGTCCCACAGCCAGGAGGTGTCGGTGCCGTCGGCACTGCGCGCGTTGACCGACAGGATGACCGGGGCGGGCGGCGGATCGATCAGGGAGAACGTCTCCAGCCAGCCGGCCGGGTTCTTCGCCAGCAGCAGGCGCAGGTCGCGGCCCTGGAACTGGACGACGTCGTAGCGGCCGGCGACCGCCTGCACCTGGTACATCCGCTCCAGGGCGACCTGCGGCGGCACCCCGAAGACGGCGGCGACGGCCGCGGACGAGGCGGCGTTGGCCTTGTTGGCGCGGCCCGGCAGCTGAAGGTGGATCGGCCAGGCCGAGCCGTGCGGGTCGAGGACGTGGTCGCCGGACAGGGCCCAGCTGGGGGTGGGCCGGCGGAAGCCGCACTCGCCGCAGTACCAGTCGTCGCCCGGACGCTGCATCACTCCGCCGCAGGAGGGGCAGGACCAGGCGTCGTCCTTCCACATCTGCCCGGCGGCCACCCAGATCACGTTGGGGGACGAGGACGCGGCCCACACCACCAGCGGGTCGTCGCAGTTGGCGACGAGCACGGCCTTGGAGCCGCTGAGCGCCTCGCGCCAGTTCTCGGCGAGCATCCGGGTCTCGCCGGCCCGGTCGAGCTGGTCGCGGGACAGGTTGAGCAGCGCGATGCACTTGGGAGCGGTGTCCCGGGCCACGCCCGCGAGGTACTTCTCGTCGACCTCTATCACGCCGAACTTGGCGTCCGAGCCGCCGGCGAGCGCCGAGGTGATGCCCGCGGGCATGTTCGCGCCGAGCGCGTTGGAGACGACCGGCCCCGCGGCCCGCAGCGCCTCGGCGATGAGCCGGGTGGTCGTCGTCTTGCCGTTGGTCGCCGAGACCAGGATCACGTCCAGGTGCGTGGCGAGCCGGGCGAGCAGATCGGGGTCGAGCTTGAGGGCCACCCGACCGCCGATCACCGAACCGCTGCCGCGTCCCGCGGCACGCGATGCCGCAGCGACCGCCTTGCCCGCGGTCACGGCCAGCTTGGCCCGCGGCGTGAGCGGGTCCGAGTTGCCTGCCATCAGTTCTCGATCCTCCTTGCGTACGCGCCGCGCCCTGAGCCATCCGGCAACGTGGTGTGGACCTCAGCCTATCGAGATCCGTTGAGCTCCCGAATCCCGGCCCATGCCAGCGCGGCAGGCAGGGGCACATGGAACCGTACCCTTGCCGCCATGCGACATGGCTCGATCCCGGGCGCCCGCGGGCGCGTCCGGCCCCTTTCCCTGCTCGGCAGCCCCGTTCTGCACGCCCCCTGCGAGGAGGTCACCGACTTCGGTCCCGAACTGTTCCAGGTGGTGGAGGACTTGTTCGCGACGATGTACGCGGCGCGCGGCGTGGGCCTCGCCGCGAACCAGATCGGGCTGCCGATGCGCGTCTTCGTGTACGACTGCCCGGACGACGAGGACACGCGCCACCTCGGCCATGTGGTCAACCCGCGGCTGGTGGAGGCGGACGGAGTGGAGATCCGCGGGCCGGAGGGCTGCCTGTCCCTGCCGGGCCTGGAGGCGGGGACGGAGCGCTTCGACCACGCGGTGGTCGAGGGCTTTTCGGTGACCGGGGAGCCGGTCACCGTGCACGGGACGGGGTTCTTCGCGCGCTGCCTCCAGCACGAGTGCGACCACCTCGACGGCCGGGTGTACGCGGACCGCCTCTCGGGTTGGCGGCGCAGCCGGCTGCTGAGGCAGGCCGCGCGGGCACCGTGGGGGCGGTGAACCTCCGCGCGGCCGCGGGCCGTCGGCGGCCGTTCGCGTCCCGCGGCGGAGCCGCACGGTGATGAGCGCCGTGCCCGCGGGCGCGGCTCAGAACCCGGGGCCGCCCATCTTGTCGCCCACCGCCGCCAGCCGTCCCCACAGGAGGTCCGCCAGGCTGCGGACCAGTTCCGCCCGCGAGCACGGCCGTTCGCCCAGCCACCAGTCGCCGGCCGCGTGCATCATGCCGACGATGCCGTGGCCCCACACACGGGCCAGTTGCTGCCCGGCGGGACCCAGGTCGAGCCGCTCCTCGATGACCCGGGCCAGCTCCTCGCCCATGCGGCGCAGCAGCGGGGCGGAGTGCTTGCCGACGTCGAAGCCCTGGTCGGTGCCCTGGCCACCCTCCGCCGGATGCATCAGGAAGCGGTAGACCTGCGGGCGGGCCTCGATGGCCGCGAGGTAGGTGTCCAGCGTCGACTCCACGCGCTCCCGCCGGTCCGCGGGGGCGTCCAGCGCGGCCCGCAGGGAGCCGAGCAGGGCGTCGGTGTGCCGCTGGGCGAGGGCGGCGTACAGCCCTCCCTTGTCGCCGAAGTGGCGGTAGAGGATCGGCTTGGTGATGCCGGCCTCGGCGGCGATGGCGTTCATCGACGCGTGCGGGCCGTCGCGCAGCACCACCCGGTCGGCGGCCTCCAGCAGCTCGCGCCGTCGGCGGTCGGCGGACCGCTGCTGATCGGTCCGCTGCGTGGTGTCCATGAGATCTCCCCACCCGTGCTGGTTCGGTGACGCCTGCGCAAAGTAACACTGACGGGGTCGGACACCTCGAACGGGCCGCCGGGGAATGATCGGGAGTTGACTTTTCCTACTGACCGGTAACATAGTACCGTTACCGTAAGTAACACGCAGGTGCGCCGCTGGAGGGGACATGGCCGAGTTCACCATGGAGCTCAACGACGAGCAGAAGGAGGTCCGGGACTGGCTGCACGGCTTCGCGGCCGATGTGATCCGCCCGGCCGCCGCCGAATGGGACGAGCGCGAGGAGACCCCCTGGCCGGTCATCCAGGAGGCAGCCAAGGTCGGCATCTACTCCCTCGACTTCTACGCCCAGCAGTACTTCGACGCCACCGGCCTCGGCATCCCGATGGCCATGGAGGAGCTGTTCTGGGGCGACGCCGGCATCGCCCTGTCCATCGTCGGCACCGGCCTCGCCGCCGTGGGCGTCCTCGCCAACGGCACCGAGGAGCAGATCGGCACCTGGATCCCGCAGATGTACGGCGACCCGAGCGACGTGAAGGTCGCCGCCTTCTGCTCCTCCGAGCCCGACGCCGGCTCCGACGTGGCCTCGATGCGCACCCGCGCGGTGTACGACGAGGCCAAGGAGGAATGGGTGATCAACGGCACCAAGACCTGGGCGACCAACGGCGGCATCGCCAACGTGCACGTGGTCGTCGCCTCCGTCGACCCCGAACTCGACTCCAAGGGCCATGCCTCCTTCATCGTCCCGCCGGGCACACCGGGACTGACGCAGGGCCAGAAGTTCAAGAAGCACGGCATCCGAGCCTCGCACACCGCCGAGGTGGTCCTGGACGGCGTACGCCTCCCCGGGTCCTGCCTGCTCGGCGGCAAGGAGAAGCTCGACGAGCGGCTCGCCCGCGCCCGGGAGAAGGCCCGGAAGGGCGGTGAGAGGGTGAAGAACGCGGCGATGGCCACGTTCGAGGCGTCCCGCCCCGCCGTCGGCGCCATGGCGGTCGGCACCGCCCGGGCCGCCTACGAGGTCGCCCTGGACTACGCCAGGACGCGCGAGCAGTTCGGCCGGCCGATCATCGACAACCAGGGCGTCGCCTTCCAGCTCGCCGACATGCGCACACGGATCGACGCCGCCCGGCTGCTGGTCTGGCGGGCCTCGTGGATGGCGGTCAACGGCAGGCCGTTCGAGGCCGCCGAGGGCTCGATGTCCAAGCTGTTCGCCAGCGAGACCGCGAAGAAGGTCACGGCCCAGGCCATCCAGATCCTCGGCGGCAACGGCTACACCCGGGAGTACCCGGTGGAGCGGATGCACCGCGACGCGGCGATCTACACCATCTTCGAAGGGACCAGCGAGATCCAGCGGCTGGTGATCTCCCGCACGATCTCGGGCATGCCGATCCGCTAGTGCTGCGAGCGGAAAGGTTCACCGGCTCGCGACGCCCGGCACGGCACTCCCCCAGCCTTCGGCCGGGGGGTACCCCCAGCACCGGACGCCGCGAGCTTCCCGGCAAACCTTTCCGGCCACAGCACTAGCGGTGCCGCAGCGGCGTCAGTTGGTCGATGTCATAGCGCCTTCTGAGGGCCTCGATCGCCGTGTGGTCCGGCGGGCCCCCGTTGCCCAGGATCTCCAGCAGTTCCTCGAAGTACCGCTCGTGGTCCGGCGGCGGGGACGCCTGGAAGAACATCTTGGCGGGGGTGTCGGTGGGGTTGGCGAAGGCGTGCGGGCAGCCCGGCGGGACGACGATGACCGTGCCCGGGGTCGCCCGCACCACGCGGTTGCCGGAGTGGGACTCCCACCGCTGCCAGTGGTCGGGGGTCCGGATCCGCGGCTCGAAGGCGAGCACGTCCAGCTCGCCCTCGAGCACGTAGAACAACTCCTCGCTGCGGGTGTGCACATGGGCGCCGACGTCGAAGCCCGGCGGGACCTCCACCTCGAAGGTGGAGGCCGTCCGCGAGTGCGAGCCGGTCACCTTGAACGTCACGCGCTGGGCCGGCGCCTCGACGACGCGGCCCTGGCCCGGCGGTACGAGCAGCCCTTCCGTGCTCATCGCCGGCTCACCACGTCACGGGCAGGGCCTCGGGCCCCCGGATCAACGCGCCCTTCCTGAAGGGCACTTGCTCCGGGGACACCGCGAGCCGCAGATTCGGCACCCGGTCAAGGAGCGCGTCCACCAGCAGCTCCGCCTCCAGCCGGGCCAACTGGCCGCCCGGGCAGTAGTGCGGGCCGAAGCCGAACGCCACATGCGGGTTCGGACTGCGCGTGAGGTCGATCGTCCCGGGGTCGGGGAAGACGTCCGGGTCGCGGTTGGCGGCCAGGTACGACACGTAGACCGCGTCGCCCGCCCGGATCCGCACCCCCTTGATCTCCACGTCCTCCAGGGCGATCCGGGACAGCCCGACCGCGTTGCGGTGCGGGATGTAGCGCAGCAGCTCGTCGATGGCCCGGGGACGGATCCGCCGGTCCGCGCGCAGCCGGTCGGCCAGCTCGGGACGGGTCAGCAGGATGTAGAACATCTGCCCGCTGTTGCTGGTGACCGCCTCGCCGCCGATCTGGAGGAGGATCGCGAGCCCCACGGCCTCCGCCAGGGCGATCTCACGGCGTGCCACGGCGGTCCCGAGCAGCGAGGCGATGTCCTTTCCGGCGCTGTCCGCGCGGGCGTCGAGGAGCTCGGCGAAGTACGTGCCCATCTCCTCCTTGGCCTGCTCGCTGACGGCGGCGCCGTGCGCGGAGGACAGGATCAGCCGGGTCCAGGCGTGCATCCCCTGCCGGTCCGCGACCGGCACCCCCATCAGCTCGCAGAACACCGCGATCGGGAACGGGCTGAGCACCTCGGCGGTCAGGTCGGCGGGCGGGCCGTTGGCCAGCAGGTCGTCGACCAGTTCGTCCAGCATCCGGCGGGCGCTGTCCCGCACCCGCTCGACACCGGGCGCGGTGAGGGCGGGGGCGACCGCGCGGCGCAGCCGGGTGTGGTCGGGCGGGTCCAGGAAGCCGACCGCGTCGCGGGCCGGGATGAAGTGCGGGGCCAGCCGGGTGATCTGCCGGTCGATGACCGCCTCGCGGCTGAACCGGGAGTCGTTGGTGACCGTCCGCACGTCGTCCATGCGGGTCACCAGCCACGCCCGGCCCTCGCCGTCGGGCAGCTCGATACGGGTGACCGGGCCCTGCTCCATCAGCTCGGAGAGCACCGGGTCGAAGGCCACGCCCGTCAGGTCGAACGCCGGCCAGTGCCAGAGCGGCGGCACCGTCCCGGTGCGTGCCTCCTCGACGAGCGTCTCCTCGGTCATGCCCCGCCCCCGGCCTGCCAGTAGCCGAGCGACATCTCGGCGGTGATGCCGGGACCGAACCCGGCGAGCAGTCCGCGCGCCCGGTCCTCGGTGCCGCCGTCGTCGAACAGCCGGCGCAGCGCGTCCAGGACGACGGCACTGGCGATGTTGCCGTACTCGGTGAGCGTGGCCCGGCTGAACCGGAACGCGTGCGGCTCGACTTTCAGGAACTTGCTGAGGTCGTCCAGGATGCGCGGGCCACCCGCGTGGATGACGTAGAAGTCCAGGTCGGACGCGTCCCAGCCGTGCACTCCGGCCAGGTCCCGCAGGGCCGGGGCGAGCGGCTCCATCGTGGTGGGCACCCGCTTGTCCAGCATGAAGTGGAAGCCGGTCGCCCGGACGTCGTAGGCGATCCACTCCTCGGTCTTGGGGATCAGGTACGAGCCGTTGCGCTCCAGCCGGACGCCCGTTCCGCCGGTGCCGCGGACCACGGCCGCGGCGATGCCGTCGCCGAACAGGCCGTTGGAGAGCAGGGAGCCGACGCCGAGGTCGGTGGGCTGGTAGCACAGCGAGCAGAACTCGCAGGCCACGATGAGCGCGTTGGCGTCCGGGTAGGCCGTGCAGAAGTCGTGGGCCCGGTTGATCGCGGCGCCCCCGGCCGCACAGCCCAGCTGGGCTATGGGTAGCTGCCGGGTGGTCGAGTCGAACTCCATCTCGTTGATCAGCCACGCGGTGAGCGAGGGCATCATGAAGCCCGTGCACGACACGTAGATGATGACATCGATGTCCCGGGCCAGGAGCTCGGCGTCGTCGAGAGCCCGCTGGATGACCGCGGGGACCCGGGCCTTCGCCTCCTCCTCGTAGAGCTTGTTGCGCTCCTCGAAGCCGGGGTGCTTGAGGGTCTCCTCGATGGGCTGAACGATGTGCCGGGTCCGCACGCCGGTGTTCTCGATCAGCCGGAGGGCCAGGGGGAGCTGCGGGTGGTCCGCGTGGCGGGACCGCGCGAGTTCCAGCGTCTCCTCCATCGTGATCACGTGCTCTGGAACGGACACCGAGGGTCTGCACAAAGTCGCCATGAGCCGTGCCTGCTTTCGCCTTCCGGAAGGCCGGTTGCCCCCCGGTCAGAGGGTGGTGCACCAGAAGGGTGGCCCATCCACGATCGCCCGAGAGAGCGACGATCTTCTCGCGGAACTACTCCAATCCGGCGACGGCGGACAGGGCCCGGCGGGCTCGCGAGGCTCGGCTCCGGAGGACGGGAAACAGGCTCCCGCGGCCGGAAAACGGCTGTTCACAGCCTTGTGGTCGCGTTCCGTCACAGGCCCCGCGGCCTGCTCCACCCGCCACCCACCACAGGAAGATCGAAGCCGCGCCTCCTGGGCCGCCGGGGGCGGGCGTCGGCGTCAGCCTTCAGGAGTACGGCACCGGCCCGCACGGAGGCAGCCGCCGTCCATGCCGAGCCGGCGCCGCGGACGCCGCGCAGGCGCACGGCCGGGCTCCGTGTCTCGGGGCGGCGCGGGGCGGGAATGGCAGCACGGGGGGCTTGGCGGCCGTTCTGAAGCGCCTGCCGGGTCACGGCAGCCGACCTCGTGCCACGTCGGCCCCGTCAGCCCCGGCTGGTCCCGTCGCCCCGGTTGGTCCCGCCAGCCCGTCCGTGCCGTCGGTCCGGTCAGCCGGAGGCGGTTCCGCTGCTGTGGGCGATGCAGGCCACGTCGATGCGGTCGGCCAGCTTGGCCAGCTCGATGGTCAGCGCGGCCACCGTATCCTCGTCGAGACCCTCCTGGCCGGCCTCCACCAGCCGCAGCCACCGCCCGCCGACCGTGCGCAGCAGCTTGCTCACGTCGGCCGCGGCCACCTGCAAGGTACCGCGGTCGTCGACGATCAGAGGGAGAGTCACTTCGCGGTTCACAAAGGGGATCGTAGCCGTGGAAGGCTCACGCCCCGTGCCACACGGTGGTGATGTTGCAGAACTCGCGGATTCCGTGCCCGGACAGCTCACGTCCGTACCCCGACCGCTTCACACCCCCGAACGGGAACGCGGGGTGCGAGGCGGTCATCCCGTTGAAGTACACCCCGCCCGCCTCCAGGTCCCTTACGAACCGCTCCACCTCGGTCTCGTCCTCGGTCCAGACGTTGGAACTCAGGCCGAAGAGCGAGTCGTTGGCGATGAGCACCGCCTCGTCGAGGTCGGCCGCCCGGTACAGCGTGGCCACCGGACCGAACGCCTCCTCGCGGTGGATGCGCATCTCGCGGGTGATGCCGGACAGCACGGTCGGCGGGTAGTACCAGCCGGGCCGGTCGGGCCGTTCGCCACCGCACATCACATGGGCCCCGCCGCGCCGGGCGTCGTCGACGAGCTCCTCCAGGTCCGCGCGGCCCCGCTCACTGGACAGCGGCCCGACCTCGGTGTCCTCCTGCAACGGGTCGCCGATCCGCAGCGCCCTCATACCGGCGGTGAAACGCTCGGCGAAGGCGTCGTAGACGTCCGTGTGCACGATGAACCGCTTGGCGGCGATGCAGGACTGGCCGTTGTTCTGCACGCGCGCGGTCACCGCTACCCCGGCGGCCCGGTCGATGTCGGCGGACGGCATCACGATGAACGGGTCGCTGCCGCCCAGCTCCAGCACCGTCTTCTTGATCATCTCCCCGGCGGTGGACGCCACCGCCCGCCCGGCCGGCTCGCTGCCGGTCAGGGTGGCCGCCTTCACGCGCTCGTCGCGCAGGATGTCGTCGACCGCTCCGGAGCCGATGAGCAGGGTCTGGAAACAGCCCTCGGCGAAGCCCGCCCGGTGGAACAGGTCCTCCAGGTACAGGGCCGTCTGCGGCACGTTGGAGGCGTGCTTGAGCAGGCCGACGTTGCCGGCCATCAGGGCGGGCGCGGCGAAGCGGACCACCTGCCACAGCGGGAAGTTCCAGGGCATGACGGCCAGCACCGGTCCGAGCGGCCGGTAGCGGACCAGGGCGCGGGAGGCCCCGGAGTCCTTCACGTCCGACTCGGCGGGCCGCTCGTCGGCGAGCAGTTCCTCGGCGTGCTCGGCGTACCAGCGCATCGCCTTGGCGCACTTCGCGGCCTCCGCGCGGGCCTGCTTGACCGGCTTGCCCATCTCCGTGGTCATGACACGGGCGATCTCCTCCTGGTCCTCGTCGAGGAGGGCGGCGGCCCTGTTCATCAGCCGCGCCCGCTCGGCGAAGGCCGTCGTCCGGTACGTACGGAACGTGGCCTGCGCGAGCTGGAGCCGGCGCTCGATCTCCTCCTCGCCCATGGCCTCGTACGTCTTGAGCGTCTCGCCGTTGGCCGGGTTCACCGTGGCGATGGACATGGCTGACCTCCCCGGGGAGCGGGCTGTGCTTCGACCTTCCCGCGCCGCGGTGCCGATCGCAACGCGTGAGGTCCTCGTCAGAGCGAGTGCTCGGCCAGGCGGTCGAGAAACGCGGCCTGGGCCGTGACGATCACCTCGCGGGCCCGGTCCAGACCGAGCCAGGCCACCCGGTCGAGCTCCGGGAACTCCTGGGTGCGTCCGGACCGCGGCGGCCACTCCATGGTGAACGTGCCCGGGACGATCGCCGCCGGGTCGAGGTCGCCCTCGATCGCCCAGGCGGTGACGGTCTTGCCGTTCGTCTGCCGGACCTCGCCCAGCGGCACGGCCTCCCCGTCCGGCGGCGGCAGCCCCAGCTCCTCCCGGAACTCGCGGCGGGCCGCCTCCCACGCGGGTTCCTCCGGGTCGTACTCGCCCTTCGGCACCGTCCACGCCCCCGCCTCCCGCCGGGCGAAGAAGGGGCCGCCCATGTGTCCGAGGAGCACCTCCAGGCCGTCGCCGAAGCGCCGGTACAGCAGCAGGCCGGCACTGCGCCGGCCCCGCCGGGCGCTCATGGCGCGACCTCCGGGTGCGCGGCCAGCAGCGTCGCGACGCTGTCCGCGTCCTCGGGCCGTTTGTCCTCGCGGTAGCGCACGACCCGGGCGAAGCGGAGGGTCACGCCCGCGGGGTAGCGGGTGGACCGCTGCAGGCCGTCGTAGGCGATCTCGACGACGAGTTCGGGGCGTACGGTCACCACCCAGCCGTCGTCCTCGACGGCGAGCCGGCCCAGCCGCTCGGTCTGCCAGGCCAGCATCGCGTCCGTCATGCCCTTGAACGTCTTGCCGAGCATCGCGAAGCCGCCGTCGGCGGTGCGTGCGCCCAGGTGCAGGTTGGAGAGTTTGCCGGTGCGGCGGCCGTGGCCCCACTCGGCGGCCAGGACCACCAGGTCCAGGGTGTGCACGGGCTTCACCTTGAGCCAGGACGCGCCTCGCCGGCCCGCGCTGTAGCCGGCGTCGAGGGCCTTGACGACCACGCCCTCGTGGCCGCGCCGCAGTGTCTCGGCCAGGAACCGTTCGGCCTCGCCCACGTCGTCCGGTCCGGACACCAGGGTGCGCCTGACCCGCATCGGCTCCGGCACCAGACGGGCCAGCTCGGAGTGGCGCTCGGTCAGCGGCAGGTCGAGCAGGTCGCGGTCGCCGACCGACAGCGCGTCGAAGAAGACGGGGGAGACGGGGACCGCCTCGGCGGCCGTGGCCACGTCGACGCGCGAGCCCACGCGTCCGGCGGTCTCCTGGAACGAGCGCGGCCGCCCGTCCGCCCCGAAGGAGATGACCTCGCCGTCCAGGATGAACCGCTCGCCGTTCAACTCCCTTGCGGCTGCCGTCAGTTCCGGAAGCCGGTCGGTGATGTCGTCCAGGGTGCGGGTGTGCACCCGTACGGTGTCGCCGTCCCGGTGGACCTGGACCCGGATGCCGTCGAGTTTCTCCTCGACGGCGCACGCGCCAAGCCTTTCGACCGCCTCGGCCACGGAGGAGGCGCTGTGCGCCAGCATCGGCAGGACCGGGCGGCCGACGGTGAGCCGGAAGCGCTCCAGCGCCGGCGGGCCGTCCGCGAGCAGGGCCTGGGCCACCGTCTGCAACGATCCGGCCAGCATCACCGCCCGCCGCACGTCCGCCGGTCGCGCGCCCGTCGCCCCGGCCAGCGCCTCGACGGCGATGGCGTCCAGCGCCCCCTGCCGGACCTCGCCGGTGAGCAGCCCCAGCAGGAACCGCTGCTCGTCCTCGGTCGCCGCGCTCATCAACTCGCCGACGATCCGGGAGCGTTCCGCCTGCGATCCGGTGCCGGAGACCTTACCGAGCTCGCTCAGCCGGGCGTCCACCTCGCGCACGGTGAGAGACGCCTCGGCGGCCGGGACGACCCGGCGGCCGAGCACCTTCCAGCCCACCCCGAGCCGCCCCTGCGGCAGCCGGCCCGCCAGATACGGAATGACGACCGGCACATCCTCCGCCCCCGCCTCCCGGAACAACTCCGCAAGCAGAACGATCTTCCGGGACCGAGCCGAGGCAGCAGCAACCTCCCGCGAAACCCGAGCCAACCGCGCGAGCAACATGCAGCCATGGTGCAACGCGGGACGCCGTCCTACACCCGGACATCGCCTTGCACGTGGGCGCCGCCCTGCACCCGGGCGCCCCCTACACCCGGGCCGTGCTCCCCGCCGTCACCGCCGCGTCGAGGTCGGTGAACAGTAGTTCGCCGTTGATCGCGGCGCCGGCGCGGTAGCCGCGGCTGGCTGCGTTGATCACCTGTTCGGCGAAGCCGCTCGCGTTTCCGGCGGACCACAGGCCCGGGACGGTTGTCAGGCCCCGTTCGTCGATCACCGGGAAGGCGCCGAACGGCGTCTCGCGGAGTTCGGCGCCCAGTTGCTGGAGGAGGTCGGTCTGCGGCAGCGCGCGCGGCGCGACGAAGAGCGCCTCGCGGGCGTGCGTCGTGCCGTCGGTGAGGCGGACCCCGGTCAGCCGGTCCGCCTCGACGACGATCCCGGCCACCTCGCCGGGCACCACGTGGACGCCGGCCGCGGCCAGTCGGCGCAGGTCTTCGTCGTTCAGCTCGTCCTCGGCGACCCGGTGCAGGAAGAGCGTCACGTCCTTGGACCACTGGGTCACCATCAGCGCCTGGTGGACGCTCAGCGGGGTCGTGGCGAGCACGCCGAAGGCCTGGTCGCGCACCTCCCAGCCGTGGCAGTACGGGCAGTGCAGGACGTCGCGGCCGAAGCGTTCGGCGAGGCCCGGGACCGCAGGGAGCTCGTCCTTCAGGCCGGTGGCGACGACCATCTGCCGGGCGTGGACCGTGCGCCCGCCGGCCAGCGTCACGTCGAACTCACCGTCGGCGTCCCGGACGGCCTCCACCGCCCGGTCCCGGACCAGTTCGACCCCGTACCGCTCGATCTCCTCGCGGCCGGCGGCGAGGAACCGCTCCGGGGACATACCGTCCCGGGACAGGAAGCCCTGCATGTGCGCGGACGGCGCGTTGCGCGGCTCGCCCGCGTCGACGACCAGCGTGCGCCGCCGGGCCCGGCCGAGGACCAGCGCGGCGGACAGGCCCGCCGCGCCGCCTCCGACGACGACGGCCTCGTACTTCTCGGCCGGCTCGGTCTTCTCACTCTTCTCGGTCATGGTGACCACCTCCACCGAGAAGGTCGCCGGTCCGGTGCCGGACTGACAAACGCATTTGCCGGTTCGGCAACCAGGGCAGCAGTATCGAGGCATGAGCATCGAGGACGTTCTGGCCGACGTGGGCCCCCGGCTGCGCCGGATACGCAAGGAACGGGAGGTCACCCTCGCCGCCCTCGCGGAGGCGACCGGAATCTCCGTCAGTACCCTGTCACGCCTGGAGGCGGGCCTGCGCAAGCCCAGTCTGGAACTGCTGCTGCCAATCGCCCAGGCCCATCGGATGCCGCTGGACGAACTGGTCGGAGCCCCTCCGGTGCGCGATCCGCGGGTCCGGGCCGAGCCGATCGTGCGCGGCGGCCGCACCCACTGGCCGCTGACCCGGCAGCCGGGCGGCCTTCAGGCGTTCAAGGTGCTGGAACCGCGGCGCAGGCTCGAACCGGACCCGCGGACCCACGAGGGCTACGAGTGGCTTTACGTGCTGTCCGGCAGGCTGCGGCTGGTGCTGGGCGGGCACGACGTGGTGCTCACGGCCGGGGAGGCGGCGGAGTTCGACACGCGCGTACCGCACTGGTTCGGGTCGACGGGGGAGGGGCCGGTGGAGTTCCTGAGCCTGTTCGGGCCGCAGGGCGAGCGCATGCACGTACGGGCGCGGCCGGCGCGCGGTGGCGAGGACGGCTGACCGCGGGGTGTTCCCCGACAGGCAAGCGACTGCTTAGTATGCGATCGACCCCGGTCAGACGACGCGACGACGCGGTCCCCCTGGAGGCGGCGCATGCAGGCATGGCGAGTGCACGACAACGGCGAGCCGGGCGAGGTGATGCGGCTGGAGGAGACCGCGCCGCCCGTCCCGGGCGAGGGCCGGATCCTGCTCAAGGTGCGTGCCGCCAACATCAACTTCCCGGACGCGCTGCTGTGCCGCGGCCAGTACCAGGTCAGGCCGCCGCTGCCCTTCACCCCGGGCGTGGAGATCTGCGGCGAGACGGAGGACGGCCGCCGGGTGATCGCCAACCCGGAGCTGCCGCACGGCGGTTTCGCCGAGTACGCGGTCGCCGCCACCGACGCCGTACTGCCCGCCCCCGACGCGCTGGACGACGCCGAGGCGGCCGCCCTGCACATCGGCTACCAGACGGGCTGGTTCGGCCTGCACCGCCGGGCGCGCCTGGAGGCCGGCGAGACCCTGCTGGTCCACGCCGCCGCCGGAGGCGTCGGCAGCGCGGCGGTGCAGCTCGGCAAGGCGGCCGGCGCCCGGGTCATCGGTGTCGCCGGCGGTGCCGGGAAGGCCGCCGTGGCCCGCGAGCTGGGCTGCGACGTGGTGATCGACCGGCACACCGAGGACGTCGTCGCCGCCGTGAAGGAGGCCACCGGCGGCCGGGGCGCGGACGTGGTCTACGACCCGGTCGGCGGCACGGCCTACGCCCAGTCCGCCAAGGCCGTCGCCTTCGAGGGCCGGATCCTCGTCGTCGGCTTCGCCGGCGGGACCATCCCCAGCCCGGCGCTGAACCACGCACTCGTCAAGAACTACTCGATCGTCGGCCTGCACTGGGGCCTGTACAACACCAGGAACCCCGAGCTGGTCCGGCACTGCCACGAGCAGCTCACCGACCTGGCCGCCCGGGGCGCGATCAAGCCGCTGGTGAGCGAGCGGGTGCCGCTGGCCGGGGCCGCGGCCGCCGCCCAGCGGGTGGCCGACGGAGCCACCACCGGCCGCGTCGCCGTGGTGCCCGCCCTCGAGAACGGAGCCGCCGCATGACCGACGCCGACGAACTGCGCCGCCGTACCGGCGAGTTGCTGGCCGCGCACCCGCCGGCCACCACCGGCACGCTCGACTTCCTCAGGGCCCGATTCGACGCCGGGCTCGCCTGGGTGCACTACCCACAAGGCCTCGGCGGGCTCGGCGCCGCCCGCTCCCTCCAGGCCGTCGTGGACGCCGAGTTGGCGGCCGCGGGTGCCCCGGACAACGACCCGCGCCGCATCGGCATCGGCCTCGGCATGGCCGCGCCGACCATCCTGCGCCACGGCACCGACGAGCAGAAGCGGCGCTTCCTCAGGCCGCTGTGGACCGGGGAGGAGGTCTGGTGCCAGCTGTTCAGCGAACCGGGCGCCGGGTCCGACCTGGCCGCCCTCGGCACCCGGGCGGTCCGCGACGGCGACACCTGGGTGGTCGGCGGCCAGAAGGTGTGGACCTCCAGCGCGCACCTCGCCCGCTGGGCCATTCTCATCGCCCGCACCGACCCCGAGCTGCCCAAGCACCAGGGCATCACCTACTTCCTCTGCGACATGACCGACCCCGGCGTCGCGGTGCGACCGCTGCGCCAGATCACCGGAGAGGCCGAGTTCAACGAGGTCTTCCTGACGGGCGTGCGCATCCCCGACGCCCACCGCCTCGGCGACGTCGGCGACGGCTGGCGGGTCGCCCGGACCACGCTCATGAACGAGCGCGTGTCCATCGGCGGCATGCGGCTGCCGCGCGAGGGCGGCGTGATCGGCCCCGTGGCGAGGACCTGGCGCGAGCGCCCGGAGCTGCGCACCCACGACCTGCACCAGCGGCTGCTGAACCTGTGGGTGGAGGCCGAGGTCGCCCGCCTGACCGGCGAGCGGCTGCGCCAGCAACTGGCCGCGGGCCAGCCCGGCCCCGAGGGCTCCGGCATGAAGCTCGCCTTCGCCCGCCTCAACCAGGAGATCAGCGGCCTGGAGGTCGAACTCCGCGGCGAAGAGGGGCTGCTGTACGACGACTGGACCATGCGCCGTCCCGAACTTGTCGACTTCACCGGCCGTGACGCCGGCTACCGCTATCTGCGCGCCAAGGGCAACAGTATCGAGGGCGGGACCAGCGAGGTCCTGCTGAACATCGTCGCCGAGCGCGTCCTCGGACTGCCCGCCGAGCCGCGCACCGACAAGGACGTCGCCTGGAAGGACCTTGCCCGATGAGCGCGATGCACATGACGAGCGCCGAACCCGACCTGCTGTACTCGGAGGAGGAAGAGGCGCTGCGCGCCGCCGTCCGGGACCTGCTCACCGACCACTGCGCCCCGGCGGACGTGATCGCGCGCGCCGAGACGGACGCCCCGCACGACCTCGCGCTGTGGAAGACGCTCGCCGACGGCATGGGCCTGGCCGGTCTGCTGGTGCCCGAGGAGCACGGCGGCCAGGGCGCCTCACACCGCGAAGCGGCCGTAGTCCTGGAGGAGTTGGGCCGCGCGGTGGCTCCCGTCCCGTACCTCACCAGCGCCGTGGTCGCCACCGAGGCGCTGCTGGCCTGCACGGGCGAGGACCGCGTCGGGCTCCTGTCCCGCCTGGCGACCGGTCGTGCGATCGGCGCCCTCGCGGTCGGGCTGCACACCGCGCCGGGCGCCTTCAGGACTGTACGGCTGGAATCCGGGCTGCTGCACGGGGAGTTGACGGGCATCGCGGACGCGGCGGTCGCCGACGTGCTGCTCGTGCCCGCGGAGGACGGCGCGCTCTACGCCGTCGACGCGGACGACGCCACCATCACCCCGCAGGTGTCGCTGGACCTGACCCGGCCGCTCGCGGCCGTCTCCCTCGACGCCGTACGGGGCCGCCGGCTGGGCGACGCCGGGCCCGCCGTGCACCGGGCGCTGCGGGCCGGCGCCGGACTGCTCGTCTCCGAACAACTCGGCCTCGCCGACTGGACGTTGACCGAGACCGTGCGCTACCTGAAGGAGCGCACTCAGTTCAACCGGCCCGTCGGCGGCTTCCAGGCGCTCAAGCACCGGCTCGCCCAGCTGTGGCTGGAGGTCGCCGGCCTCCGCGCCGCCGCCCGGTCCGCGGCCGACGCGCTCGCCAGGGAGGAGGACGCCGACGTGGCGGTCGCCGTCGCCCAGGCCTACGCGGGGCCCGTCGCCGTCCACGCGGCCGAGGAGGCGCTGCAACTGCATGGCGGCATCGGCATGACCTGGGAGCATCCGGTCCACCTGTACCTGAAGCGGGCCAAGGCGGACTCGATCGCGTACGGCACCGCGGGCGCCCACCGCGAGGCGCTGGCCCGGCTGGTCGGCCTCGAAGCGCCCTGACCCCCGGGCCGGGCGTCAGGGGTGCAGGCTGCCGACGATCTGCGCCGTGGCGATCAGGCCCTCGTGAATGGTGGGCGCCATGCTCGTACCCGCAAGGAAGAAGCCGAGCAGGACGCAGACCAGGGCGTGCGAGAACTTCAGCGCGCAGTTGCGCACGAAGATCACCGCAAGGAGCAGAAGCAGCAGCACCACAGAGATGGAAATGGCCATCGTCGTCCTCCTCCGCCACGCCCACTTCGCGGCTTTCGGCCGCAAGTGTGGCGCAGCGGAGGGTCAGGCCGTGCGGGAGACGTGTCCTCCGAACGTGTGGTTCTGCCGCCGTACCGGAACCGCGCCCTGTGTTCCGGAACGTGATGTCCGGTGCGGGGCTCAGGCCTCGATGACACGGGAGCGGATGAGGAAGCGCACTCCCTCGGGTGCCTCCAGGGAGAAACCGCTGCCCCGTCCGGGCACCACGTCGACGATGAGCCGGGTGTGGCTCCACACTTCGTACTGGCTGCGCGACATCCAGAACGGAACCGGCCGGTCCACCCCCTCGACCTCCAGTTCCGCGAGCAGCACGTCCGAACCCCCGGTACGGAACTCGCCGTCCGGGTAGCACATCGGCGCGCTTCCGTCGCAGCAGCCGCCGGACTGGTGGAACATCAGCGGCCCGTGCGCCTCGCTCAGCCGCCGCACCAGGCCGGCCGCCGCGGGGGTGAACTCCACACGGGGGATCTCCTCGTACATCGTCGCCGTCCTTCGCCGCCGCGGAAGAAGAAGCCGGACCCAGGCAAGCAGCACGGAGGTTGCGACAAGGTTGCACGGCACGCGTTCCCGGGGGCCTGCCGTACGACGTCGGGCCGCCGTGCCCCCTCGCGACGCGCGCGTACGGGCGATCACTGAGATCCTGAGCGGGAGAAGCGCTGCCCATGACATGACCGGTGGTGGTGAGCGCGGTGTTCGAATGCGGCGACAACAGTCCCGGGCCGACGGCCGCGGGCCTCGATCCCCTGGGCGACCCGTTCCTGCGAACCCGGTTCGCCGTGCCGGTACCGCCGGCCACGTTCCTGCGTCGGCAGCGCCTGCTCGATCACCTGGACCAGGCACTGGCCACACCACTGACCATGGTCAACGGCGGCGCGGGTGCGGGCAAGACGCTGCTGGTCGCCGACTGGGCCGCCCACCTGGAACGGCCGGTGGCCTGGCTCACCGCGGGCACCACCGACCAGGCACCCGGAGTCTTCTGGGCCTACCTGCTGGAGGCCCTGCGCGCGTGCGGGGCGCACGAGATCCGCGACGTCGGCTGCCCGGCCGAGGCCGGAGTGGTGGACCACGGCCTGCTCGCCCGGCTCGCCGCGCGGCTGAACGGCCGCGACCGGCCCGTGGTCGTCGTCCTCGACGAGTACGACCGGGTGACCGCACCGGAGATCGCCGATCAGCTCGGTTTCGTCCTGCACCACGCCGGACAGGGCATGCACCTGGTCCTCGTCACCCGCACCGAACCGACGCTGCCCCTGCACCGCTACCGCGCGGACGGCACCCTGACCGAGATCAGGGACGCGGAACTGGCCTTCACCCCGGAAGAGGCGGGGACCCTGCTCGAACTGCACGGGCTGCGGCTCGGCCGCGACGCGGCCCGCGCGCTCGTCGAGCGCACCCGGGGCTGGGCGGCGGGCCTGCGGCTGTGCGCCCTGGCCGCGCAGCAGAGCAGCGACCCGGAGACCTACCTCAAGGAGTTCGAGGCCGGACAGAGCACGATCGCCGACTTCCTGCTGGCCGAGGTGCTCAAGAGACAGCCGGCCCCGACCCAGGACCTGCTGCTGCGGGTCAGCGTCCTGGACCGGTTCTGCCCCGACCTGGCCAACGCGCTCGCAGGCCGTCGGGACGCCGAACCCATCCTGGCCGAGCTGCACCGGGCGAACGCGTTCGTGGAGCACCTCGGCCATTCCTGGTACCGCCTCCACCCGCTCTTCGCGGAGATCCTCGCGGCGCACCTGCGGGTGCGGTTCCCCAACCTGGAGACCGAACTGCACCGCAGGGCCGCCGAGTGGCTGCGGCACACCGGGCCGCTGCCCGAGACGCTCGCCCACGGCGCCGCGGCCGGCGACTGGCGGTTCACCGCCCGCGCCCTGGTGGACGACCTCGCGATCGGGGAGTTCTTCACCGGCCTGCGCTCCGGGGACCTGGGCGAGCTGTTCTCGCGGATGACCCCCGAGACCACCGGCCCCGAGGCCGACCTCGTCCGCGCGGCGCGCGAGTTGTCCGACGGCGACCTCGGCCACGCCTTCCCGCACCTGGAACACGCCCGTCGAGAACTGGCCCGCGCCGGTGCCAACATGGCGGCGGCCCGGCTCAGCTTCACCCTCCTGGACATCCTCGCCGCCCGGCTGACCGGCGCCCCGGGCCGGGCCGAACACGCCGCCCGGACGGCGCGGGAGCTGCAACAGGACCTCCCCGCCGAACTCCTGGACAAGCACCCCGAACTCGCCGCCCTGCTGCAGACCCACCTGGGCGCCGCCCGCCTGTGGGCGGGACGCTTCGAGGACGCCAGGGCCGCGCTGTCCGCCGCGGCGGCCGGCTCCGACGGGGCCACGGCGCTGCCCCGGGAGGAGTCCCTGAGCCAGCTCGCGCTCATCGACTACCTGACCGGCTGGCCCACGCGCGCGGAACGCAAGGTCGTGGCGGCACTCGCCGACGCGGAACGGTTCAGCCTGACCGAGCCGACCGGCTCCGGACTCGGCCACCTGGTGCTGGCCGCGCTGGCCGTCGACCGTGACGAACTGGGGGAGGCCCAGGCCCTGCTGGACCGGGCGACGGCCCCGCAGCCGGTGCCGTGGGATCCCGTGGCGGCCGCCGGCCTGGTCATCGCGCGGGCACGGCTCCAACTGGCCCGCGGAGAGGCCGGGGCCGCCCTGGAGACCGCCGATTCGGCCGTCCCCGCCGCCGTGGCCTCACCCTGGGCCGAAGCCCACACCGCGCTCGTCGTCTCCGCGGCCCATCTCGCCGAGGGCCGCCCCGAGCTGGCCGTGAAGGTGCTGGAGGACGCCGTGGGTCACGACGCCGCCTGCACGGTGGCGGCCGCCCGCGCCCACCTCGCCGCCGGTGACCCGGGCACCGCCCTGGACCTGCTCGACGCGCTTCCCGCCGGGCAGCGCAGCGGTCCCGCCGTCACGGTCCGGGCCCTGCTCGTGCGTGCCGAGGCCACCGGCCGGCAGGGCGACCACGCCACCGCGCGCCGGCTGGCGACCCGCGCACTGCTGGAGGCCCGCAACGAGCGGCTGCGGCGCCCCTTCCACGAGGCCGGACCGTGGTTGCGCCGCCTGCTGGACACGGACGCGTTCCCCCGGCCGCCGGCCCGCCCGGGTCCCCCGCCCGGGACCGAGCCGGGGACGGGCCGCCCGCCCGCCCTGGTCGTCGACCGGCTCAGCGGCCGCGAGCGGGACGTGCTCCAGCGGCTCGCGCTGATGATGACGACCGAGGAGATCGCCGCGGACCTGTTCGTGTCGGTCAACACCGTCAAGACCCACCTCAAGAGCGTGTACCGCAAGCTCGGCGTCAACCGGCGCAACGAAGCGGTGCACCGGGCCCGCGACCTGCGCCTGCTGTGAACCGCCTGCGACGGGCCCACACCGACTACACCGGCGGGGTGTACGGGTCCATGCTCGCCGCCTCCGTGGTGGTCGGCGCCGGGGTACCGGAATACTTCCCGCGGCTGCAACTGGCACTGTTGCTGGTGCTCACCGGCCTGGTGTTCTGGCTCGGGCACGTGCACGCCCAGCTGTTCGGTGCCCGCCTGGCCCAGCGCCACCCGGATCGCGGCACCGTCCTGCACGTGTGCCGCGACGAGTGGCCGATCGCCGAGGCGGCCCTGCCGCCCGCCCTCGCGCTGACCGTCAGCCCGCTGTTCGGCCTGGACCTGTCGGGCATGCCGATCCGCTAGTGCTGCGAGCGGAAAGGTTCGCCGGCTCGCGACGCCCGGCACGGCACTCCCTCAGCCTTCGGCCGGGGGTACCCCCACGCCGCGTTGTCGCATCACCCGAGTACATCCAGTACGCGGGCGACGCTCCGCCTTGCGATGCTCCCCCACAGCCTGAACGGCGTGGGAGGTACCCCCAGCACCGGACGCCGCGAGCTTCCCGGCAAACCTTTCCGGCCACAGCACTAGCGCTCGCCGTGGCCGTGGCCGGCCAGGTGGGCTGGTCGGCGGCCGCGGCGCGCCGGGCCGGCGCCTCGTGGGGCCTGGTCGCGGGCACGGCAGCGGTCAACCTGGTGATCGGGCTGCTGATCCTCGTGTTCAAGGTCGTCCTCACCCACTGACACGGGAGGCACGCACCTGCCGTATCACCTGCGCCGGGTGAGGCCCGGGCGGCCCGGCCGGGCGGACCCTCGGACAGGGGGCGTGGTACGCCCGTCCCCAGGCCACCGTGGGAGCGGCTGATGCGCTACGAGATCCGCGTCGACGGGCATATGTCGGAGACGCTGACCAAGGCATTCCCGGAGCTGGACCACGTGGTGATGTCCGGTCAGACCGTCCTGTTCGGACCCGTCGTGGACGAGGCGCACCTGTACGGGCTGCTGGCCCGCTGCCAGTCACTGGGCCTGCGGGTCCTGGAGATGCGCCGCGTCCCGGAGTGAGCTACCCGGGCGGCCGGTCGCGGTGCTGCTGGCGCAGACCCGTCTGGATCGCACCCGTCAGCACCCGTGCCGCGACACCCACGAGCAGCAGCCCGCCGGTCATCTGGAGCATGGCCAGCACCCGCCCCGTCTGCGACCGCGCCGTGATGTCGCCGTACCCGACGGTGGTGAACGTGGTCAGCGCGAAGTACAGGGCGTCCGTCCTGGTCAGCGGCTCGGTGAAGGAGCTGGGGTCGGAGTGGTCCAGGAGGTAGTAGGCGCCGGCGAACAGCAGCAGGAAGAGCGGAAGCGTGATCGCCAGCGCCTCCACGGCCTTCAGCCGGGGGTACGGCGAGCGGGCGATGGACCACACCTCCCACGCGAAGAACAGCGCGACACCGAACAGCCCCAGCCCGAGCAGGATCACCGTGGTGGCCGAGGCCCGGCCGTCCATCGGCAGCAGGTAGTACGCCGTCACCAGACCGGCCGTGACGAGCACCGAGCGAGCGAGCACCAGGACGGCCGCCGACCGGGGCACATGCTGCTCCCGGTCCCGCCGCGGTGGGCGCCTCCCCGCGGTGTCCGGGGTGCGAGGAGCTGCCGAGTCGCTCATCTCGTGTCCCTCCGGTTCCGCTGTCCGGGAAACGCGCGCACAGGTCCGCATCCAGATCAACGCGGCAGCGCGGGGGACGGATCACCCCCCATGGGTGACCCGTGGGACACCGACCCGCGGGACGCTGGCGTACGGGTCCCCGCACACCGTCCCGTCGGCGGTCCGGCAGCGACCTGCAACCGATCCCCGCGAGGAGGAGCCATGACCGTGTCGCGTGGTTCGGCATCGCATGCCGGAACGGAACACAGGCCCGGCGGGACGGGCCCCCACCCGGCGGGCGACCCCGCCGACATGCTGGCGGGCCTCGGCAGTTCGTGGTCCTGGCTCCTGGGCTCGGCGCTGGCGACGCTGGTGCCGGGGATCATCGTGCTCGCCTGGCCGAACGAGACCCTGCACGTCCTGGCTATCGTGATCGGGCTGTACCTGCTCGTGACCGGCGCGTTCCGGTTCGTCGCCGCGTTCTCCCGGGAGGAGCACGGCGAGCGCCTGCCGCGGCTGCTGGTCGCGGTGCTGTTCGTCCTCGCCGGGGTGCTGTGCCTGAGGCACCCGCTGCAGACGATCGCCGCGCTCTCGCTGATCGTCGGGATCGTCTGGCTGCTGTCCGGCATGCTCACCGCCTACACGGCGCTCGCCTTCCGGAGCCTGCCCCACCGCGGCGTGCTCCTCGGCGCGGCGGCGCTCGGCATCGTCGCGGGCATCGTGGTGCTGGCGCTGCCCACGCAGTCGGCCCTGGTGCTGACCCGGCTGCTCGGCCTGTGGCTCGTGCTGCTCGGCCTGGTCGAGCTGGGCGTCGCCTTCGCCTGGCGGTCGGCGCTGCGCAGGGCCGCCACGGGGACCCCGTCGGGGCCCGCGGCCATGGTCTGAGCCCCCTGAGCCCCCCTCGTAGTCCGCCCGCCGCGCCGGTCCGGGGGAGCACGCCCGCCGTCCAGCCCTCGGCCGTCCAGCCCCCGTCCGGGCGGTCCCCGTACGAGCGGTTCACACCGTGCGCACGCCGTGTGGCGCGCTGCCCCGCACACGACGACCAAGGAGGATCCATGGCCCCCGCCGACGCCCCCGTCCCGCCGGCCCGGGGGAGCGCAGGGGAGCCCCGGCGCTCCCTGACCCCCGCGGAGTACGCCGAGTACGAACGGCTCCGCCGGACCGCCGCGGTCAAGCAACGGAGGCTGCGCCGGGCGGGCGCCACGGTCCTGCTGGTGGTGACGCTGGTGTTCGCCCCCCTGGCCATCGTCGCGGCCTGGGTGCACGACACGGTCGCCGACACGGACCGCTACGTCCAGACCGTCACACCCCTGGCCCGCGAACCGGCCGTGCAGAACGCCGTGACCGACCGGCTGACCAAGCGAGTCGTCGACAACATCGACGTGAACGCGGTGACCGCGGCGCTGACCGACGCCCTCAGGAAGTCCGGGGCCTCGCCGCGCGTCGTCGAAAGCTCCACCGTGCTGACCGGCCCGCTGCGCAGTGCCGTCACCGACGTGGTGCACCGTGTCGTCAAGCGCGTCATCACCAGCGACGTCTTCGAAGAGGTCTGGGTGACCGCCAACAGGCGGGCGCAGATGGCGCTGATGAACGTCCTCACCGGAAATCAGAAGGGCGCCGTACGGGCCCAGGGCGACACCATGCAACTGGACATCGGGGTCGTCGTCGACCAGGTCAAGCACGAGCTGGAGCGCGCCGGCTTCCGGAAGGCCTCGGTCATACCCGCACCCGACCGTTCGATCACGCTGTTCAGGACCGAGAAGCTGAGCAAGGCCCAGGACGCCATGCGGCTGCTCGACATCGTCGGCGTCTGGCTGCCCGTGGTGACCATCGTGCTCGCCGCGCTGACCGTGTGGACGGCTCCGTCGCACCGGCTGATGTTGCAGGTCACGGCCATCGGCGTGGGCGCGATGATGATCGTCCTGCTCATCGCCCTGGCCGTGGCCCGCCGGGTCTACCTCGGTTCCGTCCCGCCGACCACACTGCCCCCGGACGCCGCCGCGGTCATCTACGACACCCTGGTGCGGTTCCTCCGCGACAGCGCGCGCACCCTCCTGGTCGTCGCCGTGATCACGGCGCTGGCCGCCTACCTGTACGGCCCGGGACGCGCGGCTGGCGGGGTGCGGACGCTGGCCCGGCGGAGCACCGGCGCAGCCGGCGAGGCACTCGGCCGTGCCGGAGTGCACACCGGCACGGCCGGACACTGGCTGGACGCCCACCGGAAGTGGACCACCGGCGTCGTCATCGCGGCCGGCGCGCTCGCCCTGGTGCTCTGGAACCACCCCACGGTCGCGGTCGTCGCACTCGTCCTGTGCGTCGTCCTCGCCGTCCTGATCCTCCTGGCCGTCCTCGCCTCGGCCACGGGTCCCGCCGACTCCGCGGGATCCGGCGGCGTACGCCCCGCGACGTCCTGAGCCCCCGAGCCCCAGGGCCGCGCGGCGAGGCACCACGGCGGCGCCGCACGGTCACCCGCATCGGGTGAGGCGCCCGGGCCTTGCCGTGCGCACGCTGACAGGGGGCAGACAGCGTGCCCGGGCACAGGCCCGGGACGGAGAAGAGAAATGAGCACGCAGATGAACGTCGCGTACGACTACCCGCTGCTGAGCGCCTTCTGGACAATGCTCTGGTTCTTCCTGTGGATCATGTGGTTCGTCCTGCTCTTCCGGGTCATCCTCGACATCTTCCGCGACGACGGCCTGAACGGCTGGGCCAAGGCCGGGTGGCTGGTGTTCTGCATCGTGCTGCCGTTCCTCGGCGTCCTCGTCTACGTCATCGCCCGCGGCAAGAGCATGGGCCGCCGGGAGATCGCACAGGCGCGTGAGCAGCAGGAGGCCTTCAACGCCTACATCCGGCAGACCGCGGCAGGCGGCGGGGGCGGGTCCAAGGTCGACGAACTCGCCCGGCTGTCCGACCTGCGCGCCCGTGGAGACATCACCGACGAGGAGTTCGCCCGGGCCAAGGAGATGATCCTGACCAGCGGCGTCCCCGAGGGGCGCGCCACCTCCGTGACCTCCACCCCCGAGAGCCCCGACAGCTCCGTCAGCTCCACTCCCGGCCGTCGATGAACACGCCGGACGAGACGAAACGAGGGAGAAGATGACCGCGACCCACACCGCACGGCCGCATCCGGCGAAGCAGGCATGGGCCACCGGCCTGACGGCCTTCGCCGCCGTCATGCTGATGATCGCCGGAGTGCTCGACATCTTCCGCGGGATCATGGGCATCGCCCAGGACGACGTCTTCGTCACCACGCGCAACTACGTCTTCCAGTACGACCTCACCGGCTGGGGCTGGATCCACCTCGTCCTCGGGGTGCTCGCCGTGATCGTCAGCATCGGGCTGTTCCAGACGGCGATGTGGGCGCGCGTGGCCGGTGTGACGATCGCCGGGCTGATCATCCTCGCCAACTTCCTGTCCCTGCCGTACTACCCGGTCTGGGCGGTCGTGATGATCGCGTTCTCCGGGTTCATCATCTGGGCCCTGTGCGTGCTGCGGCCCGAGGAGTCCCCGGCCGCTCCCACCACCGCCGCGTCCTCCACACCCTCCACCTCCTCCACCACCGGAACCGCCCCGCCCCGCAACCCGTGAGGGGCCGGGCGAGCCGACCGGCGCGGCTCGGGCGAGCACATCGCCCGGGCCGCGCCGACGCGCGCCGGGAGACGCTGGGCCCGCCAGCGCCCCGGAGCAGCGGGGGAGGGCTTCGGCAGGCGATCGTGTCGGGAGCGGTCGTACGCTGGGCGGAGGGTGTGCCTCACCCCTGCCGGATGTGTCCGCCGCGAGCCCGAGGAGGTGAACGGGATGAGTCCCTGCAGCAGTAGTCCCAGCTCCCATTCCGTCGCACCCGAGGCGTCCGGCGGGCACCGTACCGCCGCCTGACGGCCTGCCTCGACTCGAGGTGCCGCGCGGCGATCGTGGTCGCCGCCGGTGCGCTGAGGGTGCCGATCAGGCGGAGGTGCCTCATGACGATCACCATCACGCTGCCCCGGCTCTCTGTGCCCGCCGTGACCGAGCGCGGTCTGCGGCTTCTGCTGCCGGCCGCCGAACCGGCGCTCCTCGCCCTGGCCGACCTCTGCGGTGTCGGAACGGCGGTACGCCTGCTGGGGGTCGGCATCAAGCTCGTCCGGTCGCCCACGCAGGACTGATCCGGCCCGGGAGGGGGCCGACCAGCCGTACGCTGCCGGTCGCTCCGCTCCCGGGATGCGGCGCCCATACCGGCGCGTAGCGTGGAAAGGGCGATGCAGGAACCTCAAGAGACCAGGCGGGAGGGATTCTCGTGGGTACAGCACCGGAGACCCTGCAGAAGGTCGAACTGACGGAGGAACAGGAACGCGCCAGTGAGCGTCAGTGGTTCCTCGACGCCGACACCGGGGAGCTGAGGCCGGAGGAGGATTCCGACCGCGACGAGCAGACCGGGCCCGGCCCGGTTCGCGTGGCTCGCTGGACCTTCGATTGACCGCTTTGCCCGAGGACCGCGTCTGGGCGCGCCACCACCGGCGTACGGGAGCGGTGCTGATCGTCGGCGCGGGAGCGGTCGGCGGATTCCTCGCCGAGGAACTCGCCCGGATCGGATTCAGCCCGCTCCGGCTGGTCGACCCCGACACCCTCGCGGTGGAGAACCTGATCCGCCACCCGCTCGGTGCCCCCGCCCTGGACCGGCCCAAAGCCCTGGCACTGGCTGCGAAGATCCGTCGCGACTTCCCCTCCTGCGACGCCACCGGCCATCACGCGGACTTCCTCGCGTTGCCCGCGGACGAGCAGCGGTCGCTGGTGGGCGGCGCGGACGTGGTGGTGGCGGCGACCGACTCCGCCGTGTGCCAGCGCCACGTCAACCGCGTGGCCCTCGCGGTCGGCAGGCCCGCGGTGTATCCGGCGGTCTGGGTGGACCCCAGGATCCGTGACGCCGAGGTCGGCGAGATCCTGTGGGTGCTCCCCGGCAGGCGTACACCCTGTTACGAGTGCGCGGTGGCCTTCCGGCAGGGGACCGCCGACACCCAGGCGGCCCGCGGTGCCCGGGTGGACATCCAGCTCGTCGCCCTGGCCACGGCCCAGGTCGTGACCGCGCTGGCACACCCCGACGACGACCGCTCGGCGATCCTCGATCATCAGCGCACCGCCATCTACCTGCACGGACTGACGCCCACCTCGCCCGGTGTCCGGGCCACCTTCCCCACCATGGGGCTGAGCAGCCGGAACGTCCGGGTCCCCTTCCCGTCCCGGCCCTGCGCCGCCTGCCACGGCTGGCGCCATGTGGCCTCCTCCCCGGCATTGGCCGCCGAGGGAACGGGCGGGCGGCCCGGCGAGGACGGCGGACGCGGCTGGCCCGTCTTCGCCGCCGTCGTGCTGTGCATCGTGGTCCTGTTCATCGTCTCGGTCGTCCACGGCAAGCCCATGTAGGGCCGGCGACGCCGGGAGTGCGCGTGTCGGCCCTTTATGGCTGCTCGGCGGCAGGCCCGGGACCGGGGGGCGGTTCGAGTCCGGTCACCGCGTACTCGATCCGGACGTCGTCGGCCAGTTTCAGCGCACCCAGGAACGCGCTGTACGGCTTGATCCCCCAGGTGGACTGGGTGACGGTGGCCCAGCCGCACACCATTCCGTCCCCGTCGCCGCCCCCGTGCACGGTCACCGGATGGCTCCGGCCCTTGATCGTGAGGTCTCCCGTGATCTCGAAGGACTCCGGCGTTCCCGTGACGCTCGTGGAGCGGAAGGCGATGACGGGGTGCTGCGCGGTGTGCAGCAGGCCCTCGCCCTCCAGCAGTCGTTTGATCTCCGCCTTGTCGGCGTCGGTGAGGGGCTTGAGCCCTCCCGTCCCCTCCCGGACCGTCAACGATCCCGCCTCGACCGTCACGGTCACCGACGACTTCCCGGGATCACCCGTGACGACCACCGCCTCCCCGGACCACCGGGTGGCTTCGAGCGTGAGATCGTGCCCTGCCTTCCGCCCGAGCCCCGCGCGGCTGGTCCTGATCAGCAGCCGACCGGACGGCGATCCGAACCCGTACGTTCCCTCGCTCAGCACCACAATTCCGACTGTAGACGACGAGCCAGGGGTACTCGGTCGGCCAGTGGACAGATGCGACGCCGAGGAGCATCGGTGACCGGGAAGCAGGCCGTGGACCGGCTGGACAGTGCCGTCTACACGGTTCCGACCGACGGGCCCGAAGCGGACGGGACGTTCGCCTGGGACAGCACCACCCTCGTCCTCGCCACCGTCCGCTGCGGCGACGTCACCGGGCTCGGCTACACCTACGCCCCCGCGGCGACAGCGCGCGTCGTCGACGACCTGCTCGCCGACGTGGTCACCGGCACCAGCATCTTCGACGTGCCGTACCTGAACGAGGCCATGCAACGCGCCGTACGCAACGCCGGTCTGCCCGGCATCGCGGCACAGGCCGTCTCCGCCGTCGACATCGCCCTGTGGGACGCCAAGGCCCGGATGCTCGGCCTCCCCCTCGTCCAGCTCATCGGCGCGACGCGCGAGGACGTACCCGTGTACGGCAGCGGAGGCTTCACCACCTATGACGACCCTCGGCAGGACCGGCAACTACGGGGCTGGGTCGAGGAGGAGGGCATTCCCCGCGTCAAGATCAAGATCGGGGAGTCCTGGGGACAGCGCGAAAGCCGTGACCGGCGGCGTGTGGCGCGGGCCCGCGCCGGCATCGGCGATGCGGCCGACCTGTACGTGGATGCCAACGGCGGCTACAGCGCCAAGCAAGCCGTGCGGGTGGCCGCCGCGCTCGCCGACGAGGGAGTGACGTGGTTCGAGGAACCCGTCTCCTCCGACCACCTCGACACGCTCGCCGCCCTGCGCGGTCGGATCACTCCCGAGGTCACGGCGGGGGAGTACGGCTACGCGCTCCCGTACTTCGCCCACATGCTGGCCGCCGGTGCCGTCGACTGTCTCCAGGCCGATGTGACCCGATGCGGCGGCGTCACCGTCTGGCTACGCGTCGCCGCCCTCGCCCAGGCCCACGGCCTGGACATCTCCGGCCACTGCGCACCGCACGCCCACGCCCATGTCGCCGCCGCCGTCCCCAACCTGCGGCACCTGGAGTGGTTCCACGACCACGTTCGTATCGAACGGCTCCTCTTCGACGGCGTGCTGGACCCCGCGGGAGGTGCCCTTACGGTCGGCCGTGGCGGAGAGCCCGGCCTGGGACTGGCCCTCAACGCCGAGCGAGCGCGCCCGTTCCGCGTGCACTGACCTCGCCGGCAGACCGATGGCGACGAGCGCGACGACGATCCGGATCAGCGGCTCAGGGGTGACGCGGGCCGGCCCGCTACGCGGCCTTCACCCGGGCGAGGACGTCGTCTCACCCCGCTCCTGTGTCGGCTCCGGCCGTGGTGCTCGCGGGTTCGGCGGGGCCGGGTTCGACGAAGCTGTACGGCGGCAGGGGGCCGTTGACGC